>JBDHQQ010000032.1:0-19737 GCA_039807145.1 Pseudoxanthomonas sp. | reverse complement strand
CACCGGGAACCTGGATTGACCAGCCGCCCGGCTGTTGAAAAGCGCATCGCCTCGCTGCATCCGGGCTACGCTGCTTCATACCGTCTGTGGACACGACAATCGCGAATCCCATGAAACTCCTGTTGCCCATCGTTCTCCTGTTCTGCTCCGCCTGCACGACATCGCCGCCGCACAACGACGGCGTTTCTTTCATCGTCGTGCGCCACGCCGAAAAAACCGACGACGGCAGCCGCGACGCGGCGCTCAACGCGAAGGGGCTGGCGCGTGCGCAGGCCTTGCGCGAGGCACTGGCCAACATGCCGCTGCAGGCCGCCTACAGCACCGACTACCAGCGCACCCGGCAGACCGGGCAGCCGGCCGCGCAAGCGCACGGGGTACAAATCGAAACCTACGACGCGAACCAGTCGGCAGCGGACTTCGCGGCGCAGCTGCGCCAGCGCCATGCCAGCGGCGCGGTGCTGGTGGTTGGCCACAGCAACACCGTGCCCGACATCGTTTCTGCATTGTGCGAGTGCGAATCGCCACCGCTGGACGAAACCGTGTACGACCGGCTTTCCATCATCGAGATCCCCGCCGGCCAACCGCCGCGACTGGCCATGCGCCACTACGGCTCGCCAGAACGCGAAGCGGTCGCCAACGCGGATTTCGAAATGGGCGCGGGCGAAGCAGTGTCGCTGGGCGGCAAGGGCATGCTGCGCTTCGACCGGCTGGCCGGCGACTCGCGCTGCAAGCCCGACGTGCAGTGCGTCTGGGCCGGCGACGCCGAGGTCCGCTTCGACTGGACGCCGAATGGCGGCGGAACGGAAAGTTTTTCCCTGCATACCGGCATCGAGCCGCGCAGCCATGCGCTGGCCGGCTACGTGCTGGAGCTGAAATCGCTGGGCCGCGGCGACAAGCTGCGCGCCGCATTGAAGCTGCGCGCCGCCGCGCCCTGAGCAACGGATCGTTGCAGCCGCGCCCTGTGAAAACCGGCCCCGCGGTGGAATGCTGCCCCCTTCGCAACGGAGCATCGCCATGACCACGATCATCGCCCCGCGCGTGCACGACCTGGGTGGCTTCCAGGTGCGCCGCGCCGTCCCCACGCTGCAGGCGCGCAGCGTCGGCCCGTTCGTGTTCGTCGACCACATGGGCCCGGCGCTGTTCGAACCGGGGCGCGGCATCGACGTGCGCCCGCACCCGCACATCGGCCTGGCCACGGTGACCTTCCTGTGGGCCGGCGAAATCCATCACCGCGACACGCTGGGTTCGGACCAGGCGATCCGTCCCGGCGACGTCAACTGGATGACCGCGGGGCGCGGCATCGCCCATTCCGAACGCACGCCGGCCAGCGTGCGCGACCACGCCCACGACGTGCACGGCATGCAGACCTGGGTGGCGCTGCCGCGGCGCGACGAGGAAGCCGCCCCCGAATTCCGCCACCACCCCGCGGCGACCCTGCCGGTGCAGCAGCGCGGCGACGCCAGCGTGCGGCTGATCGCCGGGCGCGGTTTCGGCATGGAATCGCCGGTGCGCGTGTTCGCCGACACCTTCAACGTCGCCCTCGACCTGCCGCCCGACGCCGAGCTGGCCATCGACGACGGCGCGGTCGAGCGTGCGCTGTACGTGCTGGAAGGCGACGCGCAGCTGGATGGCGCGGACATCCCCGAAAAGCACCTCGTCGTGCTGGACCGCGGCACGCGACCGGTGCTGCGCGCGAAGACGCCGCTGAAGGCGATGCTGCTGGGCGGCGAACCGCTGGACGGCCCGCGCCACCTGTGGTGGAACTTCGTCTCCAGTTCGAAGGAGCGGATCGAACAGGCCAAGCAGGACTGGCGCGACGGCCGCTTCGGCAAGATTCCCGGCGACGAGGCCGAGTTCATTCCGCTGCCGGATCGCTGAGACGGCTCCCGCAGCCGCTTCTCCGGCTAACGAAATTTCAACATCAATCCGCGGCCCTTCCGCTATTTTCCGCCCACCGTCGCCCGCGACGGCACCCGAAACAACTCATACGAGGGGGATACCAATGGCGATGGGCAAGAAACTCGCGGCCGAGTTCCTCGGTACTTTCTGGCTGGTCCTGGGCGGCTGCGGCAGCGCCGTGCTCGCGGCGCACGTGGTCGGCGCCGATGGCTACCAGTTCGGCATCGGATACATGGGCGTGGCGCTGGCCTTCGGCCTGACCGTGCTGACCGGCGTCTATGCGCTGGGCCACATTTCCGGCGGCCATTTCAATCCGGCGGTGAGCTTCGGCCTGTGGGCCGGCGGCCGCTTCTCCGGCAAGGAACTGCTGCCGTACGTCGTGGCGCAAGTGGCCGGCGCCATCGCCGCGGCCTTCATCCTGTACCAGATCGCCAGCGGCGCGGCGGGCTTCGCCATCGACCCATCATCGGCCGGCGCCTTCGCCACCAACGGCTACGACGCGCTGTCGCCGGGCGGCTACAGCGCCGCAGCGGCGTTCCTGTGCGAAGTGGTGCTGACCGCGTTCTTCCTGATCGTGATCATGGGCGCCACTCACAAGAATGCGCCGGCCGGCTTCGCCGGTCTCGCCATCGGCCTGGCGTTGACCCTGATCCACCTGATCAGCATCCCGGTCACCAACACCTCGGTGAACCCGGCGCGTTCGACCGGCGTGGCGCTGATGGTCGGCAATGGCGCGGTGTCGCAACTGTGGCTGTTCTGGGTGGCGCCGATCCTCGGCGGCCTGATCGGCGGCATCATCTACAAGTGGCTGGGCCGCAACGACTGAGGCGCCGGATGTCCTTCTTCGCGCGAGCGTGGAGAAGGACGACATCGTTTCGCGAAAAAGCCGGGCAATGCCCGGCTTTTTCGTGGAGACATCCGACCCGTCCTTGTAGAGCCGAGCATGCCCGGCTGCTTTCCCGGGGCGAAGATCAAGAGCAGCCGGGCATGCCCGGCTCTACAAAGCGTCACGGGCGCGCTGCATCGCGCGGCACCCGCAGCAGCGCCAGCAGGGTCAGCACGGCGGCGGCGGTCAGGTAGTAGCCGACGTAGGTCAGGCCGTAGGCGTCGCCCAGTTTCTTCGCCACGTAGGGCGTCATCGATGCGCCGAGGATGCCGGCCAGGTTGAAGGCCAGCGACGCGCCGGTGTAGCGCACCTGGGTGGGGAACATCTCCGAGAGGATGGTGCCGCACGGACCGTAGGTCAGGCCCATCGCGGCCAGCCCCAGCGACATGTACGCCAGCGCGCCCCAGGCATTGCCTGCCGCAAACAGCGGCGAGGCGAACAGGCCGAAGGCGATGATCAGCACGGTGGCCACGATCATCGCGTTGCGCCGACCGAAGCGGTCCGCGTACAACGCCGACAACGGGATGGTCAGCGCGAAGAACAGCACCCCGATCATCTGCAGCAGCAGGAAATGCTCGCGCCCGAAGCCCAGCTTGCCGGTACCCCAGCTCAGCGCGAACACGGTCATCAGGTAGAACAGCACGAAGGTCGCGACCAGGCTGAAGGTGCCGGCCAGCAGGCGTCCGGGATGTTTTCGCAACACCTCTGCGATGGGCATGCGCACGCGTTCCTCGCGCTCGATCGCCCTGCGGAAGTCCGGAGTCTCGGCGATCTTCAGCCGCACCCACAGGCCAACCATTACCAGCGCCGCGCTGGCGAGGAACGGGATGCGCCAGGCCCAGGCGAGGAACTGTTCGTCGCTGACCAGTTCGGTCAGCAGCAGGAACACGCCGGTCGAGCACAGGAAGCCGACCGGCGCGCCCAACTGCGGGAACATGCCGTACCACGCGCGCTTGCCGGGCGGCGCGTTCTCGGTGGCCAGCAGCACCGCGCCGCCCCATTCGCCGCCCAGGCCGATGCCCTGCCCCAGCCGGCACAGCGCCAGCAGCAGCGGCGCGGCGACGCCGATCTGCGCGTAGGTCGGCAGCAGGCCGATGGCGACGGTCGAAAGGCCCATCGTCAGCAGCGCCGCGACCAGCGTGGCCTTGCGCCCGATGCGATCGCCGAAGTGGCCGAACAGCGCCGAACCGACCGGCCGGGCGAAGAACGCCAGCGCGAAGGTCGCGAACGACTGCAGCACCGCCGCGTTCGGATCGGCCTCGGGGAAGAACAGCTTCGGGAACACGATCACCGCCGCGGTGGCGTAGATGTAGAAGTCGAAGAACTCGATGGTGGTGCCGATCATGCTGGCGAACAGCACGCGCGCGGGGGAGTTGGTCGCCGGGTTCTCCGCTGGGGTTGGCGTCATCGGGGCAAGGCCGGTTGAGGTCGGGCGATTCTGGCAGATTCGCCTGCCGCGGTGCGGCATGGCGCGGCGGAACGACCGCGTAGAATCCGCCGATCCGCCGGCGCTTCCCCATGCGCGCCCGACCGCAACCGGAGAACAACATGCTTGTCGGCGTCCCGAGGGAAATCAAGAACCATGAATACCGCGTCGGCCTGACCCCGGCCGGCGCGCGCGAACTGGCCGCACACGGCCACCAGGTGCTCGTGCAGCGCGACGCGGGCAAGGCCATCGGCCTGGCCGACGAGCAATACGCCAAGGCCGGCGCGCAGATCGTCGACACCGCGGCCGAGGTCTACGGTCGCGCCGACATGGTGATCAAGGTCAAGGAGCCGCAGCCGGACGAATGCGCCCTGCTGCGCCCCGGCCAGGTGCTGTACGCCTACCTGCACCTCGCGCCCGATCCGGAACAGACCGCGGCGCTGGTGAAGTCCGGCGCCACCTGCATCGCCTACGAGACGGTCACCGACGGCAAGGGCGGCTTGCCGCTGCTCGCACCGATGTCGGAAGTCGCCGGACGCATGTCGGTGCAGGCCGGCGCGCACGCGCTGGAGAAGGCGCAGGGCGGCTCGGGCGTGCTGCTGGGCGGCGTGCCCGGCGTGAAACCGGCCGAAGTGCTGGTGCTCGGCGGCGGCGTGGTGGGCACCAATGCCGCGCGCATGGCGTCCGGCCTGAACGCCCGCGTCACCGTCCTCGACCGTTCGCTGGAACGGCTGAAGTACCTCGACGATTTATACGGCCACCAGCTGACCACGATCCATTCGTCCCGCGACGCCATCGACGAACGCCTGCCGCATGCCGACCTGGTGATCGGCGCGGTGCTGATTCCCGGTGCGGCCGCGCCGAAGCTGGTTTCGCGCGAACAACTCAAGCTGATGCGTCCTGGCTCGGTGCTGGTGGACGTGGCCATCGACCAGGGCGGCTGCTTCGAAACCTCGAAGCCGACCACCCACCAGGACCCGATCTACGAAGTGGACGGCATCGTCCACTACTGCGTCGCCAACATGCCCGGCGGCGTCGCCCGCACTTCCACCTTCGCCCTGACCAACGCCACCCTGCCGTTCGCGGTGCAACTGGCCGACCTGGGCGCGGCACAGGCGATGCGGGAAGACGAACGCCTGCTCAACGGCCTCAACGTCCACGCCGGCAAGATCACCTACCGCGCGGTCGCCGAAGCCCTGGGCTACGACTACGTGCCGGCGCGCAAGGCGCTGGGGTAGAACGACGGGAAAAATCCGCTCGTCATTCATCATCAGGCTCTATCCAGCATTCGGCCTAGATACCCCTCTCCCACCGGGAGAGGGGTTGGGGTGAGGGTACGGCGGAGCCACGGTGGTTCAATCGCCCTGGCTTCGCCGTACCCTCATCCGCCCTTCGGGCACCTTCTCCCGAAGGGAGAAGGGAAACACCGCTGAATTCCACTTCCCGCTATCGCCGAAGCAATAGCCTCACGTTTCATCGCCCAGCCTCCTCAACCGCCAGCAACGGTGGATGCGCGGGTTGCGCTCGAAATCCGGCGGGATGGTCGCGCGGCTGATTTCCTCGGCCACGGCGAAACCGGCGACCGCTTCATCGTCGAAGCGGAAGCGGCGGAAATTGTTGCTGAAATACACAACGCCGCCCGGCGCCAGCCGCGCCACCGCCGCCCGCAGCAGGCGCAGGTGCTCCTTCTGCACGTCGAAGTCGTCCGCGCGCGCCGAGTTGGAGAAGGTCGGCGGGTCGCAGAACACGATGTCGTATTCGCCCTGCTCCGCTTCCAGCCAGCGCACGGCATCGGCCTGCACCAGCCGGTGCGTCGCGCCGCCGAGGCCGTTCAGCGCGAGGTTGTCCGCGCACCACTGCAGGTAGGTCGCCGACAGGTCGACGCTGGTCGTGGCCGCCGCGCCCGCCACCGCGGCCTGCACGCTGGCCACGCCGGTATAGCAGAACAGGTTGAGGAAGCGCTTGCCTTTCGCCTCCCTGGCCATGCGCGCGCGCAGCGGGCGATGGTCGAGGAACAGGCCGGTGTCGAGGTAATCGAACAGGTTGACCTTCAGCCGCGCACCGTGCTCGCGGACGACGATGGCTTCCTCGCGCTCGGCGAAGCGCCCGTACTTGGAACCGCCCTTGCCGCGTTCGCGCGACTTCACCGCGACCCGCTCCGGCGGCACGGCGAAGGTTTCGCGCGCGGCGGCCAGCAGTTCGCCGAAGCGGCGGCGCACGTCGGTTTCGGGAATGCTGGCCGGCGCGGCGTATTCCTGCACGTGCAGGAAAGCGCGGCCTTCGCCGCCGTCCTCGGCATAGACGTCGATGGCCGCGGCGTATTCGGGCAGGTCGGCGTCGTAGGCGCGGAAGCAGGCCACGCCTTCGCGCTCGCGCCACGCCTTCAGCTTCTTCAGGTTCTTGCGCAGGCGGTTGGCGACCATCTGCGCGCCTTCCGACAGCGGGCGCGGCTCCGCCGCGGGCTTCGCCGCCAGGATCGGATCGCAGACGATCAGCGCGCATTCGATCGCGCCGTTGAACATCTGGTATTTCTTCGCCGCGCGCAGGCCGGTGGCATGCGCAAGATCGGCACTGCCGCACAGCAGGCTGGCGCGCCACTGCGGCAGCGCGCGCTTCAGCGCATCGCCGAGCATGCGGTACAGGCCGGCATCGGCGGACAGGCGCTCGTCGTACGGCGGATTGCATGTGGCCAGGCCGCGTTCGAACGGCGGCGCCTCCAGCTTCGCCGCGTCGCGCACCTCGAACCGGATCAACCCGGCCAGGCCGGCCAGCACCGCGTTTTCCTCCGCGCCGCGAATCGCGCGTGGATCGATATCGCTGCCGAAGAACGCCGGCTTCAGCGCCGCGCGACCGGCCTGCTCGCGCGCGACCGCGTCGGCGAACAGTTCGCGCCAGATCTTCGCATCGAACCCCGACCAGCGCGTCGGGAGCACATTCCCGTGCCGCTGCAGGCCCGGCGCGACGTCGGCCGCGATCAGCGCGCCTTCGATCAGCAGCGTGCCGCTGCCGCACATCGGGTCGAGCAACGCGCCGCCATCGCGGTACAGCTGCGGCCAGCCACCGCGCAGCAGCACCGCCGCGGCCAGGTTTTCCTTCAGCGGCGCCTCGTTCTGCTCGCGCCGCCAGCCGCGCCGGTGCATCGGCCCGCCCGACAAGTCCACCGACAGGGTCGCCCGGCCCTTGCGCAGCGACAGGTTGAGGCGCAGGTCGGGGCTTTCGACATCGACCGACGGCCGCTCGATCCCCAGCGAACGGAAGCGGTCGACCACCGCGTCCTTGACCCGCTGCGCCGCGTAGCGCGCATGGGTGATCGCTTCGCCGGACACGTGCGCATCGACGGCCAGGGTCATGCCGGCATCGAGATGCTTCTCCCATTCGACCGCCGACGCGCCGTCGTACAGCGCCTGTTCGTCCGGGCAGTCGAACGCGGCGATCGGCCACAGCACGCGGCTGGCCAGGCGCGACCACAGCACCGCGCGCTGCGCGTCGGCCAGTTCGCCTTCCGCGTTGACGCCGGCGATGGTGGCGCTGGCCTTCGCCGCGCCCAGCGAAAGCAGCTCGTCGGCGAGCAGGTATTCCAGGCCCTTGGCGCAGGAGACGAAGAATTTCAAAGTGATTCCAAATTTCCGGTTCCGTCATCCCGGCGAAAGCCGGGATCCATTTTGCCGTTGCCTTTGGAGGTCAGAAAGCAACAGCAAAAACAAAATGGATCCCGGCTTGCGCTGGGATGACGATCAAAGGCGGGAAAGCAAGGCTGCAAAGGTTTCGGCCGACACTTCCACGTGGTTCGACAAACGATGCGCATCGTCCACCAGCAGCAGCCGCGCGCGGCGCGCCTGCGCCCACTGCACGACGGCGGCGGCGGGAATCAGCTCGTCGTCCCAGCCGTGCAGGATCGACATCGGCACGTCGGCCGCATCCAGCGCCGGCAGCGGACCCATCGCCAGCGCCGGCGCCATCAGGAACACGCCGCGCACCGGCACCTCCAGCGAAACGCGCCCCGAGATGTACGCGCCGAGGCTGGACCCGGCCAGCACCAGTGGCCCGCGCGCGGCGGCCTTTCCGGCCAGCTCGCGCAAGCGCTGCAGGCGGCCCGGCACGTCGCCGAGCTCACCAACTTCGCGCTTCGCGTCCAGGTCGGTGTAATCGGGCCGTTCGTGGGTCCAGCCGAGGCGCTCGGCGACTTCCGCCAGGGCGGTGACCTTGGTCGCGTCGGGGCCGCTTTCGAAGCCGTGCGACAGGATGCAATGGCCGCGCGGGCGTGCGACGGCGTCTGGCTCGGAACCCTGGGGCATGGCGCACCGGAACTGGGGGAATCGCGTCAGTTTACCGGAGTGCTAGCATGCGGCGATGACCACCGAAGCGCCGCACCTGATCGTCGAATCCCTGCCCTACGAAACCAGATTGGAATCGCGGGCGCTGGCGGACATCGACCTGGTGGTGATCCACTGCACCGAGCTGCCCGACCTGGCCATGGCGCGGGAATACGGCGAACGCGTGCTGTATGTGTCCGGCGCCGGCAACAGCGGTCACTACTACATCGACCGCGACGGCGGCACCCGTCAATACGTGGCGCTCGACCGGATCGCCCACCACGTGCGCGGCCACAACCCGCGCTCCGTCGGCATAGAACTGGTCAACATCGGCCGCTACCCGGACTGGCTGGCCGCCGGCAACCAGCACATGCGCGAGCCCTATACCGATGCGCAGACCGACGCGCTGACCGCACTGCTGCGCCACCTGCAATCGACGCTGCCGAACCTGCGCTTCATCGCCGGCCACGAGGACCTGGACCGCGAGGAAGTGCCGGCCAGCGACGACCCGGCCGCCCGCGTGAGGCGCAAGCGCGACCCGGGCCCGCTATTCCCGTGGGAAACGGTCCTGCGACAGGTACCGCTCGAACGCCTGACATCGCTTCCGTAGGAGCGCTCTCGAGCGCGACGGGCCTTCCCATGAAAGACCTGTCGCGCTCGAGAGCGCTCCTGCGAGGGCATTCGGTGCGCCCGGTATAATTCGCCCCTCTCCAGCCGGAAATTCCCGTCTTGTCCCCCAGCCCCGAACCCGTCGTTTCCGAACTGATCGAGCTGCTGTCGCTGGAGCGACTGGAAGCCGACCTGTTCCGCGGCCAGAGCCGCGACATCGGCACCAAGTACGTGTTCGGCGGGCAGGTGCTGGGCCAGGCGCTGTCGGCCGCGCAGGCCACCGTCGATGCGGCCAGCGGTCGCCGCGCGCATTCGCTGCACGCCTATTTCCTGCGCGCCGGCGACACCGACGCGCCCATCGTGTACGACGTCGACCGCACCCGCGACGGCGGCAGCTTCTCGGTGCGCCGGGTCAGCGCGATCCAGCACGGCAAGGTGATCTTCTTCTGCGCGGCCTCGTTCCAGGGCGAGGAAAGCGGCGTCGAACACCAGCTGTCGATGCCCGAGGTGCCGCAGCCGGAGGACATCGAACCCGCGCCGCCGGTGCCAGCCGAGGTGATGGCGAAACTGCCGCCCAAGGTGCAGCGCTGGCTGTCGCGGCGCGGACCGTTCGAGTTCCGCCACGTGTACCCGCGCGACGAACTGAATCCGCCCAAGCGCCCGCCGTTCCAGCAGGTGTGGTTCCGCCTGTGCGAGCCGGTCGGCGATTCGCCGGAGCTGCATCGCGCGCTGCTTGCCTACGCTTCCGATTTCCAGCTGCTGGGCACGGCCAACTTCCCGCACGGCATCAGCTATTACCAGCCGAACGTGCAGATGGCCTCGCTGGACCACGCGCTGTGGTTCCATCGCCCGTTCCGCGCCGACGAATGGCTGCTGTATTCGATCGACAGCCCCAGCGCGCAGAACTCGCGCGGGCTGGCGCGCGGGCAGATCTTCGATCGCGAGGGCCGGCTGGTCGCCAGCACCGCGCAGGAAGGCCTGATCCGCGTGGTGCCGACGGAGGCACGCGACTGACATGCGCCAGGTATTCACCAGCCAGCGCCTGGAAACCGTCGAAGGTGTCGCCAGGCTGATGGAAGACGCCGGCATCGCCGTGCACATCAGCAACGGCCGCTCGTACAAGGGCGGCATGGGCGGGCAGTTCAGCTTCAGCGACCCGAAGCCGGCGCGCAAGCAGCCGGCGCTGTGGATCAAGCATCCCGTCGACCAGCCGCGCGCGCGCGAAATCCTGCGCGAAGCCGGCCTGCTGGATTCGACGCGACCGGACCAGGGTTCGAACTACGTGTTCCGCGAAAGCGGGGACGAGGCGCCGCGTCGCGGCAACTGGGGCTGGCGCCTCCGCGCGGCCCTGCTCCTGCTGATCGCGGTGGCGGCGTTCCTGACCCTGAACCGCTTCCGCCACGTGCAGCCATCCCGCGCACAGGCCACGCCAGCCACGTCACCCGCCCTGCAACCCCCCTCGGCGCCGGCGCCCGCACAACAGAAAGACGAAGAAGAAGTCCGCGTGAGGTTGACTCCGTCGAAGTGACGCGCAGACGGATCGCGGCGCGCCGGCGAAGCCGAAACCACGAGGCAAAGAAAAACCCGCGCCTTGCGACGCGGGTTTTTCGTTTCGCCCGGAAAGCCCGTCAGGGCTTGGCCGGCGGCGGCGGTGCGTCGGGGCCATGCATCGGCGGAGGCGGCGCGCCGGGACCTTGCATCGGCGGGCGCTGCGGCTGCGCGGCATCGAACTCGGCGCGGCTCAGCTTGCCGTCCTTGTCGGCGTCGGCCTTGGCGAACCATTCATCGCGATGCTGCTTCATGCGCTGCTCGCGGTCGGCCTTGTCCAGATAACCGTCCTTGTTGGCGTCCATCGCGTCGAAGCGCTCGGCCATCGGGCTGTTGGCAGCCTCGGCCTTGCTGATGCGACCGTCCTTGTCGGCGTCGAGCCTGCCGAAACCGCCGCCATCACCGCGCGGGCCGAAACGGTGCGCTTCCCTGCGGCGGCCGTCCCGACCCTTGCCGAAAGGGAGTTCGTCCTTCGACAGCTTGCCGTCCTTGTTCTTGTCCAGCGTGTCGAACTTCTCGGCCAGGCGCGGGGATTTCGCCGCCTCGGCCTTGTCGATGAAGCCGTCGCCGTTGGCGTCGATCTTCGCGTGGCGTTCGCCGCCCTTGGCGGCGGCATCGGTCTTCTGGTCCGCCGCACAAGCGGCGCCGGCGCCGGCCAGGGCGACCAGGACGGCCATCATCAGCAGATTCTTGCGGGTCATTGTTGCTTGCCTCTCGGTTGACCGTGGCGCGGATCGGCCACTGGCGACAAAAACGCCCCGTGGCGCGGCCGGTTGACGCGGGGCCGGGCGCATTCACCTTGCAGACAGTCGCCACGCCGGCGGCGCACCGGGCGCAGTATGCTGGCCGCATGTGCCGAACTGCCGCCAACCGCCGCGCTTCCTGATGGGCACCGACAGCGCCAGCGCCGGCGACGACCTGCGCCTGTTCCATACCGGCGAGCATCCGTGCGGCTACTGGCCGGAGCGCACCGCGCGCGATCTGGTGCTGGACCCGCGCGACCCGCGCCTGCCGAAGTTCTACCCGACCGCGCTGGGCTGGGGCTTCCGCCGCTCCGGCGACCTGGTCTACCGGCCACACTGTCCGCACTGCCAGGCCTGCATCGCGGTGCGCATCCCGGTGGCGGACTTCCGGCCCGATCGCGGCCAGCGACGCTGCGCCGCGCGCAACGCGCACATCGAGGCGCGGATCGTCGCGGCGGAGCGCAGCGAGGAACACCTCGCGCTGTACCGGCGCTACCTCGAAGCGCGGCACAAGGGTGGCGGCATGGACGACCACGGCCCTGCGGAATTCGACCAGTTCCTGATCGGCAGCTGGTCGCAGGGGCGCTTCCTCGAACTGCGCGACCGCAGCGACGCAGGCCACGGCCGGCTGGTCGCGGTCGCCGTCACCGACATGGTGGCGGACGCATTGTCGGCGGTGTACACCTTCTACGACCCGGACTACGCCGCGCACGGCCTGGGCACGCTGGCGATCCTGCGCCAGCTGGAATGGGCGCAGCGCGAATACCGCAGCCACCTGTACCTGGGCTACTGGATCGACGGCCACCACAAGATGGACTACAAGCGCCGCTATCATCCTCTGGAATGGTTCGACGGCCGCCAGTGGCGGCGCGACGCGCTGCCGCAGCGCGGCTGATCGCGACATGCCGGCGCAACGCAGCCGTGCCAGAATCAGCGCATGCGCATCCCGGCACTCATATTTCCGTTGCTCGCCCTGGCCGCCTGTTCGATGAACGCGCCGAACGACGCGCCTGCGCCGGCCACAAGCACGCTGCGCGTGGCGACCTACAACACCTCGCTGTATTCGGATGCAGCCGGCGGCCTGATCCGCGAACTGGAAGGCGACAGCGCGCACGCGCGCAAGATCGCCGCGGTGCTGCAGCGGGTGCGGCCCGACCTGGTGCTGTTGAACGAATTCGATTACGACGCAGCCGGGCGCGCCGCCGACTTGTTCCAGCACAAATACCTGGAAGCGGCCCAGCCCGGCGGCGGCGAACCGCTGCGCTATCCGCATCGCTACCTCGCCCCGGTCAACACCGGCGTGCCCAGCGGGCTGGACCTGGACGGCAACGGCGAAACCGGCGGCGAAGGCCGCAACCGCGGCAACGACGCCTGGGGCTACGGCCTGCATCCGGGACAGTACGGCATGCTGGTGCTGTCGATGCACCCGATCGATGCGTCGCGCGTGCGCACGTTCCAGCTGCTGAAGTGGAGCGCGCTGCCCGATGCCGCGGCGCCGATCGAGCCGACCTCGCGCCGCGCCTTCTATTCCGACGAAATCTGGCGGCAACTGCGCCTGTCGTCGAAATCGCACTGGGACGTGCCGGTGCGCACGCCCGGCGGCCTCGTGCATTTCCTCGTCTCGCACCCGACCCCGCCGGTATTCGACGGCCCCGAGGACCGCAACGGTGCACGCAACGCCGACGAGATCCGGCTGTGGCGCGAATACCTGTCGGCCGATGACAAACCCTGGCTGTGCGACGACGCCGGGCGCTGCGGCGGGCTGCCCGAAGGCGAGCGTTTCGTCATCGCCGGCGACCTGAACAACGACCCGGCCGACGGCGACGGCCGTCACGACGCCATCGTCGAGCTGCTGGAACATCCGCGCGTGCTGTGCATGGCCACGCCGCGCAGCGAGGGCGGCGCGGAAACCGCGCGCGCCTACGCGGCGAAGGGCATCGCGCACCGCGGCGCACCGGAACACGTCACCGGCGATTTCGGCCCCAGGACCGGTGCGATGCGGCTGGACTACGTGCTGCCTTCGGTCGGCTTCGCCGCGAAAGGCAGTGGCGTGTTCTGGCCGAAACAGGGCGATCCCGCTGCCGCCATCGCCGACGGCAGCGACCATCACCTGGTGTGGGTCGACCTGGGCCTGTAAGGCCTATGCGACCGGCGTGATCGCGGGCTTCGCCGGTTTCGCCTCGACCGGGCGCGGGCCGAAGCCGAAGCTGCCGTCGCTTTGCGCGGACACGACCATGCGGATCATGCTGCCGGGCACCATCAGTTCCAGCTCGACGCTGCGGCCTTCCGGGCTCTGCCCCACCAGGGTCATCTCGGTGAACGCGCCGCCGGTGTCGATCTCCTTGCAGAAGATGTGCGGGCCTTCGGCCTGCCCGGTCAGGTACGGCTTGACCGCGTCGCCCAGCGCTTCCAGCGCTTGCGGGAAGAAAAATACCGCATAGCCTTCGCTTGCGTTCATGCGTTTCTCCGATGGAACCGATTGTCCCCTCTCCCCATCGATGGGGAGAGGGTGCCATAGGCGGGTGAGGGGCGCTTTTGACTTTGCTTTTTCCGTCGATCGTAAAAAGCAAAAGCAAAGACGCGCTCGCTTCGCTCGCCGCCCTTCATCCGCCTTCGGCACCTTCTCCCCGCTGCACGGGGAGAAGGAGAAAGCTTATTCCAATTCGATTTGAATCGCCGCCGCCGCATCGCGCGCAGTCGCGCGGGCGGCATCGATGCTTTCGCCGCGCGCCAGGGCCACGCCGACGCGGCGGTGGCCGGCCACGCGCGGCTTGCCGAACAGGCGCAGCGCGGTGTCGGGCGTCCGCAGCGCGGCCTCGACGTTCGAAAACACCGGCACGCCGTGGCCGCGCGCCAGCATCGCGCACGAGGCCGAAGGACCGTTCTGGCGGATCACCGGAATCGGCAGACCGAGGATCGCCCGCGCATGCAGGGCGAATTCGCTCAGTTCCTGCGAAACCAGCGTGACCAGGCCGGTGTCGTGCGGACGCGGCGAGACTTCGCTGAACCAGACTTCGTCGCCCTTGACGAAGAATTCCATGCCGAAGATGCCCCAGCCGCCGAGGTCGTCGGCGACCGCCCTGGCGATGTCCTGCGCGCGCTGCAGCGCGCGGGGCGACATCGGCTGCGGCTGCCAGCTTTCGCGGTAGTCGCCGTCCTGCTGCAGGTGGCCGATGGGTTCGCAGAACGAAGTGCCGCCGGCATGACGCACGGTCAGCAGGGTGATTTCGTAGTCGAAGTCGATGAATCCCTCGACGATGCAGCGGCCCGCGCCGGCGCGGCCGCCGGTCTGCGCGGTGTCCCAGGCCGGGCCGATGTCGGCTTCGTCGCGCACGGTGCTCTGGCCGTGGCCCGACGACGACATCACCGGCTTGACCACGCACGGCAGGCCGACCGCGGCGATGGCGTCGCGGTATTCGGCTTCGGTATCGACGAAGCGGTACGGCGAGGCCGGCACGCCCAGCGTCTCGGCGGCGAGGCGGCGGATGCCCTCGCGGTCCATGGTCAGGCGCGCGGCGCGGGCGGTGGGCACGACCCGCTGGCCGCGGTCGCGCTCCAGCTCGACCAGGGTTTCGGTGTGGATGGCCTCGATCTCGGGCACCACCAGATGCGGTTTTTCCTTTTCGATCAATGCCTTGACCGCGACAGGGTCGAGCATGTCCAGCACGTGGCTGCGATGCGCGACCTGCATCGCCGGCGCGTCCGCGTAGCGGTCGGCGGCGATCACTTCCACGCCCAGCCGCTGCAGTTCGATGGCCACCTCCTTGCCCAGTTCGCCCGAGCCGAGCAGCAGGACGCGGATGGCGAACGGGGACAGCGGGGTGCCGAGCTTGGTCATGGGCAGGCGGGTCGTGTGAGGGGCCGCCAGTCTACCGGGGCGCTTCTACGGGCATACGGGAAACCAAGATCAAGGGCACCCCTCCCTGGCCCTCCCCTTCGCCTGCGGCGAAAGGGAGGGGGTGACTCGCCGACGAACGGTTATTGACGATTGATATCATTTTGATATCTTTCTTCCCGTCAACCGGAGAACCGCCATGAAAGAAAACCCCATCCGCTCCCTGCCCGGCATCCCGTACCTGGTCGGCGTGCTGGTGCTTGCCGTCATCGCCGTCTGGCTGTTCGTCACCGGCATCGGCCCCGATCCGGACGCCTACGGCCCCGCGTCCAGGGTCAGTATCTTCACCGGCATCGTGGTCGGCATCGTCGCCTTCCTCAGCCTGATCGGCCTGTACACGGTGCAGCCGAACCAGGCCGCCGTGGTCAGCCTGTTCGGCAAGTACGTCGGCACCGTCAAGGACAACGGCCTACGCTGGAACAACCCCTTCTACAGCAAGAAGAAGGTCAGCCAGCGCGTGCGCAACTTCGAATCGGGCAAGCTCAAGGTCAACGAGCTGGACGGCAGCCCCATCGAGATCGCCGCGGTGATCGTGTGGCAGGTGGTGGACAGCGCCGAGGCGGTGTTCAACGTCGACGACTACGAAAGCTTCGTGCACATCCAGTCCGAATCGGCGCTGCGCACCATGGCCACCAGCTATCCGTACGACCAGCACGAAGAAGGCCAGGTCGCCCTGCGCAGCCACGCCACCGAGATTTCCCAGCACCTGAAGGACGAACTGTCCGAGCGCCTCGCCGACGCCGGCGTGCAGGTGCTCGACGCGCGCATCAGCCACCTGGCCTACGCGCCGGAAATCGCCCAGGCCATGCTGCAGCGCCAGCAGGCCAACGCGGTGATCGCCGCGCGCACGCGGATCGTGGCCGGCGCGGTCGGCATGGTCGAGATGGCGCTGGCCGAACTGCAGAAGAACGGCGTGGTGCAGCTGGACGAGGAGCGCAAGGCGGCCATGGTCAGCAACCTGCTGGTGGTGCTGTGCGGCGACCGCAGCACCCAGCCCATCGTCAACGCCGGCACGCTGTACTGAGGCCGCGGGAGAACGCCATGAGCATGATTTTCACCGGCGCGATCGCGGTCACGATCATCCTGATTGCCGTGGCCATGCGCCGCCGCAATCGCAACCGTTGAGTGGAAATGGCTGAAAAAAAAGCCTATCCGCTGCGCATCAACGCCGAAGTCCTCGCCGCGGCGCAGCGCTGGGCCGACGACGAACTGCGCAGCCTGAACGCGCAAATCGAATACGTGCTGCGCGACGCGCTGCGCAAGGCCGGGCGGCTGCACGCGCCCCAGCCGAATACGGAACCGGAGGACGAAACGTGAGCAGGCAGTGGAAATACCTGGTGGTGGAACTGAAGACCGGCCTGATGGGCGGCTTCAAGCTGGAAGCCCTGCAGGAAGAACTGGACAAGCACGGCCGCGCCGGCTGGGAACTGGTCAACGTGGTGCACGCCACGCCGACCGTGTCCTCGCCCACGCTGGTCTTCAAGAAGGAGGGTTGAGATGCGCCATGTCGCTCATCTGGTCGAACGCCGCTTCGGTACGCAGCGCGGCACGCGCTACGTCGCCCGCCTGCTGCTGGCCTCCCTGCTCCTGCTGGCGATGGGATTCGTCCTGCTGCTGTCCGGCCACGCCGCCGCGCAGCAAGCCGATGCGCCTGCCGCCTTGGCCGCCCGCCTGCTGGATCACCTGGACGCCGGCCGTTATGCCGAAGCCGAGTCGATGTTCAACGCGAACATGGCCAAGGCGGTGCCGGCGGACAAGCTGAAGGCGGTATGGGAATCGCTGCCGGCGCAGGCCGGCAAGGCCACCGGCCGCGGCGCGGCCGGAGTCTCCGCGCAGGGCGGCGCGACGATGGTGCAGGTGCCTCTGCATTTCGAGAAAGCGGAACTGGTGGCGAAGTTCGCCATCGACGCCGAAGGCAGGATCGCGGGCTTCGCGGTCCAGCCGGCGCAGGCCAGCATGCCCGCACCGGCGGTGGCCGCCGATGCGCCCTACGTCGAGCGCGACGTGACGGTCGGCGAAGGCGAACGCGCGCTGCCCGGAACGCTGACCCTGCCGAAAGGCGATGGGCAGGCTTCCGCAAAACCCGTTCCCGCCGTCGTGCTGGTGCACGGTTCCGGCCCGCACGACCGCGACGAGACCGTCGGCCCCAACAAGCCCTTCCTCGACATCGCCCGCGGCCTGGCCGCGCAGGGCATCGCCGTGCTGCGCTACGAGAAGCGCACCAAGGCGCGGCCGCAGGACTTCGCCGGCAACGATTTCGGCGTGGACCAGGAAACCACCCACGACGCGGTGCTGGCGGTGGATGCGCTGCGCAGGACCGACGGCGTCGATCCGAAGCGCGTTTTCGTGCTGGGCCACAGCCAGGGCGGGTTGATGGCGCCGCGCATCGCCGCGGTTTCCGGACACGTCGCCGGGCTGGTGCTGATGGCCGCGCCGTCGCGGCCGCTGCTGGACATCCTGATCGAACAGAACCGCCGGCTGGCCGTGCTGGACGACGGCAAGACCAGCGATGCCGAGCGCGAGGCGATCGAGGCGCTGGTCCGGCAGGTGCGCGCGGCGCGCGACCCGGCCGCGGATCCTTCGAGCAAATCGGTGTTGGGCATGCCGGTCGGCTACTGGCGCAGCATCGAAGCCGTCGACCCGGTCGCCGAAGCGAAGCGGATCGGCCTGCCGATGCTGGTGCTGCAGGGCGAGCGCGACATCCAGGTGGTCGACGCCGACTGGCAGAACTGGAAGGCCGGGTTCGGCGACAGCCAGAAGGTCGCGTTCAAGCTGTACGAAAAACTCAACCACTTGGGCATGCCGGGCGAAGGCGAAGGTTCGCTGGCCGAATACCAGCGCCCGGGACACGTCGATCCGCAGCTGATCGACGATGTCGCCGCCTGGATACGCCAACACTGAGGACCCACCGGAACATGACTTTCGACGCTCCACGACCCGCAGCGCCCTGGAAACACGACCTGAAGGTCGCCGCCCTGCTTGGCATCGTCGCCGCGCTGGCCACGGCCGCACTGATCCCGTACCTGATGCAGCTGATGCCGGACAAGTTCGCGCGCATCCCGGTGCCGCTGTGGGTACTGGTGGTCGCGCAGGCGGGACAAGCGATGGTGCTGCTTGGCGTACTGTCGCTGCTGGGCCTGCGCATGGGCCATCGGGCCGGCCTGGGCGCGCCATTGCTGCAGCATTGGATCAACCGCCAGCCGCTGGAGAAATCCGCACTCAAGCCGCTGAATTCCGCCCTGCTCGGCGCACTGGCCGCCGTACTGGTGATCGGCGTCTCGCTGGCGATCGACCCGCTCCTGCCGCCGATGCGGCATCCGCCGACCGATATCGGCGGCGCGCAAGCGGCGTTCAACGGCCTGCTCGCCTCTTTCTACGGCGGCATTGCCGAAGAACTGCAGCTGCGCTTGTTCCTGATGACCCTGCTGGTGTGGATCGTCGCGAAGCTCAAGCGCGCGCAACCGCGCGATGCCGTCTACTGGAGCGCGATCGTCGCGGCGGCCCTGATCTTCGGCGTGGGCCACCTGCCCGCCGCCAGCCACGTCTGGGGCCTGGATGCGATGGTCGTGACGCGCACCGTGCTGCTCAACGCGCTGGCCGGCGTGGCCTTCGGCTGGCTGTACTGGAAGCGCGGGCTGGAGATGGCCATCGTCGGCCACTTCGCCGCCGACATCGTGTTGCATGTGCTGGGTCCGCTGCTTTCGACCGGAGCTTCGCCGTGAAGAAGGACGCCTCCACGCAGGATTTCCCGCTGCAGCCGCTGCATGCCGCCTCGTGGGCCGTGCTGGTCGCCATCGTCGCGGCGGTCGTCGTCGGCGTGCTGTTCCTGCCCCGCCACCAGGCCACGCCGATCCCGGCCTGGGTTCCGCCGCTGCTCGTGTTGTCGCTGGGCGTGCCCCTGCTGGCCCTGCGTCGCCGGCGCATCCGCATCGCGGGAACCGAGCTGTGCGTCGCCGCAACGTTCTACACCCGGCGCATCGTCGTCGATGCGCTCGACCTGGAGCGCGCCCGCATCGTCGACCTGGCCGAGCACACCGAATTGAAGCCGGCGCTGAAGTCCAACGGCTTCAACCTGCCCTTTTTCCAGGCCGGCCATTACCGGTTGCGCAATCGCGCCAAGGCGTTCTGCCTGCTGACCGGGCGCGAGCGCGTGCTGGCGTTGCCGCAGCGCGACGGACGCTTCATCCTGCTCAGCCCGGAGAAGCCACAGGCGTTGCTCGATGCCCTGCGGCGCTTGGCGGAAGGCGCGCCGCGCCGCTAAGCTGCGCCGATGCGCGGCCAGCCCCTGCATCTGCACAACACGCCCGATGTCGAATTGTGGCCGGCGTCGCTGCTGCGCGCGCGCGGCAACGCGGACGCCCGTGTGCTGGCGCGCGCGCAATGGGTACTGCGGCGCAAGCGCGACGGCCGCTACCTCG
>JBDHQQ010000204.1:0-3936 GCA_039807145.1 Pseudoxanthomonas sp. | reverse complement strand
GCCTTCCTGGCTGTCGTCCTGCTCGCGGGTGCGCGCCGCCGGCGCCTTGGCCTGGTCGGCGGCCTGTTGCGCGCGACGCGACAGGATCTCGGCCGCCGATTCGCGGTTGACCGCGGTGTCGTAGCGGCTGCCGACCGGGCTGCCGGCGCGGACCTGGGCGCGCTCGGCGTCGGTGATCGCGCCCATGCGGCAGCGCGGCGGCGCCACCAGCGTCTTCTGCACGGGCGCGGGCACCCCCTTGTCCTGCAGGGTGGACACCAGCGCCTCGCCGGTGCCCAGCTGCGACAGCGTGGCGACCACGTCCAGCTTCGGGTTCGGGACGAAGGTCTCGGCCGCGGTCTTGACCGCCTTCTGGTCGCGCGGAGTGAAGGCGCGCAGCGCGTGCTGCACGCGGTTGCCGAGCTGGCCAAGGATGTTGGCCGGCACGTCATCGGGGAACTGCGAGCAGAAATACACGCCCACGCCCTTGGAGCGGATCAGCCGCACCACCTGCTCGATGCGCTGCACCAGGGCGGGCGGGGCATCGTCGAACAGCAGGTGCGCCTCGTCGAAGATGAAGACCAGCTTCGGCTTCTCCAGGTCGCCCACTTCCGGCAGTTTCTCGAACAGCTCGGACAGCAGCCACAGCAGGAAGGTCGAATACAGGCGCGGCTTGAGGATCAGCTGCGCCGCGGCGAGGATGCCGATCACGCCGCGGCCGTCGTGGTTGACGCGCATGATGTCGGCCAGTTCCAGCGCCGGTTCGCCGAAGAACCCTTCGCCGCCGTCCTGCGACAGGCGCAGCAGCGCACGCTGGATCGCCGCCACCGACTGCGCGCTGACCAGCCCGTACTCGGTGGACACGTCCTTGCGCTCCTCGGCCACCAGGTTGAGCAGGGCGCGCAGGTCGTCCAGGTCGAGCAGCAGCAGGCCGCGGTCGTCGGCCAGCTTGAACACGATGTCGAGCACCCCGGCCTGGGTGTCGTTGAGCTCCAGGATGCGCGCCAGCAGGGTCGGGCCCATCTCGCTGACCGTGGTCCGCACCGGGTGGCCGAGCTGGCCGTACAGGTCCCAGAACACCACCGGGCTGGCGGCCGGGGCGTAGCCGGCCACGCCGATGTCGGCGGCGCGCTGGGCCAGCTTCTCGCCGCCGTCGCCGGGCACGGCCAGGCCGGCCACGTCGCCCTTCACGTCGGCCAGGAACACCGGCACGCCCAGCCGCGAGAAGCCCTCGGCCAGGGTCATCAGCGTCACTGTCTTGCCGGTGCCGGTGGCGCCGGCCACCAGGCCATGGCGGTTGCCGAAGCGCGGAAGCAGGGTGACGGCGATGTCGTCGGTGATGCCCTTGCCGATCAGGATGGGGTCCATGCAGTGCTCCCGGGTGTTCGTGGGGGTGATTCTAGCTGCCGACTGTATCGCCTGGCCGTTCCGGTTGCCGGGCAGCGAGGCCGGCGGCTACCCTGCCAGCCTTTCCGCCCGTAAAGCCGCTGATGCCCGCTTCCGTTCCGTCCGTCCGTCGTTGCTCGCTGCTGGTCGCCGCCTCGCTGCTGATCGCCATTCCCACCGCGCACGCGCAGCGTGTGTCCGCCCGCGACAAGGCCCGGGTCGAGGCGATCGAACAGCGCATGGCCGCGGCTGAAAAGCGTTATGCGGACGCCCTGCTGCTGGTTGCCAACGCCGACCCCAAGGGCACCGCCGAGGGCAACGCCGCGCTGGAGGACATGGAGGACGTGATCAATGCCTGCATCGGCCAGAAGGGCTGCCAGGTGGGCAACCTGCTGTCCACCTACAAGCGGCTGCTGAAGAAGCAGGCCGACGACAGCGCCGGCGACAGCGCCGACGAAGCCGGCGATACGCTCGAGGCCGATCCCGACCACGTCGGTCCGCTGGTCGCCGACGTGCCCGAGGCCGCGCGCGCGGCGGCACTGCTCAACGACCACCGCCACGCCTTCGATGAGATGGTCGAATACAACCCGGCCATCCAGGCCGGCATCCGCCGCTGGCTGACCGACATGCGCCCGGCGCTGCTGACCAGCTACGAGAACTACATGAACCTGCGCGCGGTGATGTGGCCGGAGTGGGAAAAGCGCGGCCTGCCCGAGGCGCTGCTGTTCGGCATCATGGCCAAGGAGTCCAACGGCCGCGTGCACGCCTCCTCGCGCGCCGGCGCGGCGGGGCTGATGCAGTTCATGCCGGCCACCGGCCGCCGCTTCGGCCTCGGCCCGGACGGCAGCGGTTTCGATACCCGGTTCGACGCGCGTAGCGCCGCCGAGGCCAGCGCCTCCTACATGAACGAGCGCATGGGCCAGCTCAACCGCAACATCGAGCTGGCGCTGGCTGCCTACAACGGCGGCGAGGGCCGCGCGCAGCGGGTGTTCAACCAGGGCGGCGGGCAGGGCTTCTGGACCGATTCGATCTACAACCAGTTCCCGGGCGAGACCAAGGACTACGTGCCGATGGTGATCGCCGCGGCGTGGATCTTCCTGCACCCGCAGCAGTACGGCGTCGAGTTCCCCAAGGTCAACGCGCAGCCGGCGACGATCCGCCTGGCCAGGTCCACCACGATCTACGAACTGACGATCTGCCTTGGCAGCGCCGGTACCCGCGACGGCTACATGCGCGTGCTGCGCAACCTCAACCCGCGCTACGAGGCCGATGGCTGGATTCCCGCCGGCACCACCATCAATGCCACCACCCGCATCGCCGGGCTGTACAACCGGCATTGCGTGAACGGGCCGCGCGCGGACCTGGCGCGGGCATTGATCACCGCCGACGTGAATGCCGCGATCAAGCGGCCGCAGGCCGCCAGCTACACCGGCAACGTGGCGGTGGGCGACGTGCAGGCGATGCAGGCGGCCGCGCCTGCCGCCACCGCGCCGGTCGCCCCGGCACGCCCGGCGCGGCGGCCGGCCGCGCGCAGTTACAAGGTCGCCAAGGGCGACACCCTGGGCCGCATCGCCGCGCGCTTCCAGTGCGAGCTGCCGGCGCTGGCGCGCGCCAACGGGCTGCGCGCCCCGGCCTATGCGATCAAGCCCGGGCAGGCGCTGAAGCTGGAAGGCTGCGACCGCTGAACGCGGCGGGCGCACGGCGGCGGTTTCGCCGCCGCGGGTTTTTCGTTACAACGGGGCAACCCTTTACGCAGGCGACGACATGGCCACCACGCCCGACGATCTGGAACTGGAGCGCCTCGCCGCCCGCATCGGCGAGCGCCTGCGCGCCGCGCGCGACCGCGTGGTCACCGCCGAGAGCTGCACCGGCGGCTGGATCGCCAAGGCCATGACCGGCGTGGCCGGCTCCTCGGACTGGTTCGACAGCGGCATGGTGGCCTACAGCTACGAAGCCAAGCAGGCGCTGCTGGGCGTGCGTCCGCAGACGCTGGAAAGCCAGGGCGCGGTGAGCCGCGAGACGGTGATCGAGATGGTTTCGGGTGCGCTGGTGCATTCCGGCGCCAGCGTCGCCGTGGCCGTCACCGGCATCGCCGGGCCCGGCGGCGGCAGCGCCGACAAGCCGGTCGGCACGGTATGGATCGGCTGGAAGCGGCGTGGCGGTTACACCCATGCCGAGCGCTTCCACTTCGACGGCGACCGCGAGGCGGTGCGGCGGCAGACCGTGGCGCGCGCGCTGGAGGGGCTGGAGGCCCTGCTGTGATGGCTGGCCGGCGGCTCCCCTGTGGAGGGCGCGGCTGATGTGGGAGGCGCTGGGCACCGTGCGCGACCTGGGGCGGCTGCAGGAGATCGCCGCGGTCCTGATCCGTTATGGCTTCGGCGACGTGGTCCGCCGCGTCGGCCTGGCCGACGTCCTGCAGCGCGCCGGGCGCCTGCTGCACTGGAACGATTCCGGGCAGATGCTGCAGATGTCCGCGCCGGTGCGGGTGCGGCGGGCGATGGAGGAACTCGGCCCGACCTTCGTCAAGCTGGGGCAGGTACTGGCCACGCGCGTGGACCTGTTCCCGCCGGA
>JBDHQQ010000203.1:0-3946 GCA_039807145.1 Pseudoxanthomonas sp. | reverse complement strand
CCGAACGCCTTCAGCGCCGCTTCGTCGTCCGACCAGCCTTCGCGCACGCGCACCCAGGTTTCCAGGAACACCTTGCGCCCGAAGAGCCGCTCCATCTGCAGGCGCGCCTTGGCGCCGATTTCCTTCAACCGCGTGCCGGCCTTGCCGATGACGATGGCTTTCTGGCTATCGCGCTCGACCCAGATCACCGCGCCGATGCGCAGCAGTTCGCCCTGCTTCGAATCGGTGTCTTCTGCGAAGCGCTCGATCTCCACCGTGGTCGCGTACGGCAGTTCGGCACCGAGCTGGCGCATGAGTTGCTCACGCACCAGTTCGCCGGCGAGGAAACGCTCGCTGCGGTCGGTGATCTCGTCCTCGCCGAACATCGGCGGCGCTTCCGGCAGCACCTTCAGCAGATCCTTGACCAAAGCGTCCAGTCCGTTGCGCTTCAGCGCCGAAACCGGGTGGACCGCGGCGAAGCTGCGGCCTTCGCTGACCTGGGCCAGGAACGGCAGCAGCGCGGCCTTGTCCTTCAGCCGGTCGACCTTGTTGACCGCCAGCACCACCGGCACGCCGGCGTCGGACAGCACGTTGAACGCCAGCGTGTCCTCCTCGTCCCAGCGCCCGGCCTCGACTACCAGCAGGCCGGCATCGACGCCCTCCAGCGCGCCGCGCGCCGCGCGGTTCATCACCCGGTTCATCGCGGTCTTCTGCTGCTTGTGCAGGCCCGGCGTATCGACCAGGGCGATCTGCCCTTCGGGAAACGTGGCGATGCCGAGCAAGCGGTGCCGGGTGGTCTGCGGGCGGTTGGAAACGATGCTGATCTTGGCCCCGACCAGCGCGTTGGTCAGGGTCGATTTGCCGACGTTGGGGCGGCCGATGACGGCGACGCTGCCGGCGCGATGGGGTGAAGTGGAGGATGCCATGCGTGGATTGTAGGCCCATGGAGGCAAGTGGACGCAGCGGAGGGAGAAGCAAGGGAAAGACTGTCGCCCCGGCTCGCTGCTGCTACCCCTTACTTCTGGTCAGCCAGCAGCTGCATCATCGCCGCGGCAGCGGCCTGCTCCGCGTTGCGACGCGAACTGCCTTCGCCTTCGGCCGACAGCGGCGGCTCGGTCGTGGCGCAGCGCACCCGGAACAGCCTGGCGTGCTCCTCGCCGCTTTCTTCGACCAGTTCGTAGGCGGGCAGCGGTTTCTGCCTCGCCTGCAGCCACTCCTGCAGCCGGGTCTTGGCGTCCTTTTCCGGCTTGCCGACCGGCAGCGCGGCCAGCGGCGCCTCGAACCACGGCAGCACCGCATCGCGGCAGGCTTCGAAACCGGCGTCGAGGTAGATCGCCGCGACCACCGCTTCCAGTGCGTCGGCAAGGATCGAATCGCGGCGATGGCCGCCGGACTTCATCTCGCCGGGGCCGAGGGTCAGGCGTTCGCCCAGCTGCAGTTCGCGGGCGATGGCGGCCAGCGCCGCCTCGCGCACCAGCTCGGCGCGCGCGCGAGTCAACGCGCCCTCGTCGGCCTTGGGCCAGCGCAGGTACAGCGCCTCGGCGACCAGCAGGTTGACCACGCCGTCGCCGAGGAACTCCAGCCTTTCGTTGTGCGGCGCGCCCGCGCTGCGGTGGGTCAGCGCCTGCGCCAGCAGTTCGGGGCTGGCGAAGCGATGGCGCAGGCGGTCGCCCACGATTCAGTCGCCCATGGACGGGCGCGACAGCTGCTCGCTGCGATTGAAACGGGCGACCACGTCCAGGTTGGCGATCAGCGGCTTGCGCACTTCGTAGTTCACTTCCATCAGCCAGCCGGCGCCTTGGCGGGTCAGCTTGACGTTTTCCTGCTTGATGTTGTCGTCGGAATAGCTGACGTACAGCTTGCGGAAGAACAGGTCGCGGATCTTGGCCGGGTCCTGGTTGCCGATGCCGGGATCGTTCGCGAGATCCTTCATCGCCGTCTTGACCGAGAAGAACTCGGTGTACATCGGCACCAGCTTCATGCCCACGTAGGCGAAGACGCCCGCGACGGCCAGGACGATGATGAACCCCAGCAGGGTCATGCCGGTTTGCTTGCTTTTCATTGCCAATCCCCCAGGTTGCGGTGCGTTCAATTGATCTTGGTGCCGATCCGCGACGGATCGAAACCGTCCTTGCAGAACCAGTTGGAACAATTGAGCCAGATCAGGAAGGCCTTGCCGCGCAGATCCTTCTCGGGCAGGAACCCCCAGAAACGGCCGTCCTCGCTATTATCACGATTGTCGCCCATGACGAAATACTGCCCCGCCGGCACCACCCATTCGCCCGGCGGCAGCACGTGGTCCTGGCTTTCCAGCAGCCAGTGGGTGCGGCCCGGCAGGCGCTCCTCCAGCAGCTGCGCCCCGGGCACCCCGGATTTCGGGTTCTCGTAGACCCCCAGCGGGGTGTAGACCACGCGCTGGCCGTTGATCGTCAGGGCGCCGCCGTCGAAGCCGATGCGGTCGCCGGGCAGGCCGATCACCCGCTTGATCCAGTTCTCGTTGTTCACCGGGATGGGCATCGAGCAGTCGCCGGTCTGGCTGCGCACTTCCTGGCCATCGATCCGGCACAGGTAGCCCGGATAGTGGAACACCACCACGTCGCCGCGGGCGGGTTCGCCGACCGGAACGACCTTGCGGTTGTTGATCGGCAGGCGCAGGCCGTAGGCGAACTTGTTGACCAGGATGAAATCGCCGATGTGCAGGTTCGGGTACATCGACGCCGACGGGATCTTGTACGGCTCGGCGATGAAGCTGCGCAGCACCAGCACCAGGGCCAGCACCGGGAAGAACGCGCGCGAGTAGTCGACGACCACCGGCTCCTCGTCCAGCAGCCCGCCCTTCGCCGCGCGGCGCTTGGCGAAGAACAACTTGTCCAGCAGCCAGACCGCGCCAGTGAACAGCGTGACCACGACGAGGATTGTTTCGAACCAGACCATAGATACTCCGTTGATGGCCCCTCTCCCATCGGGAGAGGGGATGGGGTGAGGGTGCGGCGAAACGGTGGAACCCGAACTGCCATGAACGCTACAGCATCCTGGCAGTCATTTTTCCACCGCTTCGCCGCACCCTCATCCGGCGCTTCGCGCCACCTTCTCCCGAAAGGAGAAGGAAAAAACTACTTGCCGTCCACCTGCAGCACGGCGAGGAAGGCCTCCTGCGGGATTTCCACCCGGCCCACCTGCTTCATGCGCTTCTTGCCTTCCTTCTGTTTTTCCAGCAGCTTCTTCTTGCGGGTGATGTCGCCACCATAGCACTTGGCCAGCACGTTCTTGCGCATCGCCTTGACCGTGCTGCGGGCGATGATCTGCGCGCCGATCGCCGCCTGGATGGCCACGTCGAACATCTGCCGCGGGATCAGGTCCTTCATCTTCTCGCACAGCTCGCGGCCGCGGCGATCGGCATGGCTGCGGTGCACGATCAGCGACAGCGCATCGACCTTGTCGCCGTTGATCAACGTGTCGAGGCGCACGAACGGGCCAGGCTGGAAACGCAGGAAGTGGTAGTCCAGCGAAGCGTAGCCGCGGCTGACCGACTTCAGCTTGTCGAAGAAATCCAGCACCACTTCGGCCATCGGCAGCTCGTAGGCGATCTGCACCTGGCTGCCCATGTAGGTGATGCCGATCTGGCTGCCGCGCTTTTCCTCGCACAGGGTGATGATGTTGCCGATGTAGGCCTCGGGCGTCAGGATGTTGGCCCGGATGATCGGCTCGCGGATCTCGTCGACCAGGTTGGACTGCGGCAGCTTGGCCGGGTTGTCCAGCGAAACGACCGTGCCGTCGGTCTTCAGGACTTCGTACACCACCGTGGGCGCGGTGCTGATCAGGTCCAGGTCGTATTCGCGCTCCAGCCGCTCCTGCACGATCTCCATGTGCAGCATGCCGAGGAAGCCGCAGCGGAAGCCGAAGCCCATCGCCTCGGAGCTTTCCGGCTCGAAGCGCAGCGCGGCGTCGTTCAGGCGCAGCTTGTCCA
>JBDHQQ010000202.1:0-3968 GCA_039807145.1 Pseudoxanthomonas sp. | reverse complement strand
CGGCTTGCCGTAGCGGATCGCGAATTCGATCAACTGCGCGAACTGGGTGTCCTTCTTCTTGCCGAAGCCGACGTTGCCCGGGTTGATCCGGTACTTGGCCAGCGCCTCGGCGCAGGCCGGTTCGTTCGCCAGCAACTGGTGGCCGTTGTAGTGGAAGTCGCCGATCAGCGGCACCGCCACGCCCATCATTTCCAACTTGTCGCGGATGCGCGGGATGGCCGCGGCCGACTCGGGGTTGTTGACGGTCAGCCGCACCAGTTCCGAACCGGCGCGCCACAGGTCCGCCACCTGCTTCACGCTGCCGGCGACGTCGGCGGTATCGGTGTTGGTCATCGACTGCACCACCACCGGACAGCCGCCGCCGACCGCGACCCCGCCGATGTCCACCGCATGGGTGACGCGGCGCGGCGCGGGGCCGGCTTCGGTGGGCATCTGGCACGGGAAGGCGACGGCGTTCATCCGCCTATTGTAGAGCGGGGCTTGCCCCGCTGCTTTTGCCTCTTTGCGGCGGATCGAAAGGCAGCGGGGCAAGCCCCGCTCTACCCGGGTAGCGGCTACGGCGCAGGCGCCGCCGCGTCGTCGCGGTCGCGCATCGCCAGGTAGATCCGTTCGATCACCGCCCGATAGTTCGAAATCGGGAAGGTATCGCCCAGGAAACGGTTGGCATCCTTCGCCGGGTCCACCACCGGCGTGTTCTTCTTGTTGGTCAGCAGCACGATGCCCAGCCGCCGGGCCGGGTCGATCAGGGTCACCGTACCCGTCCAGCCGGTGTGTCCGTAAGCCTGCGGCGAGGCGTAGCGACCGAAGAACGTCGCGGGGTCGTCACCGCGATTGAGCCGCCAGCCCAGGCCGTAGGACGGGTCCGGCCCCGCCGACGCGGTGAACCGGGCAATCGTTTCCGGCCCGAAGAAGACCCGGCTGCCCCGACGTCCGCCGCCCAGCATCACCTGCTGCAGCACGGCAACGTCTTCGGCGGTCGAGAACAGCCCGGCGTGGCCGCCGACCTGTTCCAATGAATAGAACGCCTTCTCGTCGTGCACCTCGCACTGCACGGTGTGCGTGCGCACGTTCTCGAACTGCAGCGTGCCGTCGCGGGTGTTGCCCCGGGTTTCGGTGGCCGCGCACTGCGAGGGAGAAAAACGCCCCAGCCGCCGGTTGCCGCGCAGCGGCGCGTACAGCGTGTGCCGCAACCCCAGCGGTGCGTAGAACGTGCGTTCGACGTAGGTTTCCAGCGGCATGCCCGCGACCTGTTCGACCAAGCGTCCCAGCAGCATGAAGCCCAGGTCGCTGTACTGGTTGCGGCTGCCCGGCGGGTACGCCAGCGGCGTCCGCATCAGCCTGGCGTAGGTGGTCGCGCGGTCCTGCGAGAACAGCGGCCCCGCCTTGGCGCGGTCGAAATAGCGCACATCGGCCGCCAGGCCGCCGCTGTGACGCAGCAGGTCGGCGACGGTGACCTGCGCCTTGCCGGGCAGCGGGTCGTCCGGACCGTCCACGAACGCCGGCAGGTAGCGCTGCACCGGCGCGTCCAGGTCGATCTTGCCTTCGTCCACCAGCCGCTGCAGCGCGAACGTGGTGGCGTACATCTTGGTGTTCGACGCCAGGTCGAACAGCGTGTCGACCCGCATCGGCGGCGGATCGCGCACCAGGCCGTGTTCGTCGTAACGGCGGGCGTAGCCATAAGCCTTCAGCTTCACCAGCTTGCCGTCGCGCACGATCGCCAGCACCGCGCCGGGGAAACCGTCGGCCACCGATGCCTCGATCAGGGCGTCCACCTTCGCCAGCCCTTCCGACGAAAAGCCGGCCTGCTCGGGCGTTGCGCGCGGCAGCGTGGCGGCCGATGCGGCCATCGGAACGATGGACAGGTAGACGGCCAAGCACAGCAGGCGCCTTGCGACGGATGCGGCGATGCCTGGCAACGGCAACGGGCGAGGCACGGCGCCGGCTTCGGCGAGCCTCCGGCGCGGAATGGCGGCGTCGTTCATTCGCGCATTCTAGTCGGCGTTGTCGCTGCGGATAGTGTTGCGCCCATTCGATGACCGGATCGGCGCAACGATCCGTTCCGGCACCCGCCGCGCCCACGCTAGCAGCCTGGCGCATCATGGCTGTGGACCCATCTTCGGTATTTCCATGCCCGCTTCCGTTTCCGATATCGCCACGCCCGACGCCGCCCGCCTGATCAAGCGGCTGTGCACGCACTGGGCGCACAAGTTCGAGGTCGTGTTCGACGACCGCCATGGCCGCGTACCGTTCGACGCGGACACGCTGGCGCTGCTCGACGCCGACGACGATGCGCTGCACGTCCGCGTCGAGGCCGCCGACGCCGAGCGGCTGGCCCGCATGCAGGACGTGGTCGCCGAACACCTGCAGCGGATGAACCGCGGCGAAGCCCTCGCCATCGCCTGGCGGCCGGCCGACGCATGACTTGCGCCGCCGCCGGCGCTAACCTGCGGCGATGAATTCGCCCGACCGCGACATCCTCACCCCCAGCCAGCTCAACACGCTGGCGCGCAACCTGCTGGAAGACGCATTCCCGCTGGTCTGGGTCGAGGGCGAACTGGGCAACGTGACCCGGCCCGCGTCCGGGCATTTGTACTTCACCTTGAAGGATGCGCGCGCGCAGGTGCGCTGCGCGATGTTCAAGCCGAAGAGCACCTGGCTGAAATTCCAGCCGCGCGAAGGCCTGCGCGTGCTGGCGCGCGGCCGGCTGACCCTGTACGAGGCGCGCGGCGACTACCAGCTGGTGCTGGACGCGCTGGAGGAAGCCGGCGAAGGCGCCTTGCGTCGCGCGTTCGAGGAACTGAAGAACCGACTGGCCGCCGAAGGCCTGTTCGATGCGGAGCGCAAGCGCGCCCTGCCCGCCCACGTGCGCCGTCTGGCCGTGATCACCTCGCCGACCGGCGCGGCGGTGCGCGACGTGCTCAGCGTGCTGGGCCGGCGCTTCCCGCTGCTCGAGGTCGACGTGCTGCCCAGCCTGGTGCAGGGCGAAGGCGCTGCGGCGCAGATCGCCGCGCTGCTGCGTCGCGCCGGCGCCAGCGGGCGCTACGACGTGGTGCTGCTGGCGCGCGGCGGCGGCTCGCTGGAAGACCTGTGGGCGTTCAACGACGAAGCCCTGGCGCGCGCCATCGCCGCGTCGCCGGTGCCGGTGGTATCGGCCATCGGCCACGAGACCGACTTCACCCTCGCCGACTTCGCCGCCGATCTGCGCGCACCGACGCCGTCGGCTGCTGCCGAATTGCTGGTACCCGATCGCCGCGACCTGTCTGCGCGACTACAGGCATTGCAACGCCGCCTGTCGATGCTGCAGGCGCATCGCCTGCGGGCTACGATGCAGCGCGCCGACCGCGCCTCGCTGCGCCTGCAGGCCTTGCGCCCGCAAGCGCGCCTGTCGATGCTGCAACGCCGGCAGGAAGAAGCGCGGCGGCGGCTTGAGGCGACATGGCTGGGCTTGCTCGACCGGCAACATTCGCGCCTGCGCCACGCCGCCGCAGTGCTGCGCGCGACCCAGCCCCAGCGCCGACTCGCGGTGCTGCGCGAACGCCTGCTCGCCCTCGGCCCGCGCCCGCAGGCTGCGGTCGTGCGCCAGTTGCAGCGGGAAACGTTGAAGCTGCGCGGCCTGGCGCGCTCGCTGGAAGCGGTCAGCCCGCTGGCGACCGTGGCCCGCGGCTACGCGGTGCTGGCCACGCCCGCTGGCACGGTGGTCCGTTCGGTCGCGCAGGTCGAAAGCGGCGACGCGCTGCACGCGCGCCTGTCCGACGGTGCGTTGAAGCTGCGGGTCGAAGGCAAGGAATAGTCCGCGTCATTCCCCGTTAACCCCACTGCCCGGCCCGGCGCGTTGAACCTCCCGTCCACCACGGGAGATCCGCCATGCAACGCCGTCCTGCCTTCTGCCTGACCCTGCTCACCGTCGCCGTGCTGGCCGCCTGCCAGTCCAGCCCCAGCGCCCAGAATGTCCGCACCGAGGCCGCCGC
>JBDHQQ010000031.1:0-20053 GCA_039807145.1 Pseudoxanthomonas sp. | reverse complement strand
ATCGACGATGCCGAAATCGCCGCACAGGAAGTCGCCGCCCGCGCCGAAGCGTTCGCGCAGTTCGCTCCACAGGGCCTGAACCCGGTCGATGTCGTGCTGCGCCGCAGCGTCCCAACGGTAGCCGTCCGGCCGGCGCCGGCTGTTCATCGGCAGCTGGCTGCGCAGGCCGGTGAAGCCCGAATGCATCTCCGCCGCCGCGGCCCGTGCCAGCGCCCGCGCGGCCCGGCCACGCGGCCAGCCGCGCCCGTCCAGCCAGCGCTCGTTGGCGTATTCGCAGATCGCCAGCGAATCCCACAGCGACAGTTCGCCATCGCGCAGCGCCGGGACCCGCGCGGTCGGCGAATACTGCCGCACCCGGGCCTGGAATTCCGGCGTGTCCAGCGGCAGGCGGATTTCGTCGAAATCCACGCCGAAATGCCGCAGCAGCAGCCACGGACGCAGCGACCACGACGAATAGTTCTTGTTGCCGATGACCAGGACCGGGCGGCTCATGCGGGGATTTCCGTGCGGAAAGCGCACAGCATAGGCCGCCCGGCATCGCGGGCGGGTAAACTTGCGTTTTTGCCGCCGCAGCGCCTTCCCGCATGACCGACACCCCCGCCCCCGCCCCCGCCGACGCCACGCCGGAGAAGAAAGACTTCATCCGCCAGATCGTCCGCGACGACCTGGCCGCCGGCAGGCATTCGACCATCCGCACCCGCTTCCCGCCCGAGCCGAACGGCCACCTGCACATCGGCCACGCCAAAGCCATCTGCCTGGACTTCGGCATCGCCGAGGAGTTCGGCGGCGGCTGCAACCTGCGCCTGGACGACACCAATCCGGCCAGGGAAGACCCGGAATACGTCGCGGCGATCCAGGACGACGTGCGCTGGCTGGGCTTCGACTGGCGTTCGCTGCGCCACGCCTCCGATTATTTCGAAGTGCTGTACCTGGCCGCCGAGAAGCTGATCCGGCAGGGCGACGCCTTCGTCTGCGACCTCAGCGCCGAGGAAGTGCGCGAATACCGCGGCACGCTGACCGAGCCGGGCCGCGACTCGCCGTACCGCGAACGCTCCGTGGAGGAAAACCTCGACCTGTTCCGGCGCATGCGCGCGGGCGAGTTCGCCGACGGCGCGCGCACCCTGCGCGCGAAGATCGACATGGCCAGCGGCAACATCAACCTGCGCGATCCCGCGCTGTACCGGATCAAGCACGTCGAGCACCAGAACACCGGCGACGCCTGGCCGATCTATCCGATGTACGACTACGCGCATTCGCTCAGCGACGCGGTCGAGGGCATCACCCATTCGCTGTGCACGCTGGAGTTCGAGGACCACCGCCCGCTGTACGACTGGTGCGTGGACAGGGTGGACCTGGCGCATTCGCCGGAACTGCTGAAGCCGCTTACCGACAAGGGCCTGCCGTTCGAGGCCGCCAAGCCGCGCCAGATCGAGTTCTCGCGCCTGAATTTCAACTGGCTGGTGATGAGCAAGCGCAAGCTGCTGCAGCTGGTGGAATCCGGCCGCGTCGATGGCTGGGACGATCCGCGCATGCCGACCCTGCAGGGCATCCGCCGCCGCGGCTACACGCCCAGCGCGCTGCGCCTGATGGTGGACCGGGTCGGTGTCAGCAAGCAGAACTCGCTGCTGGACATCTCGATCCTGGAAGGCGCGCTGCGCGACGACCTGGACGCGCACGCGCAGCGGCGGATGGCGGTGATCGACCCGCTGAAGGTCGTGCTGGCCAACCTGCCCGAAGGCCACGAGGAATCGCTGGCGTTCGCCAACCACCCGAAGGACGCGACGCAGGGCGAGCGCCGCATTCCGTTCTCGCGCGAGCTGTGGATCGAGCGCGAGGACTTCGCCGAAACGCCGCCGCCGGGCTTCAAGCGCCTGACTATCGGTGGCGAAGTTCGACTGCGCGGCGCCGGCATCGTGCGCTGCGACGAAGCGGTGAAGGACGCGGACGGCAACGTGACCGAACTGCGCTGCACGCTGGATCCGGAATCGCGTCCGGGCATGGAAGGCGCCAATCGCAAGGTCAAGGGCACGATCCACTGGGTCGGCGCGAAACGCGCAGTGCCCGCCGAGATTCGTTTGTACGACCGGCTGTTCACCGTGCCGGACCCGGACGGCGAGAACGGCGACGGCAAGACCTACGTCGATTACCTCAACCCCGATTCGCGCAAGGTCGTCACCGGCTACGTGGAGCCGGCGGCGGCCGGGGCCGCGCCGGAACAGGGCTTCCAGTTCGAGCGCGTCGGCTACTTCGTCGCCGACCGCTACGACCACCGCGCCGACAGGCCGGTGTTCAACCGCAGCGTGACCCTGCGCGACACCTGGACGACGAAGGGCTGACGACCGTCGCTCCGACCTTGCAGAGCCGAGCGTGCTCGGCTCTGCAAAAACCGACCCGGATCGTTCCTTGCCCGGATGACTTAGAATCCATCGCGTCGCCGCACGCTCCGGGATCGCCATGCACAAGCCGCGGTCGCTCCTCGTCACGTTCGCCATCGGCCTGCTCGTCGCTTGTGCGACGCCCGATCACGCCCCCGATCGCGCTTCGGAAAGCGCAGCCGGGAGTACGGCGCAGCCGACGCTTGTGAAATCCGGCGCCGTCGTCCTCGACAAGAGCTGCAAGTCGGACACCGACTGCACGGTGAAGAACGTGGGCAACTGCTGCGGCTACTACCCGGCCTGCGTCAACAAGGACAGCCCGACCGATCCGGCCGGCGTGCAGGCACAATGCCGGGCGCAGGGCAGGGTCGGCGTCTGCGGCTTCCCTTCCATCGCTTCCTGCCAGTGCCGCAACGGACAGTGCGAATCCGCCGGCAGCGGTGCGATCCGCGTCGATGGCCCCGTGCCTCTTCCAACCCGGTGAAATAATGCTTTACGCGCAAGTCCACCTCACCCTGCCCGCCTGGGTCCACGAGCTCGTCGATCATTCGGCGACGTATGCCGGCGACGACGACAAGGTCGCGCTGGCCATCGAATTGTCGCGCCGGAACGTCGAGCATGGCAGCGGCGGCCCGTTCGGCGCGGTCGTGTTCTCGCCCGACCACCGCATCGTCTCCATCGGCGTCAACCGCGTGGTGCCGATGAACACCTCGCTGGCGCACGCCGAGAACATGGCCTACATGCTGGCGCAGCAGCGCCTGCAGACCTTCCGCATCAACGCGGTGTTCGACGGCCCGGTGACCCTGGCCACCTCGTCGCAGCCGTGCTGCCAGTGCTACGGCGCGACGGTGTGGGCCGGCATCGACCGCCTGCTGATCGGCGCGCGCGCCGAGGACGTGATGGAACTGACCGAATTCGACGAAGGCCCGCTGCCGGCGGACTGGCTCGGCGAACTGAACCGGCGCGGCATCGAGGTCGTGCGCGACCTGCACCGCGATGCGGCGCGCGCGGCGCTGCGGGCGTACGGCGAAACGGATGGCGCGCGCTACTGATGGAACATACCTGATGGAACAGGCAGGCCTGCTCTGCTACTGCCGCCAGGGCTTCGAACCCGAACTCGCCGCCGAGCTGGGCGAACGCGCCGCGCGGGCCGGCAGCGCCGGTTACGCCAAGGCCACGCGCAACGACGGCTACGTGGTGTTCGCGAGCGACGACCCGCGCTTGTCCGCCGCATTGCCCTGGCGCGAACTGGTGTTCGCCCGGCAGAAGCTCGCGGTGCTCGCCGAGCTGCGCGGCATCGACCCGAAGGACCGCATCACCCCGATCCTCGCCGCGCTGGCCGGCGCCGGGCGCTACGGCGAGCTGTGGGTGGAACACCCGGATTCGGACACCGCCAAACCGCTGGCCGGGCTAGCGCGCAGTTTCGGCAACGCGCTGCGCCCGGCCCTGCGCAAGCAGGGCTTCCTGACCGACAGGGATGACCCGCGCCTGCCCCGGCTGCACGTGGTCTTCGTGCAAGGCGACCACCTGTTCCTCGCCCGCAGCGACGTACGCGACAGCGCGCCCTGGATGCTGGGCATCCCGCGCCTGAAGCTGCTGAACGATGCGCCGTCGCGTTCCGCGTTGAAGCTGGAGGAAGCGCTGCTGGCGCTGCTCGATGCGGATGATCGCGAAAAATTGTTGAAACCCGGCATGACCGCCGCCGATCTCGGCGCCGCGCCGGGCGGCTGGACCTGGGTGCTGACCCGTCATCACCTGCGCGTCACCGCCATCGACAATGGCCCGTTGCGCGATCACGTGATGGCGACCGGCCTGGTCGACCACCTGCGCGCCGACGGCTTCCACTGGCAGCCGCCGCGTCCGCTGGACTGGATGGTCTGCGACATGGTCGAACAGCCGCGCCGCGTGGCCGAGCGCATGGCCACGTGGTTCCGCGAAGGCTGGTGCCGGTACGCGATCTTCAACCTGAAGCTGCCGATGAAGAAGCGCTGGGACGAAACCCGGCTGTGCCTGGATCTGTTCGCGGAACAGGCCGGCAAGCCGCTGGCGATTCGCGCGAAACAGCTTTACCACGACCGCGAAGAGATCACGGTGTTCGCCACGCCCGGCTGAGGCGGTAGTCTGTCCCGGTCCGTACACGACGAGGAATCCGGATGCCGCCGCTACGAGCACTGCGCATCGCCCTGCTGTCCGCCATCACGATTGTTGCCGCCAGCGCCTTCGCCGCCGAACCCCTGTACGTCGCACGCGACGTGGTCCCGGATGGCATGTTCACCGCCAGCATCGAAGGCCCCGCCGTCGGCCCGGACGGCGCGCTGTACGCGGTGAGTTTCGGCCGCGACGGCACCATCGGCCGGGTGGCATTCGACGCCGCCGGCAACGGCAGCGCGGAACTGTTCGCGACGCTGCCCGAAGGCAGCACCAGCAACGGCATCCGTTTCGGCGCGGACGGCGGCATGTTCATCGCCGACTACACTGGCCACAACATCCTGCGCATCGCGCCGGGGCAACGCGACGCGCAGGTGTTCGCCCACCTTCCCGGCGCCCACCAGCCCAACGACATCGCGCTGGCGCCGGACGGCACGCTCTACGCCAGCGACCCCGACTGGGCCAATGGCAGCGGCCAGCTCTGGCGCATCGACGCCGGCGGCACGCCGCATCTGCTGGAAACCGGCATGGGCACCACCAACGGCATCGAAGTGAGTCCCGATGGCAGGCGGCTCTATGTCAACGAAAGCGTGCAGCGCCGCGTCTGGGCCTACGAGCGCGCCGCGGACGGCAGCCTGTCGCGCAAGCGCCTGCTGATCGCCTTCGACGAGCTTGGCCTGGACGGCATGCGCGCGGACGTCGAGGGCAACCTGTACATCGCCCGTTACGACGCAGGCGTCGTGGCGGTGGTGTCGCCGCAGGGACGACTGCTGCGCGAAGTGCCGCTGAAGGGGCGCAAGCCCACCAACGTGGCCTTCGGTGGCGCGGACGGGCGCACGGTCTATGTCACCCTGCAGGACCGCGGCGCGATCGAGGCCTTCCGCGTGGCCGCGCCTGGCCGGGAGACTGGTCGCGCCGGTCTCGGCCGGTGACACGCGGACCGGGCAAGATGCCCTGCTGACGAGGAGAACGCCATGTCGCCCATCAAACTCAAGGACCCCGCCGCGTTCGGCAACGAATTCCTGCGCCTGACCCTGCTGCAGGGCTTCCAGTCGCTGACCAAGCGCGACCTGGAACTGCTGATCTTCGTCCTGCTGGAACGCGACGGCGCGGTCGCCCGCGACGAATCCAACGCCGCCGTCGCCGCGCGGCTGCGCGTCACCCCGGCCAAGATCAAGGCGCTGCGCCGCGACGGCTACGCGCGCTGGCGCGCGCTGGTACCCGAGGACGACGACGCAGCGCTGCGGCGCATCGCCGCCAGCGTGCTGACCGAAGCCAACCTGCGCAGCGGCGCCCGGCACGTCAGCGAGCGCAGCCGCAAGGACGGCTTCCTCGCCATCCGCATCGAGCACCCGGACGATGCGCAGCGCTTCGAGCAGGCGATCCTCGCCGTCGGCGCGCTGCCGGTGTACGAACGCAACCGCGAAGTCGTCGCGGTGCGCTTCGACACGCTGCTGAAGATCGCCGAGAAGTGGGGCTACCTGCAGCCGGACGCGGGGAAGATCGCGAAGGAGCTGAAGAAGCTGTCGCCGGCTTCGGAAGAAGTCGCCGACCTGCTGAAGAAGGACGTGACCAAGCTGCGCTGGGAAGACGCGCGCAACGCGCTGAACAGCCTCGGCGCGAAGGCGATCGCCAGCACCGCGGAAGGCGGGCTGAAGGGATTGCTGAAGATCGTGTTCCCGTTCATTCCGGGCTGATTCTTATGCTCGTCATTCCCGCGAAGGCGGGAATGACGAGCAAAAAACAGGCGCTGCCTGCCCCTTTACAACCCGGAAGCCTTGCGCCACAGCAGGTTCGCCAGCGGCGGCAGCCTGCCGGCCAGGCCCAGCATCGGCCCGCGCAGCAGCGTGGCGTGCATTTCGTCGTTGGAGAACAGCCGGTTGATGCCGTCGAACGCGTACGCCGCGGCCGCATTTTCGCTGCGCCGCGTGCGTGCCCAGCGCGCGAGGCGATGCGGCGAAGTCCAGTCCGCCCGACGCGCTTGCGCATCGACGACCAGGTCGCGCAGGCCGGCCACGTCGCGCAGGCCCAGGTTGACCCCTTGCCCGGCCAGCGGATGCACCACGTGCGCGGCGTCGCCGACCAGCAGCACGCGCCCGGATGCCTGGCCCTGCGCCAGCTGCCGGCGCAGCGGGAAGGCCGCGCGCTGCGACGCCACCCGCACTTCGCCCAGCCGCGCGGCGAAGGCCGCGGTCAGTTCGCGGCCGAACGCCGCTTCGTCCAGCGCCAGCACCCGCGCGGCCTCGTCGTTCGGCAGCGTCCACACGATGGAGCTTTGCCGGCCGAACGGCAGGAAGGCCAGCGGGCCCGTCGGCAGGAAGCGCTGCCACGCGGTCGCCTCGTTCGCGGCCTCGGTTTCGACGTAGGCGACCACGCCGCGCTGGGCATAGTCGTGCGCCGAAACCGCCAGCCCGGCACGCTCGCGCAGGGTCGAACCCGCGCCGTCGGCGGCGATGGCGATGGCCGCATCGAGGTGCGTGCCGTCGTCCAACCGCAGGCGCACCGACTGCGCGTCCTGTTCCATCCCGGTGACGCGCGCCGGGCACGCGACCTGCACGCCGGCCGGCGCCAGCGCCGCCCACAGGCGATCGATCAGCAGGTTGTTCTCGACGATCCAGCCCAGTTGCGCACGGCCCAGCGCATCGGCGTCGAAGACCAGCTCGCCGCCGCCGGCCGCATCCCGCACGCGCATGCGCCGGTAGGCGAACGCACGCGCGTCGCGCACCGCCGGCCACACGCCAAGCCCATCGAGCAGCGCGGCGTTGTCCGGCGCGAAGGCATACACGCGCAGGTCGGGTGCATCGGCGGACCAGCGCGCGGGCGCGCGGCCTTCGACCAGTGCGACCCGCAGGTCCTGCCTCGCCAGCGCCAGCGCGCCGGCGGCGCCGACCTCGCCACCGCCGACGATGACGGCATCCAGACGATTGCGACGGCTCATGCGGCGTCCTCCCGGCACAACGCGGGCACGTCGCCGCGGAAACCCATCGCGCCGCCAACCAGGAACGACTGCACGGCCGGCGCGCCGTCGGCCGCCAGCAACCCCAGGCTGCGCAGCGGGCGCAGCAGCGACGCGGTGCCGCCGGTGATGCGCGCCAGGTTGTCGGAGAAACGCAGCGTGCGCGTGCGATCTTCCTGGCGGCGCTGCGCATGGGCATCGAGCAATGCGGGCGAACCCGGGTCTTCGCCCGATTCGATCAGTTCCGCCAGGGTCAGCGCATCGCGCAAGCCCAGGTTGAAGCCCTGCGCGCCGACCGGATGGATGGTCTGCGCGGCGTTGCCCAGCAAGACCGCGCGTTCGCCGATCAGGCGCTGCGCGACGACCTGGATGATCGGATACGCGCCGCGTTCGCCGCTGGACAGGAACCGCCCCGCGCGCCAGCCGAAAGCGGCCTGCAGCCGCGCCAACCACGCCGCGGCATCCAGCGCGGCGACGGCTTCGGCTTCCGCGCGGGCCACGCCGTGGACCAGGCCGTAATGACGGTCGCCGCGCGGCAGCAGCGCGGTGGGGCCGGTGGCGGTGAAGCGCTCGTAGGCGGTGCCGTCGGGTGCGCGATCGCTGCGCAGGCGGGCGACGAACAGGGTCTGCCGGTAGTCGTGTTCGTCCGCACCGATGCCCAGCGCCTCGCGCACGCCGCTGCGGGTGCCGTCGGCGGCGACCACCAGCTTCGCCGCGATTTCGCGTTCGCCCTGCGCATCGGCGATGCGCGCGCGGCGCAGGCCATCGGCACTTTCGCCGAGGCCGATGAAGCGCGCCGGGCGGTAGCGGGTCAGCCGCGGCAGTTCGCCCAGCCGCGCCTCCAGCGCCTCGCCGAAATCGCGGGCGACGACGACCTGGCCGAAGGCTTCGCGACCGTAGTCGGCCGCCGCCAGCCTGGCCCGGCCGAAGTCGCCTTCGCGGCTGACGTGGATGCGACGGATCGGGCCGGTCGGCGCGCGCAGCTTCTGCATCACGCCCAGCGCGGTCAGCGCATTGACCGTGGCGGCGGCGAAGCTGAGGTTGCGCTGGTCGAACACCGCCGGCAGCGCGCCGGCCGGCGTGGCCTCGACCAGACCGGTGTCCACGCCCAGGCGATCCAGGGCGATGGCGAGGCTGGCGCCGACCAGGCCGCCGCCGACGATCAGGACGTCGTGTTGGGTCATGCGGCCATGATAGCGGCCTCTGCTCCTCCCCCTGCGAAGGCAGGGGGAGGTTGGGAGGAGGTTGAGCGGGCAATGACAAACTCTCCGCACGACCACTCGACCCCTCCCCCAATCCTCCCCTGCCTTCGCAGGGGAGGGAGCTAAGCGGCTAGAATGCGGGCCTGAGTACTTCCGGATGACCGCACCCAGATGAATACCAACCAGACCCGCGCCGTGATCCTCGTCCTGCTGGCCGTGCTGATGGTCGTGACCCGCAGCCACCTGCCGTTCCACTTCATGCCGGTGCCGGACGCGTCGTGGGCGGTGTTCTTCATCGGCGGCTTCTACCTGCGCGGCTGGTCGAAGTGGGCCTTCCCCCTGCTGTTGGCGGTGGCGGTGGCGGTGGACGCATGGGTGATCTCCAGCCAGGGGATCAACTTCTTCTCCCACTACTGCGTTTCGGCGTCGTACTGGTTCCTGGTGCCGGCCCATCTGGCGCTGTGGCTGGGCGGCAGCCTCGCCCGCCGCTACTACACGGCCTCCACCGGCAAGTTCCTCGCCGCGCTGGTTGCCTGCCTGCTGGTATCGGTCGCGGTCTGCCACCTGCTGGCGCAGGGTAGCTTCTACTGGATCAGCGACAGCGTGGCCAACCCGACGCTCGCCGGCTGGTGGAAGAACTACATCGACTGGCTGCCGCCGTACGCCCGCGTCGCCGCCATCTACACCGGCATCGCGGCCGTGCTGCACGTCGGCGCCGGCGCCGTGGCGCACGCGCTGAACCCGCAGGACAAGTCGGCGCACTGAAGCTTTCGCCGACGTGGGCAATCGTCTTTCGAAGATCTACACCCGCACCGGCGACGACGGCAGCACCGGCCTCGGCGACGGCAGCCGCGTCGCCAAGGATTCGCTGCGGGTGGAAGCCTACGGCACGGTGGACGAGGCCAATTCGGCCATCGGCGTGGTGCTGGCCGCGGCGAACGTACCCAGCGACGTCCGCGACCTGCTGACCACGGTGCAGCACCAGTTGTTCGACCTGGGCGGCGAGCTGTGCATTCCCGGCCACGCGGCGATCTTCGACGCCGACGTGGACGCGCTGGAACGCCAGATGGACCACTTCAACGAAGACCTGCCGGCGCTGAAGGAATTCATCCTGCCCGCCGGCGGCGAGGCCGCCGCGCGCTGCCACCTGGCCCGCACCATCGTGCGCCGCGCCGAGCGGGCGACGGTGGCACTGTCGCGGCAGGAAGCCGTGCGCGCCGAGGCGATCCGCTACCTCAACCGCCTGTCCGACCTGCTGTTCGTGCTGTCGCGGGTGCTGGCCCGCGCGGATGGACAGGGTGAAGTGCTGTGGCGGCATGAGAGAAGGCGTGGGTAAAGCGTTTCGTCGAGAGGACTGGCGAATGAAAAGGCTTTTCGCCGTATTGCTGATGCTCGCGCCGATCTTGGCCAATGCGCAGGATTGCAGGACGACATCCCTTCAGCGTGAATTGGCCAAACGAAGCGTGAAGGACCAGGCGGCACGGAAAGCACTGGCGGCCGACACCCAGGACAAGGTCTTGCTGGACCGCGCACTCAAAGTCGATGCCGACAACACGGCATGGATGCGCAAACTGGTGGCCGCGTGCGGTTGGCCCAAAGCTTCGGTAGTCGGCAAGGAAACGGCCAAGCAAGCCTGGCTGCTGACCCAGCATGCCGACATGGCACCCGACTACCAGGTTTATGCCGCAGAGAAACTCAAAGCCGCGGTATTGGAACATGAGGCGGAACCCTGGGATCTAGCAGTCCTGGTGGATCGGAATCGTCGCTTGCAGGGCAAGCAGCAGGTATATGGCATGCAATTCCGGAACGATGAGTCCGGCGTCATCACGTTTTTCGACATCGAGCGACCCGAACTGCTCGATGTCCGGCGCAAGGAAATCGGCCTAGAGCCTTTCTACTGCTGGGCGCATAAGGTTTCGGGCGACAAGATGACGCCCATTCATTGGCCTGACGGTGTCTTGTTCAAGCCGGAAACTTGCCCATCCCCTGCTCAGCGACCGTGATCATCTACACCCACCCCGCCTGCCTGTTGCACGATCCCGGCCCGGAACATCCGGAACGACCGGAGCGGCTGCAGGCGGTGCTGGAAGCGCTGCGCGAACACCACGGCGACCTCGACTGGCGCGAGGCGCCCGCCGCGCGGCTCGGCGACCTGCGCCGCGTGCACCACGCCGAACTGATCGAGACCGTCCTAGACGCCAGCATCGACGGCTACCGCATGCTCGACCCGGACACCGTCGCCTGCCCCGATTCGCGCGCCGCGGCGCTGCGCGCGGCCGGCGCGGGGATCGCCGCGGTCGATGCGGTGATGCACGGCGAAGCCGAAACCGCCTTCTGCGCCGTGCGCCCGCCGGGCCACCACGCCACGCCGGGCACGGCCATGGGCTTCTGCCTGCTCAACAACGTCGCCATCGCCGCCGCCCACGCACTGGAACGGCACGGACTGGAACGCGTCGCCGTGGTCGATTTCGACGTGCACCACGGCAACGGCACCCAGGACATCTTCCGCGCCGAACCGCGGATGGCCTACGTCAGCAGCCACGAATCGGGCCTGTACCCGAACAGCGGCAGCCCGCACGACCGCGGCGCCGGCAACCTGCGCAACGCGCTGCTGCCGCCGGGCACGGGCGGGTTCCGCTTCCAGAACGTCTGGGCCGACGACCTGCTGCCGTGGCTGGACGATTTCCGCCCGCAGCTGCTGCTGGTGTCGGCCGGCTTCGACGCGCACATGCACGATCCGCTGGCCGACCTGATGCTGGACGCCGACGATTTCGCCTGGCTGACCCGCGAACTGCGCCGCATCGCCCGCCGCCATGCCGGCGGGCGGCTGGTTTCGATGCTGGAAGGCGGCTACAGCCTGGAAGCGCTGCGCGAATGCAGCGTGGCCCACGTGGCCGAACTGCGCTGAAGACGGGCCCGGCACGGCTGCGAACGGCCCTCGCGACGCCTGAACCCCGCCCGACACCCGGGGCCGGGTTTCATTGCCGCCGCACGGCGCATGCGGCAAGCTAACGGCCGTTTTCGCCCGGATTCCCCACTGCGTGCGTCGAGCCCTCCGCCTGCTGCCAATCCCGTTCGGCCTTGCCCTTGCCCTGCCGGCAATGGCGGCCGACGAAGGCAAGCCCGACAACTGGGGACTGTGCCCGATCGGCGATGCGGTGCCAGCCTTCACGGGCGCGCCTAAGCCTGCCTCCGGGCTGAGCGGCGCCGCAGCGCGCGAGAAACGCGCCCAGGAAGACACCGTCATCGGTGGCGATGCCCTCAGCGGCACCGACAGCAACCCGGTGTACGACGGCAACGTGGAGCTTTCCCGCGGCGACCAGTACCTGCATGCCGACAACCTGAAGCTGGACCAGGAAGCCGGCACCTACGAGGCCAGCGGCGATGTCCGCTACCAGGATTCGGGCATGCGGGTCGTCGCCAAGCGCGCACACGGCGACCAGGACAAGGATCTCCACCGGATCGAAGACCTGCGCTACCAGCTGGTGTCGCGGCGCGGCAACGGCGGCGCGGACAGCATCGTCCTGCAGGGCCCCAACGGCCAGCTGAACGGCGCGACCTATACCACCTGCGCGCCCAGCCAGCGCAGCTGGGAACTGCACGCCCAGCGCATCGACGTCGATACCGACGAAGGCTTCGGCGTGGCCCGCAACGCCACGGTGCGCATCGGCAAGCTGCCGGTGCTGTACGTGCCGTGGATCAAGTTCCCGGTGGACGACCGCCGCCACACCGGCCTGCTGTACCCGTCCATCAGCAACTCGGGGCGCAACGGCTTCGACTACCGCCAGCCGATCTACCTGAACCTGGCGCCGAACTACGACGCGACCCTGACCCCGCGCTACATGAGCAAGCGCGGCGTCCAGCTGGGCGCGCAGTTCCGCTACCTGTACCCCGGCGGCAAGGGCGTGCTGGACACGACCTACATGCCCGACGACGACCTGCGCGACCGCGACCGCGGGCGCTTCGCGTTCCGCGGCCGCCACGACCTGAGCGCGCACTGGCAAGCGCGCGCCGACCTGAACTGGCTCAGCGACGAGCGCTACCTGGAAGACTTCAGCAATTCCACCTATGGCCTATCCAACTACAGCATCACCAGCACGCTGGGCATCTGGGGCCGTGGGCGCTACTGGGACGCCGGCTTCCATGCCGACCACTACCAACTCAGCGATTACACGCTGATCGAATCCTCGCTGCCCTATCATCGCCTGCCACGCGCCTTCCTCAACTGGGAGCAGCCGCTGGGTAGCTGGCTGGTGGCCGGCGCGCATGTCGAAGCGGTGCGGTTCTCCCACGACGACGTGCGCCTGAAGGATGCTAACTACGAGCACACCGGCGTGGTGGTGCCACGTTACGGCGGCAGCCGCCTCGACCTGATGCCTTACGTGTCGGCGCCGTTCGAAGGCCCCAGCTGGTTCGTCACCCCGACCCTCGCCTGGCGCCAAACAGACTACCGTCTGGACCAGGAACTGGCCGCCACCCTGCCGGGACAGGACGCCTCGCCCAACCGCAGCCTGCCCATCTCCACGCTGGACGCAGGCATGTTCTTCGACCGCGACACCACGGTTGGCGACAAGCCCTACCTGCAGACGCTGGAGCCGCGCCTGTTCTACCTGAATGCGCCGTATCGCGACCAGAGCGGGCTGCCCTTGTTCGACACCCGCTCGATGACCTTCGGCTGGGGCTCGCTGTTCCGCGACAACCGCTATTCCGGCGCCGATCGCCAGGCTGACGCCAACCAGCTGACCCTGGCCCTGACCTCGCGCCTGATCCGCCAGACCGACGGCAAGGAAAAACTCTCGGTCGGGATCGGCCAGATCCGCTACTTCGACGCCTCGCTGGTGACCCTGGGCAGCGAACCGATCATCGAACGCGGCAAGTCGGCGTGGGTCGCCGAGGCCCGCTACGCGCCCAGCGACCGCTGGGACATCGCTGCCGCCTACCAGTGGGACCCGAAGATCCGCCGCGAGGACCTGGCGACCCTCCGCGCCCGCTACCTGGTCGGCGACGACGGCGTGGTCAACATCGGCTACCGCTTCCGGCGCGACCTGCTGGAACAGGCCGACGTCTCCTTCCTGTACCCGGTCAGTCCCGCCTGGAGCGTGGTCGGCCGCTATTACCATTCGCTGCTCGACCACAAGCTGCTGGAGGCCCTGGCCGGCGTGCAGTGGGACAGTTGCTGCATGAGCGTGCGCGTGCTGGGGCGGCGCTATCTGCGCAACCGTGCGGGCGAGATGAACAACTCTCTCCAGGTCGAATTCGAGCTGAAAGGCTTCGGCTCGGCCGGGCAGGACACCGAACGCGTGCTGCGACGCGCTATCCTCGGCTATTACCGCGACGACCTCTACCTGGTGCCGCCGGCCTCGGTCGGCCAGCAGGACCTGGACAACGACACCACCGACCCGACATTGCCATGAAGAAATCCCTCGCCCGTTCCCTCCTGCTGGCCGCCGCCATCGCCGCGGCAGGCGCCGCCACCGCACAGTCCCTGCAACCGCTGGACCGCATCGCCGCCGTAGTCGACGAGGACGTGATCCTGCAGAGCGAACTCGACCGCGCCGTGCACAACGTCATGCAGCAGTACGCCAGCCAGCCCGGCCAGTTGCCCCCGCAGAACGTGCTGGAGCGCCAGGTGCTGGAGCGCCTGATCCTGATGAAGCTGCAGGTGGCACGCGCCCAGGGCAGCGGCATCGGGGTCAGCGACGGCGAACTGAACAACGCCATCGCCGGCATCGCCCAGCAGAACGGCACCGACCTCGATGGCCTGCGCCAGCGCATCGCCGCCGACGGACTGTCGTTCGACGAATTCCGCAATTCGGTGCGCGACGAGATCACCGTGCAGCGGCTGCGCCAGAGCTTCGCCCAGAGTCGCATCCAGGTCAGCGACGCCGAGGTCGACGCTGCCTTGGCCGCGCAGGCCAGCGGCGGCGTGCAATACCACCTGGCGCACATCCTGGTCGCCCTGCCCGACGGCGCCACGCCCGAGCAGATCGCCACCGGCCAGAAGAAGGTCGATGGCATCAAGGGTCTGCTCGAAAAGAACGAGATGGACTTCAACGCCGCCGCGGTGCGCTATTCCGACAGCCCCAACGCGCTGGAAGGCGGCGACCTGGGCTGGCGCAGCATCGACGAAATCCCGCCGGCTTTCGTCGACACCCTGCGCAACATGAGCCCCGGCCAGATGATCGGCCCGATCCGCGGCCCCAGCGGCTTCCAGCTGTTGAAGCTGGTGGATACCCGCGACGCCAGCGAAGCCGCGCCGAAGATGGTCACCGAATACCACGCCCGCCATATCCTGATCCGGGTGACGCCGACCCAGGACGCCGCCGCGGCCAAGGCCAAGGCCGACACCCTGCGCGCGCGCATCGCCGGCGGCGCCGATTTCGCTACCGTGGCCCGGGAATCGTCGGAAGACGCCAACACCCGCGACGGCGGCGGCGAGCTGGGCTGGTTCCCCGCCGATGCCTTCGGCCCCGATTTCGGCCAGAAGATCGCCGCGCTGCAGGACGGCCAGGTCACCGAGCCGTTCCGCAGCGAAGCGGGCTGGCACATCGTGCAGCGCGAAGGCAGCCGCCAGACCGACGTCGCCGACGCCAACCGCCGCTCGCAGGTACGCGAGACCATCGGCCGGCGCAAGCTGGAAGACGAGTACAACCGCTTCCTGCAGGAAATGCGCGGCGAAGCCTTCGTCAGCTTCCGCAACCAGGCCGGCGAAAACGCATCGGCCGCGCCGAACGGCGGCTGACATGCGCCCGCGGCTGGCGCTGGTTCCGGGCGAACCGGCCGGCGTCGGCCCGGAACTGTGCGTCCGCGCCGCACACAAGGCGTGGGAAGCCGACCTCGTCGTTTTCGCCGACCGCGACACGCTGCTGAATGCGGCCAGCGCGCTGGATCTATCGGTCCGCTTCGTGCCGCCGGAAACGGCGCATGTTTCCTACGGTGAAATCCGCCTGGTCGATGTGCCGAACCGGGTTCCCGCCGCGTTCGGTTCGCCCGATCCGCGCAACGCCGCAGCGGTGATCGCCGCGCTCGACGCCGCCTCGGACGCCTGCCTGCGCGGGGAATTCGATGGCCTGGTCACCGGCCCGACCCACAAGGCCACGATCGATGCCGGCGGCATCGCCTACACCGGCACCACCGAGCGCCTGGCCGAGCGCGCCGGCTGCGACGTGGTGATGATGCTGGCCAACGACGTGGTCCGCGTCGCCCTGGCCACCACCCACCTGCCGCTGCGCGACGTGCCCGACGCGATCACCCGCGACGGACTGCAACGCGCGCTGCACATCGTCGATGCCGCGCTGCGCCGCGATTTCGGCATCGCCCGACCGACCATCGCGGTACTCGGCCTGAACCCGCATGCCGGTGAAGCGGGCCTGCTGGGGCGCGAGGAAATCGACGTCATCGAACCCGTGCTGTCGGCACTGCGCGACGAAGGCATACAGCTGACCGGCCCACTGCCGGCCGACACCGCCTTCCTGCCGCGCAAGCTGGCCGGCTTCGACGCGGTGCTGGCGATGTACCACGACCAGGGCCTGCCGACGCTGAAATACAGCGGCTTCGAACGCGCGGTGAACCTGACCCTGGGCCTGCCCTATCCGCGCGTCGCGGTCGACCACGGCACCGCGCTCGACCTGGCCGGCAAGGGCCTCGCCGATCCGTCCAGCCTGTTCGCCGCGGTGGAAACCTGCGCACGGATCGCGACGCTGCGCGCGCCGCTTTCGTAGCGCCGGGCTTGCCCGGCTGGCACTTCGCTCGTCGTTCCCGCGAAAGCGGGAACCCATGGATGTGGTTTCTACTTGTCATTCCGAACGCAGCGAGGAACCTGCCTCCGCCTTCAGCAAGCAAGGACAAGCGCTAAAGCCCGTGGATTCCCGCTTTCGCGGGAATGACGAGCGTAAAAACCCGCATAATCCCCGCATGACCCCGCGCTCCCCTGCCACCCAGTTCGGCGCCGCGAAGAAGCAACTCGGCCAGCACTTCCTTGCCGACCGCAGCTACATCGAGAAGATCGTGCTGGCGGTGGACCCACGGCCCGGCGACCGGCTGGTCGAGATCGGCCCCGGACAGGGTGCGATCACCTTCCCGCTGCTCGACCGCCACGGCGAGCTGACCGTCATCGAATTCGACCGCGACCTGATCTTCCCGCTGAGCGAAGCCGCGCGCGCGCACGGCACGCTGGAGGTGATCCACCGCGACGTGCTGACCGTCGACTTCACCGCGCTGGCCCACAACGGCGAACCCGGCGAGCGCCTGCGCCTGGTTGGCAACCTGCCCTACAACCTGTCCTCGCCGATCCTGTTCCATGCCCTGGAGCACGCCGCCGCGATCCGCGACATGACCTTCATGCTGCAGAAGGAAGTGGTCGATCGCATGGCCGCCGGCCCCGGCAGCAAGGTGTACGGCCGACTGAGCGTCATGCTGCAGGCCTACTGCGACGTGACGCCGCTGTTCGACGTGCCGCCGGGCGCGTTCCGGCCGCCGCCGAAGGTCGATTCGGCGGTAGTGCGGATGGTGCCCAAACCGGTCGGCGAGATCGGCGTGCGCGATGCCAAGCGCTTCGGGGAAGTGGTCCGCGCCGCGTTCGGCCAGCGCCGCAAGACCCTGCGCAACGCGCTGGCCGGCGTCTGCGACGCGACGCGGATCGAAGCCGCCGGGCTGCGCCCCGACGCGCGCGCCGAACAGATCGAAGTGGCTGATTTCGTGAAGCTGGCGAACTTGCCCGTCTAGGCGCTGTTGCTAGACTGTGCGCATGGACGCACCCGACTACGCCATCGACATCGACGTCGCCACCCGCTTTCTCGCGGACCAGTCGGCGCCCGAGGACGGGCGCTACGTGTTCGCCTACACCATCCACATCCGCAACCGCGGACGGCTGTCGGCGCGCCTGATCGACCGTCACTGGATCATCACCGACGCCAACGGCAAGACCGAGGAAGTGCGCGGCGAAGGCGTGGTGGGCGAGCAGCCGTGGCTGCGGCCCGGCGACGCTTACGAATACACCTCCGGCGCGGTGCTGGAAACCGAACACGGCACCATGCGCGGCAGCTACGGCATGCTGGCCGACGACGGCGCCCGCTTCGACGCCCCGATCGCGCCGTTCGCGCTGTCGGTGCCGCGCACGCTGCACTGAGGCTGGCGAAGTGAGCGTCTGGGCCATCGGCGACCTGCAAGGCTGTTACGACGTCACCCAGCGCCTGCTGGAACGCATCCGCTTCGATCCCGCCGCCGACACCCTGTGGTTCTGCGGCGATCTGGTCAACCGTGGCGGGCAGTCGCTGGAGACGCTGCGCCTGGTGCATTCGCTGCGCGCGCACAGCGTGGTGGTGCTGGGCAACCATGACCTGTCGCTGCTCGCCGTTGGCGCGCGCAGTCCCGACGAACAACGCAGGGTTAACCCCGACCTGCAGCGCGTGGTGCTGGCCGACGACCGCGACGAACTGCTCGACTGGCTGCGCATGCAGAAGCTGCTGCACAGCGACCCCGAACTGGGCTGGATGATGATCCACGCCGGCCTCGCGCCGAAGTGGACCACCGCGCTGGCCGAGAAACACGCACGCGAAGTCGAGCAGCAGCTGCACGGCAACGGCTACCGCAAGCTGCTGCGCAACATGTACGGCGACAAGCCCGACTGGTCGCCCGGGCTGCGCGGCAACGACCGCTGGCGCGCGATCATCAACGTGTTCACCCGCATGCGCTACTGCACGCCGCGCGGGCGCATGGCAGTGGAGGAAAAAGGCGCGCCCGGCCAACAGGCGCAAGGCCTGTACCCGTGGTACGAAGTGCCCGGCCGCGCCCAGCGCGACCTGAAGATCGTCTGCGGCCACTGGTCGACGTTGGGCCTGATGATCGGCCATGGCGTGCACGCCATCGACACCGGCGCCGTATGGGGCGGCAAGCTGACCGCGCTGCAACTGGACAGCGAGGAATTGCGCATCGTGCAGGTATCGGGCCGCGACGTTCCGCCTCCGCCCAAGGGACAGCCGCCAAAGGATTGAACGCCTTTCCCTTCTCCCACCGGGAGAAGGTGGCGCGCAGCGCCGGATGAGGGTACGGCGAAGCTGGCGGAATCGGACTTCGACAACACGTCAACGCGCGCGGATTCGATATGTTTCCGCCTTGCCGCGAGGACAAAACTGCACCGCTTCGCCGAACCCTCACCCCAACCCCTCTCCCGGCGGGAGAGGGGCTTCAAGTACGCTCGTAATCCACGAACTCGAACGCGAAGGCATGCCTGGCATCGGCCTGATGCATTTCGCGGGAGGTGATGCGCCATTGCGCCGGGTCGAACGCCGGAAAGAACGCATCCGAGCCCTCGATCTCCGCATCCACGTGCGTCAAGTGCAAGGCATCCGCCAGCGTCAGCGCAAGCGCATAAACCTCCGCGCCGCCGATGACGCAAAGCTCATCCGCACCGGAATCCGCCGCAATCCGTTTCGCCTTGTCGATGGACGCCACCGCCCGCATGCCCTCGAACGGCACGCGACCGGAACGTGTCAGTACCAGGTTCGAGCGCCCCGGCAACGCGCGGCCCAGCGATTCGGCGGTCTTGCGGCCCATCAGGAGCGGCTTGCCTAAGGTCAGCGTCTTGAAGTGTCTGAAGTCGTTAGGCAGATGCCAAGGCATCGCGTTGTTTCGACCGATAGCTCGGTTGCGATCCAGCGCGGCGATAAGCGACAGGAACAATCGCTTAGCCATGCAACATGACCTTCATCAGAAACACGATAAAGATTATGCCGATGATGGTCATGCCAATCGCGAAGACAGACATACATCCAGTCCCTGCCACATTTGCCGTGCGCTCCGGCTCTGGTATTTCGGCGGAATAGGTCTTCAGAAATGCCTTCCAGACATCGATTAGCAACGACCAGGTGCCCGCCACGGCAGAACCAACAAAAAGCATCCCCAAGGATGCCCAAATCCACGCGGGAATATCCCGACCGAGAAAATTCGCGACAAGGGCGGACAGAAAAAGCACCAGCCACACGCATACCCCGAACAACAGACAGCGATAATAGAAACTCAGTCGTCTCAGCCGCTCGAACAGGCTCACACCGCCACCGGCGCCTTGATCGCGGGCAGCGGGTCGTAGCCGTGGATTTCGATGTCCTCGAACTTGAACGCGAACAGGTCGGTCACGTCCGGGTTCAAATGCAGCTTCGGCAGCGCGCGCGGCGTGCGCGCAAGTTGTTCGCGCGCCTGTTCGTAGTGGTTCGAATACAGGTGCGCGTCGCCCAGCGTGTGCACGAAGTCGCCCACGCCCAAACCGGTCGCCTGCGCCACCATGTGAGTCAGCAGCGCATAGCTGGCGATGTTGAACGGCACGCCGAGGAAGATGTCGCCGCTGCGCTGGTACAGCTGGCAGCTGAGCTTTTCAT
>JBDHQQ010000030.1:0-20356 GCA_039807145.1 Pseudoxanthomonas sp. | reverse complement strand
TCGCGCAGTCCGCGCTGACCGGCGAGAAGCCGGTCGTGGCCAACCACCTCAACATCCCCAAGCCGTCGGAAGGCAAGCCCACGCTGATGACGTGGGACGAAGTCACCACCGCCTTCCACGAATTCGGCCACGCCCTGCACGGCTTCTTCCAGGACGTGCGCTATCCGTACTTCTCGATGAACGTGCCGCGCGACTTCGTCGAATACCCGTCGCAGGTCAACGAGATGTGGGCCGACTGGCCGCAAGTGCTGGCCAACTACGCCAAGCATTACCAGACCGGCGCGCCGATGCCACAGACACTGCTGGACAAGGTGATCGTGGCGTCCAAGTTCAACCAGGGCTTCGCCACCACCGAATACCTGGGCGCGGCGATGCTGGACCAGCGCTGGCACCAGCTGCCGATCGACAGGATTCCGGACGCGAAGGGCGTAATGGCGTTCGAAGCCGAAGCGCTCAAGGCCGACGGCCTGGATTACGCGCCGGTACCGCCGCGGTACCGCACGCCGTACTTCAGCCACATCATGGGCGGCTACGCGGCCGGCTACTACGCCTACATCTGGTCGGAAGTGCTGGGCGCGAACACCGAGCAGTACATCCGCCAGCACGGCGGCCTGACCCGCGACAACGGCGACCGCCTGCGCGAATTCGTGCTGGCGCCCGGCGGCGAGATCGAGGCCGGCAAGCTGTTCCCGAATTTCTCAGGCTACGAGGCGAAGATCGAACCGTTGCTGGAAAAGCGCGGGTTGAGTACGAACTGACCGTTCCGTGTAACCGAGCAACGCCGCCGCAAGGTGGCCGTTGCTATTTGCGGCAGTCGCGTAGCCCGGATGAAGGTGTGCAGCACCGTAATCCGGGGCTCTTCAATCCCGGATTCCATTCCTCTCCGCTGCATCCAGGCTACGCTTGCTATTCGAGCTTTATACTTAATTTGCCGTCGATGCAGATCCGCTCACCCAATCGCATGGTTGTGCCATTGCCATACCCAGCCGCAGACATGTCTAGCGGCCAGAAGCAAACGCTCAAACCGGAAAGCTCGGCGTCGTAACTGGAAGAGATTCCAGTTACCGCGATACCAAGGACAGCATCCTTGCCGCGCACGGCACCGCAGCGCAGGCATGTCCACGCGGTCGCCTTGCTTCCAGTGCGCTGCCACCGCGCTTCAGTCGAGCCATGCTTCAGACGTCCCTCTACATACCTCGCATGAAAGGCAACGGCAAGACCATTGCCCAGTTCCATTGTCAATGTTTCGTCACCCACCGTTGCTCTGGCATTGACAGTGACCCGGCCTGGTATATTCAGATACGTTGGTAACACCTGTACGCAATAGCTCGGCGCGCACGCTTGAGGGAAGTCTGCAGGTGGCGGCCCAGCGGCGACGCACCGATCTGGACTCAAGGCTGCCAGAGCCATAAAGACCGTCAGTGAGAATGTAGATCGCATGTTCATATGTCAGGTGCGTAGCTCGAATAGATCGGGGTGAACTTGCGAACCCCGACATTCGAAGCGACAACGAGGCGGCGGGTCAAGACCCGCCCTACCCTTGCCACCCTCTATTACCTCGGCGCGACATACCCACTCGGCACGCCCTCGGGCGACATCACGATCTGCCACAGCTGTGAGCGGCGGCTGCGGAAGGTCGCCATGGACGCGGCCAGGTAGAAGCGCCACATGCGGCGGAAGCGCTCGTCGTAGTGCGGGTCCAGTCGGTCCCACGCCGACTCGACGTTGCTGCGCCAGGCCTGCAGCGTGGTGTCGTAATCGGCGCCGAAATTGTGCCAGTCCTCCATCACGAACAGACCCTCGCTGGCGCGCGCGATCTGCGCCGCCGAAGGCAGCATCGAGTTGGGGAAGATGTACCGGGCGATCCACGGGTCGGTATGGCGCACCGAGACATTGCTGCCGATGCTGTGCAGCAGGCTCAGCCCCCCGTCGCCCAGCAGCCCGCGCACGGCGCGGAAATAGCCGCGGTAGTTCTTCGCGCCGACGTGCTCGAACATGCCGATGGAATACACGGCGTCGAACCGACCCTCGATGTCGCGGTAGTCCTGCAGCCGGATCTCGACCGGCAGCCCCGCGCACAGTCCGCGCGCGTATTCGGCCTGCTCCTTCGAGATGGTCACGCCGACGCCTTCCACGCCGTAGCGTTCGGCAGCGAACTTCAGTGCCTCGCCCCAGCCGCAGCCGATGTCCAGCACGCGCATGCCGGGCCGCAGGCGCAGCTTGCGGCAGACCAGGTCCAGCTTGGCTTCCTGCGCGTCGTCCAGGTTGCCGGCTTCGCGCCAGTAGCCGCAGCTGTAGACCAGCCGCTTGCCCAGCATCGCCGCGTACAGGTCGTTGCCCAGGTCGTAATGCCGTTCGCCGACATCGCGGCTGCGCCGCCTGGTCTGCGGATTGAACAGGCGCGCGAACAGCGCATCTCGGATTTCGCCGAGGCCGTGCACGCGATCGTCCAGGCGCGCCTGCAGCAGCCGGCACAGCAGGCCGTCGAGGGAAGCCGCGTCCCATCCGCCATCCATGTAGCTTTCGCCCAGGCCGAGCGAGCCTTCGACCAGCACGCGGGAAAATACCCGTGGGTCGTGCACCTGCAGATCCCACGGCCGGGTGCCGCCGACCCGCACGTCCGCCTCGCCCAGCAGCGTTTCGACCCTGCGGCGGAAGCGGTCGTGGCTCATCGTGCGTCAGCGGGCGAACAGCCCCGCGTATTCCGGCGCCAGGTAGGACCGCACCACGCCGAGCGGCACGTCCACCGACTGGGTGCCGTCGGCGTAGGGACCGACCTGGTACGGCGGGAACACGAAGCGCAGCGCGGTCACGTTGCCCTGTGCGTCGGCCAATGGCTGGAACTGGCGGAAGTTCGCCGAATCCGGCTCGGTGCCGGCGTCGATCATCTTGGCCGCGCTGCTGACGAACTGCTGGCGCTCTTCCGGCGACATTTCGTCGGCGTCCGCGCGCACCGACACGGCCGTGCGCAGCTGTTCGCGCGCATAGGCGCTGACCGCCAGCCAACCCTTCGCATCGGGGATCAGTTCGTCCGCGGTCAGCGCCTTGTCCTGCTTCGGCAGCCAGACGAAGCGTGCGACCAGCGGCTCGCCGTGCGCGCCCCCGGTGTAGCGGCTGCCGTCGACCGCGACCGCGACGATGTCGGGCGTATCCAGCACCTGTTCGAAGCTGAGCGACAGTTCGTAGGGCGCGGTGGGCTTGTCGTTGCCCAGCGCGTCGACGGCTTCCATCAACTCGTCCTGCTGCGCCTTGACGTAGCTGGCCACGGCCTGCGCCAGGCCGGGATAGTCGTTGAGCTTGGGCGGATAGCTGACCCCGACCATGTAGCGGTCGTTGTGCTCGATGACGTCCTTCAGCGGCTCGACCGCGGTAGCGGGCGCGGTGGCGGCCGGCGGCTCCGCCGTCGTCGCGGCCGGCACATCGCCCTCGCGCTTGCATGCCGCCAGCACCGCCAGCGCCAGCGCCGACAGGACCAGGGGTTTCAGGACGGATCGCACGGCCGCACTCCTCGCATCAGTTCCGGGGGATACATTTTATTCCGCGGCGCAACAGGACGTCAGTCGTCACCGCGGGCCTCCGCCACCAGGTCGGCATACTCGGGATGGCGGCGGACATACAGGGCCGCGTACGAGCAGGCCGGCACCACCCGCAGGCCTCCGGACCGCGCGTAGTCCAGCGCCGCCCGGACCAGGGCCCCGGCCACGCCCCGGCCGCCGATGGCCTGCGGCACGCCGGTATGGGCGATGGTCAGGCGTCCGTCCTCGAGCCGGTAATCCAATTCCGCCTGGTGTCCGTCCAACTGCATGCTGAAGCGCCGGGCTTCGGCGTCGTGGACGGTCGGTGGCAGGTTTTCGGCGGCCATCTGGGCCTCCCGCGGCAATCTTCCGCCCCATTGTGCCCCAAACCGCCGGCACGGCGGTTTCCGCCGATCCACGTCACTCGGGCGCCCAAACCGGCATTTTTCGGCATTCGGCACGTGACGTGTGTTCCGGTTCCGCAATTGGCATGGATGTTGCTTAACCCTCATACCACCCAAGTTGTGATGGATATTGCCGCCATGACCTACGAATCCGAAAAATACAGCGACTCCGGCGAATTCGCCCTGCTGCTCGACCTGTACCAGAAGACCCTGACCGGCGAGACCGTCGGCGGCGACTTCAGCCGTCTCGACGAAATCATCTACCAGAGCCTGCTGAACACCTATCCGGGCAGCGAAGCGGCCGCGTACTGAACCGGCTCAGCCGCCGAACCGGGGATTGGACAGTTCGGCGAGGAAATGCCCCAGCACCTCGGGGCGCATCAGCAGCATGAACAGCACGCCATAGGCTGCGCCCGCCAGATGGGCGCCGTGGTTGATGCGATCGCCGCCACGGCGGTCCATCCAGATGCTGTAGGCCACGTACAGCACGGCGAACACGATCGCCGGCATCGGGATGAAGAACACGCCGATGGTCGCCCACGGGGCCACGACGATGAAGGCGAACAGCACCGCGGACACCGCGCCGGATGCGCCCAGACTGAAGTAGGCCGGGTTCTTCTGGTTCTTCAGGTAGGTCGGCAGGATCGAGACCACCAGCGCCGACAGGTAGAACAACGGGAACACCCACGGCCCGACCACTCGCACCATCAACTGTTCGATCACCGGCCCGAAGAAGAACAGGGTGAACATGTTGAAGAACAGGTGCCAGAAATCGGCGTGGATGAAGCCGTAGGTCAGCAGCCGGTCGTACTGCCTGCCCTTGTCGATGGCCGGCGGCCACAGGATCAGCCGGTCGGCCAGCTTGCGGTTGCCGAACGCCAGCCACGACACGATGGCGGTGACGGCGATCAGCAGGTAGGTGAACGGGATTTGCATCGATTGTCCTGAAAGTGGATGACGGCAACGCCCGGCCGGCGCATTCGGGACGAATGCGGTCGTGCAGGTATTGCAGGCGAAATCCCGGGAAGCTTAGCCGATGCGCCGCACGTGCCGGGATCCCGATGCGCTCCGCGCCTGCCATGGAAATGCCGATGCACGCGCACGACACTGCATGACGCGCGTTGCAGACGCCGCAATGGGCCGCCGTTTCTCCATACGCCACAGTACGATCCGCGCCGATTCCCGCCGCAACCAGGCGCGCCGAATTAAAACAATTGATTGAATCCGATTCGTTCGGGCATCCTCGCGCATCACGCCTTCCGCAAACCGGGATACCTGCTTCGATGGACCGCCTCCATGCGTTCTCGCGCGAACAGCTGCTGGCCAGCGCGCGCGGCGAACTGTTCGGACCGAACAAGGGCCGCCTGCCCAACGACCCGATGCTCATGTTCGACCGCATCACCGACATCCGCGACGACGGCGGCCCGCACGGCAAGGGGCTGGTGCGCGCGGAACTGGATATCCGCCCGGACCTGTGGTTCTTCGGTTGCCACTTCCTCGGCGACCCGGTGATGCCCGGCTGCCTCGGGCTGGATGCGATGTGGCAACTCACCGGCTTCTTCCTGACCTGGCTCGGCGCCGAGGGCCGCGGCCGCGCGCTGGGCTGCGGCGAAGTCAAGTTCACCGGCCAGGTATTGCCCGACGCCAGGCTGGTGCAGTACGAAGTCGATGTCACCCGCGTGATCAACCGCAAGCTGGTGATGGCGCAGACCGACGCCCGCATGCTGGTGGACGGACGCGAGATCTACACCGCCAAGGACCTGCGCGTGGGCCTGTTCACCTCGACCGAGAATTTCTGATGCGCCGCATCGTCATCACCGGCATGGGCATCGCGTCCTGCCTCGGCAACGACCTGGACACCGTTTCCGGCGCGCTGCGCGAAGGCCGCTCCGGCATCGTCGCCCTGCCCGACCACGCCGAAGCCGGCCTGCGCAGCCAGGTCGGCGGCCGCGTCGACATCGACCTGGACGCGCAGATCGACCGCAAGCTCAAGCGCTTCATGAGCGATGCGGCCGCCTACAGCTACATCGCCCTGCGCGACGCCATCGCCGACGCCGGGCTGGACGCGGCGCAGGTCGGCGACGTGCGCACCGGCCTGATCGCCGGCTCCGGCGGCGGCTCCAGCCACTGGCAGGTGGAAACCGCCGACCTGCTGCGCAACCGCGGCGTGCGCAAGGTGGGCCCGTACATGGTGCCGCGCACGATGTGTTCGACCGTGTCGGCCAATCTCGCCACCGCGTTCGGCATCAAGGGCGTCAGCTATTCGCTGTCGGCCGCCTGCGCGACTTCGGCGCACTGCATCGGCTCGGCCGCGGACCTGATCCGCCACGGCGCGCAGGACATCGTGTTCGCCGGCGGCGGCGAAGACCTGCACTGGTCGATGAGCGCGATGTTCGACGCCATGGGCGCGCTGTCCACCGGCTTCAACGACACCCCGGCCACGGCCTCGCGCCCTTACGACGCCACGCGCGACGGCTTCGTCATCGCCGGCGGCGGCGGCATGCTGGTGCTGGAAGACTACGAGCACGCGGTCGCGCGCGGCGCGCACATCCACGCCGAACTGCTCGGCTACGGCGTGACCTCGGACGGCGCCGACATGGTGGCACCGTCCGGCGAAGGCGCGGTGCGCTGCATGAACATGGCGCTGGCCGGCCTGGACCGCCCGGTCGACTACCTCAACACCCACGGCACCGCGACGCCGCTGGGCGACATCACCGAGCTGGGCGCGGTGCGCGAAGCGTTCGGCGACGAGGTGCCGCCGATCTCCTCGACCAAGGCGCTGTCCGGGCATTCACTGGGCGCAGCCAGCGTGCACGAGGCGATCTACTGCCTGTTGATGCTGCGCGACGGCTTCATGGCAGGCTCGGCCAACATCGAGACGCTGGACGAACGCGCCGAAGGCTTCCCGATCCTGCGCCGGACCCGGGAAGCGAAGCTGGACACGGTGATGTCCAACAGCTTCGGCTTCGGCGGCACCAACGCGACGCTGGTGTTCGGCCGGGTTTGAGTGCGGGCAGCCGGGATAAATCCGCCGCGGCGTGCATCGCCGGCATCGATGCCGCATCATCGGGTTTTCCGCATGCGAGGAACCCGATGAACCGCCTGCTCTGCCTCGGCCTGCTTGCCTTCGCCGGCCCCGCCTTCTCCGCCGCCGCCGACCTGACCACGGTGGCCGAACGCTCCGGCTACGTCGAAACCGGCCGCTACGACGAAGTGGTCGAACTGTGCGGCCGCTACGCGCAAACATGGCCGCAGGCGGTGCGTTGCTTCGATTTCGGCACCACGCCGCAGGGCCGGCCGATGAAGGCGATGGCGGTATCCACCAGCGGCGCGCTGGACCCGCAGGCGGCGCGGGCGAAGGGCCTGCCGGTGCTGCTGGCGCAGGGCGGCATCCACTCCGGCGAGATCGACGGCAAGGATGCCGGCTTCCTGCTGATCCGCGACCTGCTGCAGGGCAAGGCCGGCCCGGGCCTGCTCGACAAACAGGTGCTGCTGTTCGTGCCGGTGTTCAACGCCGACGGCCACGAGAACTTCCGCGCGTGGAATCGCCCCAACCAGCGTGGGCCCAAGGAAATGGGATTCCGCGCCACCGCGCAGCGCTACAACCTCAACCGCGACTACATGAAGGCCGACAGCCCGGAGATGCAGGCGATGCTCGACCTGGTGCTGCGCTGGGATCCGCTGGCGACGCTGGACCTGCACGTCACCGATGGCGCCCAGTTCCGCCACGACATCTCGATCACCGGCGAGCCGACCCGCTCCGGCGACGAAGGCCTGCGCGAAGCCGGCCGCGCCCTGCAGCACGGCATCGTCGGCAAGCTGGCCGCGCAAGGCTCGCTGCCGGTCGACTTCTATCCCAGCTTCACGGTGGACGACGACCCGGCTTCCGGCGTCGTCGACGGGGTCAACACGCCGCGTTTCTCGCACGGCTATTTCCCGCTGCGCAACCGCATCGGCATCCTGGTCGAAACGCATTCGTGGCGCACCTATCCCGAGCGCGTCCGCGCCACCTACAACACCGTGCTGGACGCGCTGGAACTGACCGCGGCCAACGGATCGCAGTGGCTGCGGATGGCCCGCGACGCCGACGCGCGCGCCGCGCAGCTGGGCGGCAAGCCGGTGGCGCTGGACTACAAGGCCACCGACGATGCCCGCACCATCGATTTCCTCGGCTACGAATACACGCGCACGCCTTCGGAAATCTCCGGCGCGCTGATGACCCGCTACGACGAAAGCAAACCGCAACTGTGGAAGATGCCGCTGCGCGACATCATCGTGCCGGACACCGTCATCGTCGCGCCGAAGGGCGGTTACCTGGTCCCGCCGCAGCACGCCGCCGCGGTATCGCGCTGGCTGCTGCGGCACGGCGTCCGCTATCGCGTGCTGGTCAACGCCACCCCGCGGATGAAGGTGCAATCCTTCATCGCCGACAAGGTGGAATTCGGCGCGAGCTCGGTCGAAGGCCACCAGCGCGCGAGCCTGCACGGCGACTGGCGCGACGACACCGCCGACATCCTTGCCGGCAGCCTGTACGTGCCGATCGCGCAGCCGGCGGCGCGGCTGCTGGTGAACATCCTCGAGCCGATGGCGCCCGACTCGATGGCCGCCTGGGGCGAATTCAACAACGCCTTCGAGCGCAAGGAATACATGGAGGCCTACGTCGCCGAGCAGCAGGCCCGCGAAATGCTGGCCCGCGACCCGGCGCTGAAAGCCGAGTTCGAGCGGAAACTGAAGGAAGACCCCGCCTTCGCGGCCAGCCCCAGGGCGCGCCTGGAATTCTTCTATCGCCGCCATCCGGCCTGGGACCGCGACTACAACCGCTACCCCGTGCTGCGCACCGACCTGCCGCTGGAATGACGCGATGATCCCTTGGCGCCTGCCGTGCCTCGTCCTGCTGTTCGCCGCGGTCCTGGCGGGCTGCGCGACGCATACGGCACCGGCGCCGATGCCGCTGAGCATCGTCACCTTCAACCTGTACCACGACAAGGCCGACTGGCCACGGCGCCGCGCGCTGATCGTCGAGGAACTGCGCGCCCTGCATCCCGACGTGATCGTGTTGCAGGAAGTGCTGCAGCATGAAACCCTGCGCAACCAGGCCGAAGATCTGGCCGAGGCGCTGGGCTACCGGGCGTATTTCGCTTCCGTCGATCCGCAAGGCAAGGCGCGGCGCTACGGCAACGCCATCCTCACCCGGCACCCGGTGCTGGCGAGCGACTGGACCCCGCTGCGCCCGCGCGAGGACGCGCGCACCGCCGCGCACGTGTGCATCGACGTCGAAGGACGTCCGCTGAACATCTACGCCACCCATCCGAACTACCGCGACGACGCCGAGGGCGAGCGCATGCGCCGGCAGCAGTTCGGCGACCTGCTGGAGTTCATCGCCCGTACCGCGGGCGATGCGCCGTCCGTCGTCGCCGGCGACTTCAACGCGGCATCGGATCGGCCGGAAATCCGGGCGGCGATGGATGCGGACTTCGACAACGCCTACGACCGCCTGCACCCGGACGCGAACCGCGATCCGCGCGCCCACGCCACCTTGAACCCGCACTATTTCCCCGACGATCCGCGCCGCATCGACCACGTGTACCTGCAGCGCGACGCGCTGCGACCGCTGGAGGCGCGCATCGTGCTGAACCGGGAAGGCGCGCCCGGCGCATGGCCCAGCGACCATTTCGGAATGTACGTGCGCTTCGCCTTCACGACGACGCGCTGAGGCGACGCAACTCGCGGATTGCCTCCCACGTCCCGTGGGCGCGAAGCCTGCGTGCGCTCAGCAGTTTTCGTACTTCCAGTTGCGGCGCTTGCCTTCGGCCATCCATTCCACCGCCTGCGCCAGCCGCTTCGCGCGGGTTTCCTCGCGCTTGGCCTCGACGATCCACTCGACGTATTCGCGCCGGCAGCTTGGCGGGAACGCATCGTAGGCCGCCTTCGCCGCCTTGTTCTTCTTCAGCGCGGCGACCAGGTCGGCCGGCGCCTCCGGCGGCGGCCTGGGCGCGGATTTGCGCGCCGTGGGCGCCTTCACCCCGTCCTCGTTGAGCTTCATCGCCTTCTTCAGGTGCGCGACCAGCGTCTTCTTCGGCGGCAGGTCCTTCAACGAAGCCATCTTGCCGTAGCTGCCCATGCCGTCGCGCGGTTCGCCCTCGCCCAGCACCAGCGCATGCTTCCAGAAGCCGAACGATGCGTGCTGCTTGAACGCGGCCATGCCGCACAGGATGCCGCCGGCGTATTCGAAGGTCGGCATGCCCCACTTGACGGTTTCCCCGACCTGCGGGCAGACCTCGTGCACCAGTTCGCGCACGTGGACGAGGATCGGCTGCGCGAACGGCGCGGCGCGTTCGATGTAGGCGTCGATGCGCGGATCGCGGTTGGGCATGGCATCTCCCGGTGGGTTTCGCCGCATCGCAGCCGGCGTTCACCCGACCCTCGGCGGCGGCCATTATGATGCGCGCTCGACCGGAATCGCGGGACGGCCTTGCGCAATTTTTCCATCATCGCCCTGCTGTTGCTGGCCGCCGGTGGGTGGTGGTGGTCCTCGCAGCCGGCACCGCCCGTCGCAGCGTCCACGACGACGCAGGCGCCTGCCTCCATCGCGGAACCGCCCGCCACCCGCGCGTCGCAGCCGTCCCGACAGTCGCTGCCCGGCTTCCTGCCGCCGGAGGCGCACGACACCCTGCGCCTGATCGCCACCGACGGCCCCTACCCGCACCGCCAGGACGGCAGCGTGTTCGGCAACCGCGAAGGCCGCCTGCCCGGCAGGCCGCGCGGCTACTACCGCGAATTCACCGTGGAAACGCCGCGGCTGTCCCATCGCGGCGCGCGCCGCATCGTCACCGGCGGACGGCCGCCGGAGACTTGCTACTACACCGACGACCACTACGAATCGTTCCGCCAATTCGATTGCGCACTCGACGGGAGCCGCCGATGACCGCCTCCGGCTTCGACCTGGGCCTGGAAGACCCCACCCGCGCCGGGGTGTTCTTCGTCGCCAGCGACGATCTCGACACGCTGGGCGCGGCCGCGCGCGATGCCGGCCTGCAGCCACGGCGCATCGACCTGCTCGGCTGCAAGGACAAGGCCACCCTGCTGCTGCGCTTCGCCGTGGCGCTGGATTTCCCCCTCGGCAGCGGCCGCAACTGGGACGCGCTGAGCGACTGCCTGCGCGACCTGTCGTGGCTGCCCGCGCCCGGCTACGCGCTGCTGCTGGACGGCGCCAGCGGCCTGCACCGGGCCGAGGGCGACGACTTCGACACGCTGCTGTCGATCCTCGACGAGGCCCGCGCCGACTGGGCGGGGCAAGAGGTGCCGTTCTGGGTGTTCGTGGCGCTGGACGAAGCCGATTTCGACCAGATGGAAGCCGCTTCGTAGGCGCGCTCCCGCGACGGCTTTCGGACGCGCAAAGAAAAACGCCGGGCAAGCCCGGCGTTTTCGTTGACGCGATGCACGCTGGATTACAGCGGCTGCACCTGGTCGGCCTGCATGCCCTTCTGGCCCTGCACGGCGATGAAGCTGACCTGCTGGCCTTCCTGCAGCGACTTGAAGCCGTTGCCCTGGATCGAACGGAAGTGCACGAACAGGTCCGGGCCGCTCTGCGGGGTGATGAAGCCGAAGCCCTTGGCATCGTTGAACCACTTGACGGTACCGGTTTGACGCTCAGACATCTTTCTAAACTCCTGAAACAATTGAAAAGTTACTTGGGTAATCGCGACGCCGAAACAACTCGGGCCGAGACTGGGTTTGCAGGCATTGGATAAAGCGGAAAGATGTAGCTGATCGTCTGGATCTACTGCATCCGGCCCAAGCCACGGGTTTCCGGCAAGCACAGTGCTGCGCACGATACGCAGGTTCCGGGGAAATTGCGACTGTTTTCTGCGCCGCGTTCAGTTTCGGCGGCCTTGCCCTACACTGGCCCGCCCTGCCGCGCCCGCTGCCGATGCCCTCGAACGCCCCGCCCGCGGCGCCCGGCCGCGACTTCGACGCGCTGGTGATCGGTGCCGGCGCGGCCGGACTGATGTCCGCGCTGGCCGCCGGCCGGCGCGGCCTGCGGGTGGCGGTGCTGGAACGCGCCAACCGGCCCGGGAAGAAGATCCTGATGTCCGGCGGCGGGCGCTGCAACTTCACCAATACCGGCGCGGGGCCCGGCAACTTCATCTCGGTCAACCCGCATTTCTGCAAATCGGCGCTGGCCCGCTACACCCCGGCCGATTTCATCGAACTGGTCGAACGCCACCGCATCGCCTACCACGAGAAGGAACTGGGCCAGCTGTTCTGCGACGATTCCTCCAAGCAGATCGTCGCCATGCTGCTGGACGAATGCGCAGCCGCCGGCGTGCAGTTGCACACGCAATGCGAAACCGAGCGGGTGGACCACGCCGACGACGGCCGCTTCCGCCTGCAGACCAGCCGCGGCGTTTTCCGCGCCGGCGCGCTGGTCGTGGCCAGCGGCGGGCTGTCGGTGCCCAGCCTCGGCGGCAGCGGCTTCGGCTACGAACTGGCGCGCCGGTTCGGCCACGCCGTGCTGCCGACCCGCGCCGGGCTGGTGCCGCTGACCCTCAGCGGCAGGCACCAGGAGCGCCTGGACGGGCTCAGCGGCGTGTCCCTGCCAGTCGAAGCGCGCTGCAACGGGCAGCGCTTCCGCAATGCCATGTTGTTGACCCACCGCGGGGTCAGCGGCCCGGCGATCCTGCAGATTTCCTCCTACTGGCAGCCCGGCGACGACCTGCGCCTGGACCTGCTGCCCGACCACGACATTCCCGCGCTGCTGGCCGGCTGGCAGCGCAGCCGCCGCGACGCGGAGCTGAAGACGCTGCTGGGCGAAGTGATGCCCAAGCGCTTCGCCCAGCGCCTGTGCGAGCACTGGCTGCACAGCAAGCCCGTGCGCCAGTACGACCCGCCGGAACTGCGCGGCATCGCCGAAACGCTTGCGTCGTGGCCGCTGGTCGCCAGCGGCACCGAGGGCTACCGCACCGCGGAGGTGACCCTGGGCGGCGTGGATACCGACGGGGTTTCCTCCAGCACGATGCAGTCCAGGCACGTGCCCGGCCTGTATTTCGTCGGCGAGGTGCTGGACGTCACCGGCTGGCTGGGCGGCTACAACTTCCAGTGGGCCTGGGCCAGCGGCCACGCCGCCGGCATGGCCGTGTGATCAACCCGCGCGGATCGCCTGCGCGGCGATCTCGAAGGAACGCAAGCGCGCGTCGTGGTCGTAGACGTTGGCGACCAGCATCAGTTCGTCAGGCTGGTGGCGCCCGATGAACTCGGCGATGCCGCGCTTCACCGTCTCGGGGCCGCCGACCACGCTGCAGGCCAGCGCCTGGGCCACGCCGGCCTTCTCGTGCGGCTGCCAGTAGGCTTCGATGTCGTCGATCGGCGGCGGGATCAGTCCGGGCTTGCCGCGACGCAGGTTGACGAAGCTCTGCTGCGCGGTGGTGAACAACCGGCGCGCCTCGGCATCGGTTTCGGCGGCGACCACGTTCAGGCCCAGCATCGCGCGCGGCGTTTGCCGATATTCCGACGGGCGGAATTTCTGCCGGTACGTGGCCAGCGCTTGATCCATCGCGTCCGGCGCGAAGTGCGAAGCGAAGGCGTACGGCAGGCCCAGCGCCGCCGCCAGTTGCGCACCGAACAGACTGGACCCCAGGATCCAGACCGGCACGTCCAGCCCCGCGCCGGGTACCGCCCGCACCGCCTGGCCGGGCTGCGCTGGCTCGAAGTAGTGCAGCACTTCCTGCACGTCGCGCGGGAATTCCTCGGCGCCGTCGAAATAGCGCCGCAGCGCCCGCGCGGTGGCCTGGTCGGTACCGGGCGCACGGCCCAGGCCCAGGTCGATGCGTCCCGGATAAAGCGAAGCCAGCGTGCCGAACTGTTCGGCCACCTGCAGCGGCGAGTGGTTCGGCAGCATCACCCCGCCGGCGCCGACGCGGATCGTGCGGGTGCCGCCGGCCACATGGCCGATCAGCACCGAAGTCGCCGCGCTGGCGATGCCCGGCATGTTGTGGTGCTCGGCCAGCCAGAAACGCGTGTAGCCCAGCGCCTCGGCATGCCGGGCCAGGTCGAGCGAATTGCGGAAAGCCTGGGCCGCATCGCTGCCTTCGCAGACGGGGGCCAGGTCGAGGATCGAATAGGGAATCATCCGACGGTGATGGGGCGCGGCCCGACGCTTTTCCAGCCTGCCGCCCCGGAATTCAGCATCCCGCGGCCGCGACGGTCACGCATCGGCCAGCGGCGCGAGCGCCGGGTCCAGCGCGATACGGCCGTCGAACACGAAACAGCGGCCGTCGTAGCCTTCGCCACCGACGCGCTCGAAGTAACTCAGGATGCCGCCGTCCAGTTGCAGCACGTTGTCCATGCCGGCTTCGTTGCGCATCCACAGCGCGGCTTTCTCGCAGCGGATGCCGCCGGTGCAGAAACTGACCACGGTGGCATCGGCCCAGCCGGCCTTGCGCGCTTCGACCTCGGCGGGCAGGTCGGTGAACTTCACGATCGGCAATATCTCCGCGCCGGCGAAGCTGCCGTATTCGGCTTCCTGCGCGTTGCGCGTGTCCAGCATCACCACGCGCTTGCCGGCGTCGTCGTGGCCCTGCCGCAACCAGCGCGACAATGTTTCCGGATCGACCGCCGGCGCGCGACCCGTCAGCGGCGAGCTGCCATCGCGGCGGAAGCTGATGATTTCCGGCCTGGCCTTGACCTTCAACCGTGCGAACGGCACCGCTTCGCTCCAGCTTTCCTTGGCCGTGAGGCCGGCGAAACGCGCGTCGCGGCGCAACGCGTCGAGGAATCCGCGCACCGCCGCCGCGTCGCCGGCCAGGAACAGGTTGATGCCCTCGCCCGCCACCAGCACGGTGCCGCGCAGCGACAAGGCTTCGGCGCGCGTGCGCAGCGTGGCGGCCAGCGCGGGCGGGTCGGTAATTTCGGCGAAATGGTAGGCGGCGACGTTGAGGATCATGCGCGTATTTTACCCGGCCGGCCCGCGCGCATCGGTTACCCTGTCGCCCCTCTCGTCACACCGGATCCCCGCATGCGTCGTCGCGCCTGGCTGCTCGCTTCCGCCCTGCTGCTGGGCGCCTGCGCCCCGGTGGCCCCGTACGCCGGCGGCGACGTGGCGACCCTGCAGCGCATCGACCAGACCGTCGGCAGCGGCGCGGTGGCCGCGGCCGGGCATCGGGTCACCGTGCACTACACCGGCTGGCTGCACGAACAGGCCGCCGCCGACAGGCACGGCCTGAAGTTCGACAGTTCGCGCGACCGCAACGAGCCGTTCACCTTCGTGCTGGGCGCCGGCCAGGTCATCCGCGGCTGGGACGACGGCGTGGCCGGCATGCGCGTCGGCGGCAAGCGCACGCTGCTGGTGCCATCGGCCGACGGCTACGGCCGCGATGGCGCCGGCAGCGTGATCCCGCCGGGCGCGTCGCTGGTGTTCGACGTCGAACTGCTGGGCGTCGAATAACCCGGCCGCTATTTCGCCGCGGCGACCTGGACCCGTTTCAGGTCCAGGTCCTGGAAATCGAAGCTGAAGTCGGTCAGCGGCGAGATCGCCTTCATCGTCGCACCGACCACCTTGCCGTCCTCATTCAGGTCGAAGTTCACGAAAGCGTCGGCGTTGAGCCAGCGCTCGCGCCAGCGCACGACGAAGGTGTCGTGCTGCCAGTGCTCCAGGTCGCCGACCAGTTCGGCGGTGCGCGAGAAGCGCAGCACCGGCTTGCCCTGCTCCATCGCGATGCCGACGTCGCCGTACCACGCATCGCGATAGGTGCCGGCATAGGCCGGCAACGGCAGCGACGGCTTCGACTTCGCATCGCGCGCGGCCAGGTGCTTCTGCCAGCTTTCGTCGGCGTTGCCCCGCGACTTGGCCAGCGCCTTGGCATAGGCCGCGGTCCAGTCGGTCGGCGCGATGCCCAGCGCGTCGTCCAGCGCGCGCAGGGTGACCGCGTTGAACGCCGCGCCGACTTCCTGGTTGGTCAGCACGATCACGCCCAGCTTCTCCTCCGGCACCAGGGTCACGCGGGACACCATGCCCGGCCAGCCGCCGGTGTGCCAGACCAGCTTGCGGCCGCGATAGTCGGACAGGCTCCAGCCCTCGCCGTAGCCGGCGAAATTCGGCGCCGCGGCGGCCAGTTCCGGCACAGACGGCTTCGACACCGGAATCGGCGTCAGCATGGTCCACATCGAGCGCTGGCGCGCTTCGGTGAACAGCCGCTTCGCCTGCTCGCCCTCTCCGGCGATCACTCCGCCCGCAAGCTGCACGCGCACCCATTTGGCCATGTCGTTGACGCTGGAATAGATACCGCCGGCGCCGGCGACGTTCGACCAGGTCATCCGCGGCGCCGGCTGCAAATCGCTGAAGTCGGCCTTGGCGTAGCCGGTGGCGACGTCGTCACCCGGTTGCAGCCGGTCGCTGTTGAAGCGCGTGCGGTCCATGCCCAGCGGCGCGAAGATGCGGCTGCGCAGGAATTGTTCGTACGCCATCCCGCTGGCTTGCTCGACCACCAGCTGGGCCACGCCGAACAGGATGTTGTCGTAGGCGTACTGCTCGCGGAAGCCGCCCTTGATCGGCACGAAGCGCAGGCGCTCGGCGACCTCGCGATTGCTGTAGCTGGTGGTCGGCCAGTACAGCAGGTCGCCCGCGCCCAGGCTCAGGCCGCTGCGATGCGCCAGCAGGTCGCGGATGCGCATCTCGCGGGTGACGTACGGGTCGGACATCTGGAACCACGGCAGGTGGTCGATGACCCGGTCGTCCATCTTCAGCTTGCCGTCGTCGGCCAGCATTTCCAGCGACGCGGCGGTGAACGCCTTGGTGTTGGAAGCGATGGCGAACAGGGTGTCGGCGCCGACCGGCTGGCCACCGGCCAGGTCGCGCACGCCGTAACCCTTCGCCAGCACCACCTTGCCGTCCTTGACGATGGCCACGGCGATGCCGGGCACGTCGAAGGTCTTGCGCACGCTCTCGACGTAGGCGTCGAAACCGGGCGCGGATGCCGCTTCGGTTTGCGCCGATGCCATCGGCGTCGCCAAGGCCGGCACCAGCAGGGCGGTCAGCAGGAACAAGGCGCGCATGGAATTCTCCCCGGTTCGATTGCGATGAACGATAACCGATCCGCGTCGCCGGCCCCCGTGCCGTGGGTCATTGCGGCGATAATCCGCCGATGCGGGAATCCTCTTCGACAGCGCCGTGCGTCATCGTGGTCGGCGGCGGCCCGGCCGGGCTGATGGCGGCCGAAACGCTGCGCGCGGGCGGCGCGGAAGTCGACCTGTACGAGGCGCAAGGCTCGGTCGGCCGGCGCTTCCTGATCGCCGGCAAGGGCGGTCTGAACCTGACCCACTCCGAACCGCGACCCGACTTCGACCAGCGCTACCGCGAACGCGCGGTGCAAGTCGGTCGCTGGCTCGGCGATTTCGACGCCGACGCCCTGCGCGATTGGGCGCGCGGATTGGGCGTGGAAACCTTCATCGGCAGCTCCGGGCGCGTGTTCCCCGCCGACCTGAAGGCCGCGCCGCTGCTGCGTGGCTGGGTGCGCCGGCTGCGCGAAGCCGGCGTGCGCTTCCACGTGCAGCATCGCTGGCTGGGCTGGCGCGACGACGGCGCGCTGCGCTTCTCGACGCCAGCGGGCGAAACCGCCGTCCACGCCGACGCCGCCGTATTGGCGCTGGGCGGCGCTTCGTGGCCGGAGCTGGGCGGCAATTCCGCCTGGGTCGAACCGCTGCGCGACGCCGGCATCGAAATCGCGAAGCTGAAGCCGGCCAACTGCGGCTTCGACGTGGCCTGGAGCGAATTCTTCGCGAAGAAGTTCGCCGGTGCGCCGCTGAAACCGGTGATCGCGCACTGGCGCGATGTGGGCGGCGCCGGACATTCGCTGCAAGGCGAATGCGTGGTCGGCGCGCACGGGATCGAAGGCAGCCTGGTCTACGCGCTGTGCGCCGACCTGCGCGAGGCAATCGAGCGCGACGGCTCGGCGCTGCTGCATCTCGATCTGGCGCCGGGGCGCGAATCGGATCGCCTGCTGAAGGATCTGTGCAAACCGCGCAACGGCCGCAGCGCCAGCGAATTCCTGCGCCGGCAGGCGGGCATCGAAGGGGTCAAGGCGGCCCTGCTGCGCGAAGCCTTGGGCAAGACAGCGTTGGACGACGCGACGACGCTCGCGAAGACCATCAAGCGACTGCCGCTGCGCCTGCTGCGCCCGCGCCCGATCGAAGAAGCGATCAGCAGCGCCGGCGGCGTGCGCCTGGAGGCGCTGGACGACCGGCTGATGCCGAAGGCCAGGCCCGGCGTATTCTGCGCCGGCGAAATGCTCGACTGGGAAGCGCCGACCGGTGGCTACCTGCTCACCGCCAGCTTCGCCAGCGGCCTGCGCGCCGGGCGCGGCGCGTTGCAATGGCTGCAATCACCGTAGAGCGGGGCTTGCCCCGCTACCCTTGCTTCACCCTGGTTGGCGGATCGAAAAGCAGCGGGGCGAGCCCCGCTCCACGAAAAGCACGGACCGAAAAGCGATCGCGGCTGTAGCCGCTCCCGCGGGTTGCCTTATTGTCCCAGCCGCTTCTCGGTGCTCTTGCCCGCCGCCTCGCGCGCCTTCTTGTCGGCCTGGAACGCGGCGATCTGCGGCAGCTCACGCAGCACTTTCGAATGCGGATCCAGCGTGTAGCTCGCACCCGCCGGCAACTCGACGCTGCCGCGCCCATCCCGCATCGGCACGTCCACCACCCTGTCGCCGACGCGCACCTGCACCGGCATCGGGAACGGTTTGTCGCCTTCGGTCTTCCAGCGCAACTGCAGCTGCTTGCCACTGCGCGTCGCCAGCAGTTCCGGCAACTTCGCGGAGCGCAGGTACACGTCGAAGAACCAGCCGTAATCGGTGTTCGTGTTGCGCTTCACCGCATCGATGAAGTCCTGGGTGGTGCCGTAGCGCGGCTTGAAGTTGCCGGGCCTGGGGTCGGGCCGACCGTAGACCAGTTCACGCGTCGCGGCGAAGAAGGCGCGGTCGCCGATCAGTCCGCGCAGCGTGTGCAGGATCAGCGAGCCCTTGTAGTAGATGTCCAGCCCCGGCCCGATTTCACCGTCATAGACCTCCTTCTCGGACTTGGGCCCGCCCGACACCACCGGGAACCGGTTGGACAGGGTCGCACGCTGCTTCATCAGCGCCGCGAAGTATTCCATGTCGCCACGCAGCCATTGCAGGTACAACGGCTGCATGTAGGTACCGAAGCCCTCATGCAGCCACATGTCGTCCCAGTCCTGGTTGGTCAGCTGGTTGCCGAACCATTCGTGGGCGAACTCGTGCTGCAGCAGCCAGTCGTAGCCGTTCTCGTCCTTGCGGTAGTCGTTGCCGTAGGCGTTGATGGTCTGGTGCTCCATGCCCAGGTGCGGTGTTTCGACCACGCCCATCTTCTCGTCAGCGAACGGATAAGGCCCGATGTTCTCCTCGAAGAAATCCAGCATCGGCGCGAACTCATCGAACAGGCCCTGTGCCTTCGCCTTGTCGTCGCTCTTCAGGTACCAGTAGCGCAGCGGGATGACGTTGCCGTAGCGCGACTTGTATTCGGACTGCAGCAGCCCGTACGGGCCGATGTTCAACGCGATGGCGTAGGTGTTGGGACTCTTCGCGCTCCAGTGCCAGGTGCGCCAGCCATCCTTTTCGTCCATGCCTCGCGCAACGCCATTGCCCGCCGCGACCAGCGGCGCCGGCACGCTGACGTGCTGGTCCACGCGCAGCGGTTCGGCCAGCGGATGGTCGATGCACGGCCAGAACAGGTCGCAGCCCTCGCCCTGCACCGCGCTGGCGACCCAGGGCTCGCCGGTCGGTGCGGTCGCCCAGACGAAACCGCCGTCCCACGGCGCCCGCTTCGCCACGTGCGGTTGGCCGCCGTAGCGGATGCGCAGCACGGTTCGCCCGCCCGCCGGCAGCGGCTGCGGCAAATCCACGGTCATGCGGCCTTCGGGATTGCGCCAGTGCGCGGCATCCACCGGCTTGCCGTCGACTTCGACCAGATCGACCGTGTAATTGCTGTCGAGATCGACGACCAGCCTGTCGATGGCCTTGCCGGCCAGGAAGGTCAGCTTCGCGTCGCCGTCGAGCCACTTGCGCGCCGGATCGACCTTGAACGACAGATCGGCCAGCTCGAAGGTCACCGCCTCCTGCTCCGGCGCGCGTGGCAGGCCGGTCGCGGCGGTGGTCGGGGTCAGCGCGGGCTGCGCATCCTGCGCGGCCAACGCAGGCAAGGACAGTGCGGACAACAGCGCGAAGACGGGCAGGCGGAGGCTGGAAGACATGGCGGGTTCCGGATGAACGACAGCCAACTTTCGCATATTCGACGCCATTGGCGACCCTGCCTGTCGTCACGCTGGCCCGCGCGCAGATTTCTTGCCTGCCGGAAATGGTCGTCCGCACAGGCCGCAGCGGGATGACGGGAGTCCCCGGCTGCGACGAATGCGGACGTGCGGACAGCCTA
>JBDHQQ010000201.1:0-4046 GCA_039807145.1 Pseudoxanthomonas sp. | reverse complement strand
CCAGCCCGCGCCGGACGCCGCGACGCACGCGCTGCTGGCGGGCTGCGTGCGCCTGAGCCGCGCGCGGGTGGTCGATGCGTTCGGCCGCACGCTCGAATTGCCGCTGGCGAACGTGATCACGCCCACGCGTTCGTCGCTGGCGACGCGCCCCGGCGAACTGCGCCTGCCGCCGCGCCTGCTGCGGCCCGCGCGCTGGCAATTCCGTCTGGTCGATGCGGCGACGAAGCCGGGCAGCGAAGGCGACGAAGCCCGCGTCGACCAGATCGAACCGGCGCTGCAGGTCAATCCGGTCGCCGGCTTCCTGATGCCCGACCACCTCGACGAAAGCCTGGAAGTGTTCGCCGCCGACGGCTCGCCGGTCGGCGAACTGCTGCACGAGGCGGCCAGCGGCGGGGTGATGTGGGAAATCGCCGCCGGCCGCGAAGGCCCGGCCGACGCCGGCCCCGGCTACGGCTTGGCCGACGCGCAGGCGGCGCTGGCCGGACTGGCCTCGGGGCTGGTCGCGGCGGATGCCGACGCCCGCCAGGGCGCGCCGCTGCAGGATGGCCCGCAGCGCGAAAGCGCGCTATCGGCGATGCTGCGCGCCATCGACACCACGCTGTGGACGGTGGACAGCTTCGCCTCGCTGGGCAGCGAACACGTGGCCGGCCTGGTCGGCCGCCCGTTGGCGGTGGTGCGCGCGCAACTGCGGCTGGAACTGCGCGCGCCGGACGACATCGACCTGTCCGACCCGCAGCGCGCCGAGGAATGGGCGCAAGCCGAACGCGACGCGGCGCGCTACGCCTTCCCGGTGCGGATCGGCGAACTGACCCGCAGCGACGACGGCGTGCTCGGCTTCTTCGTCGACGACGACTACTCGCGCTTCCGCCTGGTCGACAAGGTGATCGCCGCCACCGCGGCCGACGCCGGGCGCAGTCGCGGCCAGCTGGGCGTGTACGCCCTCTCTTCCGGGCTGCCCGCCGCCAGCGCGATCGACCACCCGTACATCGCCGGCACCGACGACGCCGACACCCTGCTGCTGCATCTGGGCCAGACCGTGACCCTGACCCTGCTGATGCATCCGGCCGGCAAGGCCACGCTGAGCTCCGGCCTGCTGCCGCGCAAGGCACTGGCGCTGGCGCGCGACTGGGTCGGTCCGGGCCTGGCGGCGATCGCGCCGTCGCTGCGCACCGGGCCGGTGCTGGTCGAAACCGACCTGGCCGAAAAGGGCCAGGTGCGCCTGCCGAAGGTGTCGGTGTTCGGCAAGGATCAGAATTTCCTGTGGCGCGACACCCCGGCCAGCTGGCGCCACGACGCGATCCTCGCCGCGACCCAGACCGCGCTGCTGCCCGACACCCCGGCGGAGCTGCGCGAAGGCTGGATCCGCGTCGCCCCGGCTGCGGCGGAACCCCCCAAGACCTGACCCGCCCCGCGGAAAACGCCATGGCCACCTGCAAGATCTGCTCGCCCTACCTGCGCCACGACCTCGTGCGCACCGCCCACCGGGCCGCCACCGACGAGCGCGTCGACAACCTGCGCATCGTGCCGCTGCGCGGCGGCCTGCACCCACGCGCCGCGGTCGAGCGGCTGAAGCTGTGGCAGAACGGGCGCACGCTGAAGGTGAAATTCCTCGACGGCAACCCGGCGGTGCAGGCGAAGGTGCGCGACATCGCGCGCGAGTGGGAAGCCATCGCCAACCTGAAGCTGGAGTTCGTCGCCAGCGGCGCCGCGCAGATCCGCATCAGCTTCGCCGAGAAAGGATTTTCCTGGTCCACCGTGGGCACCGACGCGCTGGGCGTGCCGGCCGGCGAGGCGACGATGAACTACGGCTGGCTGGAACCCGATACCGAGCTGGGCGAATACCGGCGCGTGGTCCGCCACGAGTTCGGCCACGCGCTGGGCATGATCCACGAACACCAGAACCCCGCCGCGCAGGGAAAAATCCCGTGGGACAAGCCCAAGGTCTACGCGTATTACGCCCAGCAGGGCTGGAGCAAGGCCGACGTGGACTTCAACATCTTCCAGCTGTATTCGGAAGACAGCACCAACCACAGCGCGTTCGATCCGGATTCGATCATGGAATACGCGATCCCCGACTCGCTGACCGTGGGTTCGTACGCGATCGGCTGGAACACCGAGTTCTCGCCGCTGGACATCGAATTCATGCGCCGCCAGTACCCGAAGGACGCGCCGGCGATGACCGAGCTGGCGATCGGCGGCCCGCGCGTGCAGGCCGACCTGGCCAGCGCCGGGGAGGTCGACAGCTACCATTTCGACGTGCCCGCGGCGGCGACCTTCATCATGACCACCGAAGGCCCCAGCGACACCGTGCTGACCCTGCACGGACCGAACGACCGCGGCGCGGTGCTGGCCTGGGACGACGACCACGGCCGCGGCGCCAACGCGCGCATCGTGCGCAAGCTGCAGCCCGGCGACTACTGGCTGACCGTACGCCACAAGCAGGCCGACGCCACCGGCCGGTACAGCGTCGGGCTCAAGCGCCGCGCCTGAGCCGGCCATCCCGCGTTCAGCGTGGCATGCGCCGTTCGGGTATGATGCGCGCCGCCAGCAGGCGGCCGTCCGTTTCCCCTCGGGCATCCGGCAGGTCGAATCCGACCTCCGCGCCCTTCCGACGCCATCCTGTCCTGCCGGCCCGGCGCGTCTTCCGACGCGGCCGCTTCCTTCCTCGCAGCGCGGTTTTCGGGAACGCTTCGGGCCACCTTGTGATCGTCCCCGGTCCGCAGCTCGCGCATTGTTCCCGCGCGGGTTTCGCCCGTGGCCGGACACGCCTCCGGAGTTCCACCGCAATGAGTTTCGAATCCCTCGGGCTTTCGCCCGCCCTGCTGCGCGCGCTGTCCGAACAGGGCTACACCACCCCCACCCCGGTCCAGCGCGAAGCCATTCCGCTGGCGCTGGCCGGCCACGACCTGCTGGCCGGCGCGCAGACCGGCACCGGCAAGACCGCCGCGTTCGGCCTGCCGCTGCTGCAGCACCTTTCGGCCAGGCCGAACGCCACGCGCAAGCCGCGCGCGCTGGTGCTGACGCCCACCCGCGAGCTGGCGGTGCAGGTGCACGACAGCCTGCGCGGCTACGGCAAGCACCTGCGCGTGCCCAGCACCACCATCTACGGCGGCGTCGGCATGGGCAACCAGCTGGACGCGCTGCGCCGCGGCGTGGACCTGCTGATCGCCTGCCCGGGCCGGCTGATCGACCACATCGAACGCCGCAGCGTCGATCTTTCGGGCATCGAGGTGCTGGTGCTGGACGAGGCCGACCGCATGCTCGACATGGGCTTTCTGCCATCGATCAAGCGCATCCTGGCCAAGCTGCCCAGGCAGAACCGGCAGACCCTGCTGTTCTCGGCCACCTTCGCCGAGCCGATCAAGCAACTGGCGCTGGAATTCATGCGCAGCCCGCGCGAAGTGATGGTGACGCCGCAGAACACCGTGGCCGAGACCATCGCCCACCGCGTGCATCCGGTGGATGGCGGGCGCAAGCGCGAGCTGCTGCTGCACCTGCTCAGCGCCGACGCGCGCGTGCAGACCCTGGTGTTCGCCCGCACCAAGCACGGCAGCGACAAGCTGGCCACGTTCCTGGAGAAGTCCGGCATCAAGGCCGCGGCGATCCACGGCAACAAGAGCCAGGGCCAGCGCCAGCGCGCGCTCAACGACTTCAAGGCCGGCAAGGTGCCGGTGCTGGTCGCCACCGACATCGCCGCGCGCGGCATCGACATCAACGAGCTGCCGAAGGTGATCAACTTCGACCTGCCGATGGTCGCCGAGGACTACGTGCACCGCATCGGCCGCACCGGCCGCAACGGTTCGCAAGGCGAAGCGATCTCGCTGGTCGCGCAGGACGAAGCCAAGTACCTGCGCGCGATCGTGCGCCTGCTGAAGCAGGACATGGACATCCGCGACGTGCCCGGTTTCGAGCCGCAGACCCCGATCCGCTGGGGCAACAGCGCGCCGGGCAAGGCCGAACGGCCCGCCGGCGAACGTACCCCGCGCCGCGCCGCGCCGACCAAGCACGCGCGTCGCCCGCACGGCGAAGCCCCGCGGCACGCGCAC
>JBDHQQ010000200.1:0-4088 GCA_039807145.1 Pseudoxanthomonas sp. | reverse complement strand
GTTGCTGCGCCGCTTCGTCGTCGACGTTTGCGGCTGCGCGACGCTGTGGACCTCGGCCAACATCATCGATGACCAGATCGCCCGCGTGCGCGAACAGGTCGGTACCGACGAGGTGATCCTCGGTTTGTCCGGTGGCGTCGATTCGTCGGTGGTCGCCGCGCTGCTGCACAGGGCCATCGGCGAGCAGCTGACCTGCGTGTTCGTCGATACCGGCCTGCTGCGCTGGCAGGAAGGCGACCAGGTCATGAAGATGATGGCCGACAACATGGGCGTGAAGGTCGTTCGCGTCAACGCCGCCGAGCGCTATTTCAGCGCGTTGAAAGGCGTCGGCGACCCGGAAGCCAAGCGCAAGATCATCGGCAACCTGTTCGTCGAGATCTTCGACGAAGAATCGAACAAGCTGAAGAACGCGAAGTGGCTGGCGCAGGGCACGATCTACCCGGACGTGATCGAGTCGGCCGGCAGCAAGACCGGCAAGGCCCACGTCATCAAGAGCCACCACAACGTCGGTGGCCTGCCCGAGGACATGAAGCTCAAGCTGGTCGAACCGCTGCGCGAGCTGTTCAAGGATGAAGTGCGCCGCCTCGGCATCGAACTCGGCCTGCCGCGCGAGATGGTTTACCGCCATCCGTTCCCCGGTCCCGGCCTGGGCGTGCGCATCCTCGGCGAAGTGAAGCCGGAATACGCGGAACTGCTGGCCAGGGCGGACGCCATCTTCATCGACGAATTGCGCAAGTCCGGCTGGTACGACAAAACCTCGCAGGCCTTCGCCGTATTCCTGCCGGTGAAATCGGTCGGCGTGGTCGGCGACGCGCGCGCCTATGAATGGGTGATCGCGCTGCGCGCGGTCGAGACCATCGATTTCATGACCGCGCACTGGGCGCACCTGCCGTACGAACTGCTCGGCGACGTGTCCAACCGCATCATCAACGAACTGCGCGGCGTCTCGCGCGTCGTGTACGACGTTTCCGGCAAGCCGCCGGCGACGATCGAGTGGGAGTGAGCCGCACCTGGCGGCGCGGATCGTCGGCATGGCTCCGGGCGTGAATCCCCCGAATCTGCGGATAGCGCCCGTCGCCGCGATCGATCGCGACGCGCTCGCGGCGCTGCTGGTCGAAACCGTCGCGGCCAACGGCTCGGTCGGGTTCATGCATCCGCTGGCGCTGGCCGATGCGCTGACGTTCTGGGAGCAGGCATTGGCGTCCGCGGAGCGCGGCGAGCGTGTCGTCCTGGGCGCATGGCTCGACGATGCGCTGGTCGGCACCGGAACGGTCGTGCCGGTCATGGCGCCCAGCCAGCCGCATCGTGCCGAACTGACCAAGGTGATGATCGCGCCGTCGCTGCGTGGCCAGGGCATCGGCGAGGCCCTGGTCGGCGCGCTGGAGCAGGTTGCCCGCGAACGCGGCAAGACCCTGCTGACCTTCGATGCCTCGGCGACGGGCGGCGCGACGGCGTTCTACAGGCGTCTCGGCTACCACGGCGCGGGCGACATTCCGGACTACGCCTACAAGCCGCTTGGCGGGCTGGCGGCAACGCGGATCTTCTGGAAGTCGCTGGACACGCGCCAGAAATCCGCAGATCCGGTGGCAAGCGATACAACGGCGGACGAACGCTGGATGCGCCATGCATTGGACCTGGCCGAGCGCGCCGAGCAGGAGTTCGACGAAATACCCGTCGGTGCGGTGCTGGTGTCCGCCGAAGGCGAGGTGCTGGGTGAAGGCTGGAACCGCAACATCGGCGACCACGATCCGAGCGCGCACGCCGAAATCGTCGCGATGCGCGAAGCGGGACGGAAGCTGGGCAACCACCGCTTGGTCGGCAGCACGTTGTACGTGACCCTGGAGCCGTGCGCGATGTGCGCGATGGCGATGGTGCATGCGCGCGTTTCGCGCGTGGTGTTCGCCGCCGCCGATCCCAAGACCGGCGCGGCCGGGGGGGTGTTCGACCTGCTCTCCGATCCGCGCCACAACCATCGCGTCGAAGTCCGGGGCGGCGTACTGGCCGACGAAGCCGGCCGCCGCTTGACCAACTATTTCCGCGCCAAGCGCGGCCGGCCGCCGCTGTAGGAGCGCACCGCAGGGGCGCGACGATGGGCTGCGCCCCTGGGTTGCCCGGGCTCCGGGGTTTCCCGGTCGTGCCCCTGCGGTGCGCTCCTACGAGGCTTGTGTACGTCGCTTGCGCGCCCGCGCGTGGGCCTGGTCCATTTCCGCGTTGACCGCGGCGACCGCCAGCGCCGACTCGCGCGACAACAGCAGGCTGGCGCCGAACAGGCACAGCACGCCGAGCACCGCGGAAACCGTCGGCAACACGTCCAGCCGGTATTGCAGGAATGCATCGATGGCGACGAACAGGCTGGTGGCGACGAAGCAGCTGATGGCGACGTACAGCAGGCGGCCCGCCTGCATGATGCGCATGCTGCGCTTGCGCTGCACGCCGATGCTGTCCTCCAGCGCCGCCAGATGTTCGGTGTCGTGCGGTTCCTCCAGTTCGCGCATCAGCGCGCGCAAGCGGTCCACCACGCGGGCGAGGCGGTTGTTCGCCGAAAGGATCAGCGATGCGGTCGCGGTCAGGAAGAAGGCGGGCGCCAGCATCGCGGTGAGGATGCTGTAGTGATTGGCGTCGGCGGGCATCGCGGTTCCGTGGGCTTTGTCGGCAGGGGCGCTGATCGGCTTGGGCTATCATACCGGCCATGACAGACAGCAACCGCAACGACCGACTGATCTGGATCGACCTGGAAATGACCGGGCTGGACACGACCCGGGATTCGATCATCGAGATCGCCACCGTGGTGACCGATTCGTCCTTGAACGTGCTGGCCGAAGGCCCCGAATTCGCCATTTCGCATCCGTTGTCGGCGCTCGAGGCGATGGACAACTGGAACCAGAACCAGCACCGCCGCTCCGGCTTGTGGCAGCGCGTGCTGGACAGCCAGGTGGGCCTTGCAGAGGCCGAGGCGCGCACCGTCGCCTTCCTTACCGAATGGGTGCCGGCGAACGCGTCGCCGATGTGCGGCAACTCGATCTGCCAGGATCGGCGCTTCCTGCACCGGCTGATGCCGCGGCTGGAGAAGTACTTCCACTACCGCAACCTCGACGTCAGCACGCTGAAGGAACTGGCGCGGCGCTGGGCGCCGCAGGTGCTGGCGGGAGTCAACAAGGAATCCAAGCACACTGCGCTGAGCGACGTGCACGATTCCATCGAGGAACTTCGCCACTACCGCGCGCACATGGGCGAGCTGGCGGGCTGAAAGCCCAGCCGGCGAGCGACGCGGAAGCTGCCGATCCGACAGCGCACCGTGTCGAAAGCGGGGCGATAGCGCGTCTAACCGACTTCGGCTGCGGCGACCGGGCAGATGCCGAAACCGAAGGCCGGCGTTTTCCTCACCGTTTGTCCACGTCGTCGAGCGACTTGGCGGCAATCTCGCCCAGCGGCGTGCCGTCGGCGTTGTGGTGGAACACGTGCAGGTTGCGCTGCGGGAAGGAAATGCCGAGGCCCTTGCCCATCGATCGCATGCGCACCGCTTCGGTAAGTTCGCTGCGCACGTCGGCGTAGTTGGGCGTCTTCACCCAGGCATGCAGCACGATGTTGACGCCGCTATCGGTCAAGGCATCGACCTTCACCGCCGGCGGCGGCTCGGGGACGACACGCGGGTTGGCCCGGGCCAGGGCCATCAGCGTCTCCCGTGCCTTGCCAAGGTCGTCGTCGTAATCGACGCCGACCACGATGTCCACGCGCCGCTGCGGGTTGGCGGTGAAATTCAGGATGGGCGCGGTGGTGATCATGCTGTTCGGCAGCACGATCGCGCGGTTGTCCGAGGTGCGCAGCCGGGTCTGGAAGATGCGCACTTCCTCGATGGTGCCTTCCAGGCCCGCGGCCTGCACGTAATCGCCGACCCGGAATGGACGCAGGGTGATCAGCATGACCCCGGAAGCGATGTTGGACAGCGAATCCTTCAGCGCCAGGCCGATCGCCAGGCCGGCGGCGCCGACTATCGCCAGCACCGAAGTCGTCGGTACGCCGATCTTCTGCAGCGCGGCGATGAACACCACGATCATCAGCACCGAGTGCGCCACGTTCTTGAGGAAGCT
>JBDHQQ010000199.1:0-4088 GCA_039807145.1 Pseudoxanthomonas sp. | reverse complement strand
CGCGACATCGACCTGCAGCCCGGCTACGTCTACTGGCCGAACCGCAAGCACGGCAAACAAGTGCCCAATAGTGCGCGACTGGCCGGCCAGCATGCGATCACCGGCGACGGCATTCCGGCCTCGATGCAGTTCCAGATCGAACAGAACGCGGACTTCATGCCGAAGCTGATGCTGCGTTCGCAGGGCGAAGCCGCCGACGCGGTCGGGTTGAGCTGGCCCTCGGTGGACCGCGCCCGCGCCTACTTCATCACCGGCATGCACATGCAGGTGCTGGGCGAGAACGCCTACGCGATGACCGTGTGGAGCAGCGCGGACGTCCCCGGCGCCGGCAGCGCCGTGCACGCCTATCTCACCGGCAGCTACATCGACAAATGGCTGAAGCAGAAAGTCCTGCTGCCGGCCAGCGCCACCAGTTGCACCATTCCCAAGGGCATCTTCGCCGGCACGTCGAACGCGCAGGGCCAGCAGGGCACCATGCCGGCCATGCTGATGATGACCGCCTACGGCCCGGAGAACTGGATCACCTACCCGCCCAAGCCGACCGATCCGAAACAGCCGTGGAACCCGGAATGGAGCGTGCGCCTGCGCGCCAAGTCCACCGCCACCGCGATGCTGGGCATGGATTTCTCCGGCATGCAGGCGCCGCAGGATTCCCCCGAGCCGTCGCAGCCGAAGGAAACGGAAGGCGCCGGCAAGAAACTGCTGAAGGGCATTTTGCGCAAGTTCTGATCATCGCGCCGGCGGCTTGCCGGGCAGCGGGCGTCAGGCCGCATCGGCTACGATGCGGCTTCCCGCATCCTGCAGCCCGGTACATGCCCTATCTCGAACTCTCCCTGCGCTGCGCCGAATCCGCGCAACCGCGCTACGAGAACGCGCTGGAGGACGTCGGCGCGCTGTCGGTGACCATGCTCGACGCCGACGCCGACACCTCCAACGAGAACGCGATCCTCGAACCGGGCGTCGGCGAAACGCCGCTGTGGGATTCGCTGGTACTGACCGCACTGTTTCCGGCGGAAACCAACGCGCTGGCGCTGCTCGCGGCGCTGGAGGCGTTCGATCCCGGGCTGGACTGGTCGCAAGCGGCGTTCCGCAAGATCGAGGACGAAGACTGGGAACGCGCATGGCTGGACCAGTTCCAACCGATGCGCTTCGGTGCGCGCACCTTCATCGTGCCGTGGAACCACGCACTGCCCGACGAAGCGAACGCGCCCGACGCCGCGGTGGTGCGGCTCGACCCGGGCCTGGCCTTCGGCTCCGGCACCCATCCGACCACCGCGTTGTGCCTGCGCTGGCTGGACGATCTGGCCGCGCGCGGCGAACTGCAGGGCAAACCCGTGCTCGACTTCGGCTGCGGCTCGGGCATCCTCGCCCTGGCCGCGCTGAAGCTGGGCGCGGAGCGCGCGATCGGCGTCGACAACGACCCGCAGGCGCTGCTTGCCAGCCGCGACAACGCGCAGCGCAACGACGTCGGCGAGCGGCTGGCCGTGTACCTGCCGGAAGACGAACCGGCCGCGCAGTATCCCGTCGTCGTCGCCAACATCCTCGCCTCGGCGCTGGACGCGCTGGCGGAAACGCTGGCCGCGCGCGTCGCGCCGGGCGGACGCATCGCGCTGTCGGGCATCCTGCACGGGCAGGAAGGCGAATTGCTGCAACGCTACGCGGTATGGTTCGACGCGCTGGCCGCCACGCGGGACGGCGACTGGATGCGCATCGACGGCGTGCGCCGCTGATGCCTTCAATGCCCGCGCCCGGCATGCTTGAATAGCGCGTGCCCCGGATCTGCCCGCATTGCCGCTTTCCGTTCGACCCCGACTGGGGCGACGACGCCCTGCCCGCATCGTGCCCGCGCTGCGGTGGCCAGGTAGCCGAAGCGGCCACGGGCGCCGCGCCCGCCAGCATCGCCACCTTCCTGCACAAGCCCGCGGAAGAACCGGCGGCCGAGGCAAGCGCAATTCCCGCCGAAACGACCGCATCCGAAACGCCACCCGGCGAAGCGCCGCCCACAGCCGACCTGCCGGCAGCGCCCTCGCCCGCTCCGATCGCCGGGCCGGAAAAGGAGCCCGAACCCGAGGCGCCTGCCACGGCGATTGCGGAACCGGCGATCGTCGAACCGCCGGCGCCGGCGGCGCCCAGCTTCGCCCGCCGCAGCGTGGAACCCGCACTGTCGTCGCGCACCGCGCGCTGGCAGTGGATCGTGCTGGCAGTGCTGTTGCTCGCGTTATCGCTGCAACTGCTGCTGGCCGATCGCGCGCGGCTGGCCGCCGACGCGAACTGGCGGCCGCTGCTGCTGTCGCTGTGCGGCGCGCTGCGCTGCGAACTGCCGCCCTGGCGCGAGCCGCAGGCGCTGACCATGATCGAACGCGACGTACAGCCCGTCGCGGATGCACCGGGCGTGCTGCAGGTGCGCGCCACCTTCCGCAACGACGCGCGCTGGGCGCAGGCCTGGCCGCGCCTGCAACTGTCGTTGTCCGATGCCGACGGACGCCTGCTGGGCGCACGCGGCTTCGAACCGCGCGAATACCTGGGCCATGCGCCGACGGCCCTGCTGGGCAGCGGGCAAAGCGCGCAGGTCGCGTTCCGCATTCGTGAAACGGCGACGCCCGCCGCATCGTTCCAGTTCGAGTTCCGCTGAACGACGCCCGCGCGCCATCCGGCCTTCGCCTGCGTGCACGCGGACGAACCACGCGCTAGACTTCCCGCCCCCTCCCGTCGCATCCGGCGGGTTGCCGGATCATCACGGGGCTTCCTTTGAACACCGCTTCCACCCGCCACGACGCCAATCGTGGGCCATCGAAACCGCCGTTGCGCGAGCACGTGGCCCAGTCCGTGCGCCGCTACCTGCGCGACCTGGATGGCTGCGATGCGGACGACGTGTACGAGATCGTGCTGCGGGAAATGGAAATCCCCCTGTTCGTCGAAGTGTTGAACCACTGCGAAGGCAACCAGAGCCGTGCCGCCGCGCTGCTGGGCATCCATCGCGCCACGCTGCGCAAGAAACTGAAGGACTACGGGCTGGCGTGACGCCCGCCGGGCCCGGGCGGCTCCATGCGGCACGCTATAATTCGCGCCCCACCCGCTGCACCCTTCCCCATGTCTGCCGACCTCCTGCCCGTGCGCCGGGCGCTGCTGTCCGTTTCCGACAAGACCGGCCTGGTCGAACTGGCCCGCGCCCTTTCCGCCCGCGGTGTCGAACTGCTGTCCACCGGCGGCACCGCCCGCGCGATCCGCGAGGCCGGCCTGCCGGTGAAGGACGTTTCCGAGGTCACCGGATTCCCGGAGATCATGGACGGCCGGGTCAAGACCCTGCACCCGAAGGTGCATGGCGGCCTGCTGGGCCGGCGCGGCACGGACGACGCGGTGATGGCCGCGCACGGCATCGACGCCATCGACCTGCTGGTGCTGAACCTGTACCCGTTCGAACAGGTGACGGCGGATCCCGGCGCGAAGTTCGACGACATCGTCGAGAACATCGACATCGGCGGCCCCGCGATGCTGCGCGCGGCCGCGAAGAACTTCGCCTACGTCGCCGTCGCCACCGACCCGGCGCAGTACGCCGGCGTGCTGGAAGAGCTCGAAGCCAGCGACGGCAGGCTGTCGGCAAGGACCCGCTTCTCCCTCGCCGTCGCCGCGTTCAACCGCGTCGCCCAGTACGACGCGCGCATCAGCGACGTGCTGTCGTCGATCGAAACACCGTCGGACGAAGGCGCGAAGCAGCGCGCGCGGTTCTCGGCCCAGGCCAACGGCAGCTTCGTCAAGGTCATGGACCTGCGCTACGGCGAGAACCCGCACCAGCAGGCCGCTTTCTATCGCGACCTGCATCCGGCGCCGGGCTCGCTGGCGACGTTCGTGCAGCTGCAGGGCAAGGAACTCAGCTACAACAACATCGCCGACAGCGACGCGGCCTGGGAGTGCGTGCGCCAGTTCGACGCACCGGCCTGCGTCATCGTCAAGCACGCCAACCCCTGCGGCGTGGCGGTCGGCGTCGCGCCGGGCGACGCCTACGAGCTCGCCTACGCGACCGACCCGACCAGCGCGTTCGGCGGCATCATCGCCTTCAACGTGAAGCTGGACGCGGCGACCGCGAAGGC
>JBDHQQ010000198.1:0-4104 GCA_039807145.1 Pseudoxanthomonas sp. | reverse complement strand
ACAACAGCCAGATGGTCGCGCAGATGGCGCAGCTGTCCACGGTGCAGGGCATCAGCGAATTGAACAAGAGCGTCACCGGCTTCCAGGAATCGATGGCCGGCGACCAGATCCTGCGCGGCGCCGCCATGGTCGGCCACGACGTGCTGGTGCCGTCGACCAAGTTCATGCTCGGCGACGAGGGGGCGACCGGCGGTACCTTGGCCGCGCCGGGCGCGGGCACCATCGTCGTCGACATCACCGACGCCAACGGCAACAAGGTCGACCAGATCAGCGTCGCGGCCGACGCCTCCGGCGAAGTGCCGTTCCAGTGGGACGGCACCGACGCCAATGGCAAGCGCATGCCGGCCGGCGCCTACACCATCGCCGCCACCTACACCGACGCCAGCGGCAAGCAGACCAAGCTCAGCACCTACGTCGAGGCCGAGGTGGAGAGCGTGACGGTCGGTTCGGACGGCCTCTACCTGAACCTCAAGGGGCTGGGCGCGGCCCCGCTCGACTACGTGCTCCGCGTCAGCTGAGCCCCCTCTTCCACGCATTCCCAGGAGTATCGCCATGGGCTTCAATGCCTCCCTGTCCGGCATCAGCACCGCCAACGCCGACCTGAGCGTCACCGCCAACAACATCGCCAACGTCAACACCGTCGGCTTCAAGGAATCGCGCGCCGAGTTCGCCAACGTCCTGACCGCCACCGGCTATGGCCTGCAGAACAACGCCATGGGCTCGGGCGCGCGCCTGACCAACGTGGCCCAGCAGTTCTCGCAGGGCAACATCGACCAGACCGGCCGCAGCCTGGACCTGGCGATCGCCGGCGAAGGCTTCTTCACCCTGAACATGAACGGCTCGCGGGTGTATTCGCGCGCCGGCAACTTCCAGGCCGACAAGAACGGCTACGTGGTCAACCCGCAGGGCGCGCGCCTGCAGGTCTACGCGCCGAGCGCCGACGGCACCCGCTTCGACGGCGCCCTGACCGACCTGCGCCTGCTGTCCGGCGACAGCGCGCCGCGCCCGACCAGCCAGCTGCAGCTGGCCTTCACCCTGCCGGCCAACGCCAAGGAACCGACGATCACGCCGTTCGATCCGGCGGTCAGCAACAGCTACAGCCACTCCAGCGGCGGCATCACCGTGTTCGATTCGCTGGGCGTCAGCCACATCCAGACCTCGTACTTCGTCAAGACCGCCAATCCCAACGAGTGGGCGGTGTACAACTTCGTCGACGGCGTGCCGGTCAACAACGGCAGCGTGCCCGGCGATCCCACCGCCACCCCGCCGGTACCGGCGGTCATCGGCACCCCGACCCTGCTGCAGTTCTCCGACAGCGGCGCACTGACCGCGCCGGCCGACGGCAAGATCACCCTGGGCACCTTCACCCCGAGCACCGGCGCCGGCCAGCTGGCGATGAGCCTGGACGTGTCCGGCTCCACCCAGTACGGCGAGAAGTTCAACCAGCACAACACCGGCCAGGACGGCTATGCCTCGGGCAAGCTCAACGAGATCAACATCTCGGAAAAGGGCGTGGTGTATGCGCGCTACTCCAACGGCGTGGACGTCGCACTCGGCCAGGTCGCGCTGAGCAACTTCAACAACCCGCAGGGACTGCTGGGCGAAGGCAACAACCTGTGGTCGGAAACCTATGCCTCGGGCACGCCGCGCACCGGTGCGCCGGACAGCTCCGACCTGGGGCAGATCCAGGCCGGTTCGCTGGAGGCCTCCACCGTCGACCTGACCCAGCAGCTGGTGAACATGATCACCGCGCAGCGCAACTTCCAGGCCAACGCGCAGATGCTCTCGACCCAGGACCAGATCACCCAGACCGTGATCAACATCCGCTGAGGCAGCACGCCGGGCAAACCGGAGCGGGCAATGACACGGCGCGCACTGCCCGCGCCGTTCCCCGCTCCTGGCCCCTCGCCCTGCATCGCCGGCATTCCGTCGTTCCCTTCTTCCCGCTTCCCGGTCCCCCTTGCCCATGGACAAAGCCCTCTACGTCGCCATGACCGGCGCCCGCGCCTCGCTGCAGGCGCAGGCCACCGTTTCCCACAACCTGGCCAATTCCGACACGCCCGGTTTCAAGGAAGCCCTGGCCAACACCGAGGCGTTCCCGGTCCAGGGCCAGGGCTACGCTTCGCGGATCGACGCGCTCCACGTCGATGCCGGCTTCAACCGTCGCACCGGCGCACAGCAGATCACCGGCAACGCGCTGGACCTGTCGCTGCAGCCGGGCAACTGGCTGGCGGTGCAGTCGCGCGACGGCAGCGAGGCCTATACCCGCGCCGGTGCGTTGACGCTCACCCCCAACGGCCAGCTGGTCACCGCCGACGGCAATGCGGTGCTGGACGAGAACGGCAACCCGGTGGCGGTGCCGCCGCACCAGGCCATGGAGATCGGCCACGACGGCACCCTGTCGATCATCCCGCTGGGCGAAGGCCCGCAGACCATGGCCATGGTCGGGCGGCTGCGCGTGGTGCAGGCGCCCGACGCGCAACTGCAGCGCGGCCTCGACGGGCTGATGCGCAACAGCAACCCGCAGCAGCCGTTCGCCCAGGTCCAGGGCAAGGCGCTGGACAGCGGCATGCTCGAGTCCAGCAACGTCGACGCGGCCGGCGCGCTGGTGCAGATGATCCAGCTGCAGCGCCAGTTCGAGATGCAGGTCAAGGTCATCAAGCACGGCGACGAAAACGCGCGCAGCGCCAACACGCTGCTGCGCCTGAACGGCTGACGCCGCCGCGCCGGCCGATTGGCGCGCGGGTCTGGCACAGGCCATGCATTACATCCTGCAACGGCCCTGAGGGCCGGCACCCGTCGCAGAGGAACCGCTCATGAATCAGGCACTGTGGGTCGCCAAGACCGGCCTGGATGCGCAGCAGACGCGCATGTCCGTTGTCTCCAACAACCTCGCCAACACCAACACCACCGGCTTCAAGCAGGACCGCGCCAGCTTCGAGGACCTGCTGTACCAGCAGGTGCGCCAGCCCGGCGGCTCGTCCTCGGCGCAGACGCAGTTGCCGACCGGCCTGCAGCTGGGCACCGGCGTGCGCGTGGTGGCCACGTCCAAGAATTTCCAGCAGGGTGGCCAGCAGCAGACCGGCCGCGCCCTGGACGTGATGGTCAACGGCCGCGGCTTCTTCGAAGTGATGCTGCCCGACGGCAGCTCGGCCTACACCCGCGACGGCAGCTTCCAGATGAGCCCGCAGGGCGAGCTGGTGACCAACAGCGGCTACCCGGTGCAGCCGGGCATCCAGATCCCGGAAGGGGCGCAGTCGCTGACCATCGGTGCCGACGGCACGGTCAGCGTGAAGATGGCCGGTGACGCGGCTTCGGTCGAGATCGGCTCGCTGACCCTGACCGACTTCATCAATCCCGCCGGCCTGCAGGCCAAGGGCGAGAACCTGTACCTGGAAACCACGGCATCGGGCCCCGCGCAGAACGGTACCCCGGGCCTCAATGGCCTGGGCGGCATCGTCCAGGGCGCGCTGGAAGGCAGCAACGTCAACGTGGTCGAGGAGCTGGTGGCGATGATCGAGACCCAGCGCGCCTACGAGATGAACGCCAAGGCCATCTCCACCACCGATTCGATGCTCGGCTACCTCAACAACAACGTCTGATCGTGCCGCTTACGGAACCCGCCATGGCCTGCCTGTCCAACGTCCTCCGTCTTTCCTGCGCCGCGGCCAGCCTGGTGCTGCTGGGCGGCTGCGTGGTCGCCGGCGACATCCGCCCCTACCCGGCCATGGCGCCGGTGGTGCCGGCGGTCGCGCCCGCGGCCGAGGCCACGGCCGGCGCGATCTACGCCGCCGGTCCGGGCCTGAACCTGTACGGCGACCGCCGCGCCCGCGACGTCGGCGACCTGCTGACCATCACCCTGGTCGAGAGCACCTCGGCCACCACCAGCGCCAACACCGCCATCGGCAAGAAGTCGAGCATGGACATCGGCTCGCCGAGCCTGTTCGGCGCACCGGTCACCCTGGGCGGCAAGGACGTGCTCGCCGCCAGCGCCAAGGGCGAACGCGACTTCAACGGCAAGGGCAGCAGCGCGCAGAGCAACCACCTGCAGGGCAGCGTGACCGTGACCGTGATCCAGCGCCTGCCCAACGGCAACCTTGGCGG
>JBDHQQ010000197.1:0-4122 GCA_039807145.1 Pseudoxanthomonas sp. | reverse complement strand
CCGTCGGTATTCAATTTCTTCGAACCTGACGCGCAGCTGCCGGCGGCGGGCGGCGGAGACGGCATCTATGCGCCCGAATTCAAGCTGTACAACGACGCGACCTTCGCCAGCATCTTCAACCAGCTGTGCTCGGCCGGCTGCACCAACTTCAAGGCCGACGCGCCGACGGCCAACACCGATGCGCCGGTGCTGGACGTCAAGCCGCTGCTGGCGCTGGCCGACGCCGGCGACCACGCCGGCATGGTCGATTCGATATCGCCGCTGCTGTTCGGCGGCGGCCTGTCGGCGGAAACCCGCGCGACGATGGTCACGATGCTGGACAAGCTGAAGACGGCCAACCGGTCCAGCCAAGAACGCGTGCAATCGCTGGTGCAGCTGGCGCTGGCTTCCCCCGAATTCGCGGTCCAGCGCTAGGTATCCGGACATGTCCAAGAAGACCCTCCGCCAGGACCGTCGCGATTTCCTGCGCAACCTGCAGTACGTACTGGCCGGCGGCACCATCGCCGCGGCGATGCCGCAGTTCGAACTGGTGGGACGCGCACTGGCGCAGTCCGCGCCGGCCGGCGACTATCGCGCGCTGGTGTGCATCTTCCTGTTCGGCGGCAACGATTCGTTCAACCTGCTGGTGCCGCACGCCGCGGACGAATACGACGTGTACGCCAGGAGCCGCGGCGGCGTGTACGACGCCGGCAGCAACAACCAGGGCCTGGCGATCGCTCGCGACCGCTTGCTGCAGATCGGAGACGCCGCGGGCAAGACCTGGGGCCTGCATCCGTCGTGCCCGGCACTGAAAACGCTGTTCGACCAGGGCGAGCTGGCCTTCATGGCCAATGTCGGCACGCTGGTGCAGCCGGTCACCAAGACCGAATACGCCGCCAAATCGAAGCGCGTGCCCGACAACCTGTTCTCGCACAACGACCAGCAGCGGCTGTGGATGCGCGGCGAGTCCGAGCGCGCCAGTTCCAACGTGGGCTGGGGCGGCACGATGGGCGAACGCCTGGCCGGCGCCAACGGCGCGGGATTCGCCGCGCTGCCGCCGACCGTTTCGCTGGACGGCAACAACCTGTTCCAGACCGGTACGTCCAGCGTCCCGTTCTGCATGGCTTCGAGCGGGCCGGTGGCGTTCCGCAACTTCGAAAGCACTTCCACTGCCGGCGCTATTCGCCGCGAAGCGCTGGCCGCGCTGGTCGGCCGCCGGTACGCGCCGCTGATGCAGGACCAGCACGCGGTGATCGGTGAAAGTTCGATGCTGCTCAGCAGCAAGATGCGCGAAGTGCTGGACCCGGCCAATGGCGGCGAAATCGCCACCGTGTTCCCGACCAGAAACAACCTGGCTTCGCAGCTGCGGATGATCGCCCGCACCATCAAGGCCAGCCGCGGCAGCGCGATCAACCATCGCCGGCAGATCTACTTCGCCAGCATGGGCGGCTTCGACACCCACGACAATCAGATGAACGACAGCGGGCAGCCGCTGCTGCTGGCGCGCATAAGCGAGGCACTGGGCGCGTTCCGGGCCGCATTGGCGGAAATCGGCGCGCTCAACGACGTGGTCACCTTCACCATGAGCGACTTCGGCCGCACCCTCAACAGCAACGGCAACGGCACCGACCATGCGTGGGGCGGCGTGCAGTTGATGATGGGTGGGTCGGCGGCCGCTGGCGGCCCGTTGAAGGGGCGCCGCGTGTTCGGCAGTTATCCGCTGCTGGAACTCGACGGCGACCAGGCGGTGGATCGTGGCCGGATCATCCCGACCACCTCGACCAACCAGTTCGGCGCGACCTTCGCCCGCTGGATGGGCGTGGCCACGGGCGACCTGCCGACGATCTTCCCGGGACTGGGGAATTTCGCGACGCCGACGCTGGATTTCCTCGCCTGAGCAGCACCGCCGCCGTTCCGCGATAATCGCGGGCGATGCCCGCCGCCGAAGACGCCAACATCGCCGCCATCGTGGTCAGTCACGAAAGCGCGGCGACCATCGACGATTGCCTGTCGCGCCTGCGCCGCGCGCGCGGCGTGGCCGAGATCCGGGTGATCGACAACGATTCGCGGGACGGCACGCTCGAGATCGTCCAGCGTCATGCCGCCGGCGACGCGCGCGTGCGCTTCGTCGGCAATCCGGACAATCCGGGTTTCGCGGTCGGCTGCAACCAGGGTGCGGCGATTTCGACCGCGCCGTGGCTGGCCTTCGTCAACCCCGACCTGCTGATCGAGACCGAAACCCTGGCGCGGCTGCGCGAACATGCGGCGGCTTTCGATGCGGCGCTGCTTGGCGCCGATCTGGTCGGCGAGGACGGCTCGCGCGACGAAGCCGCGCGCCGTCGCGATCCCGATTTCGCCGCGATGCTGCGCTCGCCGCGCGCGGCGAGGCTGGGCGTGCCGATGGATTCCACGCAGTCGTTGCAGCGCGTCGATGCGGCGTCCGGCGCGCTGCTGCTGATGCCGCGCGCGCTGTTCGAGCGCATCGGCGGCTTCGACGAAGGTTATCGCCTGCATGCGGAAGACCTGGACCTGTGCCGCCGCGCGCGCGAAGCCGGCGCGGTGGTCGCCGTCGCCAACGACGTGCGCGTGGTCCACGTGCGCGGCGTGTCCAGCCGCTCGAAGCCGCTGTTCGTCGAGTGGCACAAGCATCGCGGGCTGTGGCGCTACTTCCGCAAGTTCGAGGCGCCGCGGCGTGGTTGGCTCACCCGTGCTGTCGTATTCGCGGTGATCTGGCTACGGTTTCCAATTGCGGCGATGCGTGCCGCATTCCGCTCGGGCTCATAGTTCCAGCAGGTCGCGACCGATCACCAGTTCGCCCCTGAAGTGCGCTGCCACCGCCGCGCGCCAGACATCATCGGTCAAGGCCGGGTCTCCCCCGGGGACGAAGTGGTTGAGCACCAGTGTCTTCACGCCCGCTTGTGTCGCGATGCGGCCGACCTGTTCGGTGGTGGTGTGGCTGGCCAGGAGGTGCTCGCGCAGGCGCGACGCGTTGCTTTCGCTGGCGATCAGTTTCTCCAGCGCCGGCAGGTACATGACTTCGTGCACCAGCACGTCGGCGCCGCGCGCCAGTTCGGCCAGCGATTCGCTCGGCGCGGTATCGCCGGAGAACACGATGCTGCGGTCCGGGCAATCGAAGCGGTAGGCATAGGCGTCGGCGATCGGCGGATGCATCACCCGCGCGGCGCGCACCTTCACCACGCCATCGTCGACGACAGGGCCCGTGCCGTCGATTTCGTGCGCGCGGTACAGGTCGGCCAGCGGCGGACGCCCTTCGTCATGGGTGCGGGTCTGGATGTCGAAATCGTTGAGGCGCAGGAAATCCTCGCGCATGCGCGCCAGCGGAGGCGGACCCCAGCAATCGACCGGGCGGTCCAGCGGACCAGACCATGCCAGCAACAACAGATTGCCGAGGTCGGCGTTGTGGTCGGAATGATGATGGGTGACGAACACGTAGCGGAGTGCGCCCAAGTTAATGCCGGCCAGCGCAAGTTGCCGGGCGACGCCGTTGCCGCAATCCACAACGTAGACCGCATCGCCGACGACCACGGCGCTGGCGGGTGCGGCGCGCAGCGCCTTCGGCGTGGGGCCACCCGCCGTGCCGAGCAGGATCAGGCGAGAGCGTTTCCGCGCATCATGCGGGATTGCGGAAAGGACTTGCTTGGGCAACATCGCACCAGCCAGGCCCGCCGTTCCGGCAAGCAGCAGGTTCCGGCGGGTGGGATGTGGGTTTGCATCCATGCGGGCAGGGTAGCGCAGCGTCCCGGCATCGGCGACCGGTCGTCCAGGCACCGGATGCGAAACGCCCGCCTTGCGGCGGGCGTTCCTGCGCAGGTTACTTCAGCGCCTTGAACCGCAGTCGGTGCGGGCCGGCGTCGTCGCCCATGCGGCGCTTCTTGTCGGCTTCGTACTCGCGGTAGTTGCCCTGGAAGAACTCCACGTGCGAATCGCCTTCGAAGGCGAGGATGTGGGTGGCGATGCGGTCCAGGAACCAGCGGTCGTGCGAGATCACGAAGGTGTTGCCCGGGAATTCCAGCAGCGCGTCTTCCAGCGCGCGCAGGGTCTCGATGTCCAGGTCGTTCGACGGTTCGTCGAGCAGCAGCACGTTGCCGCCCTGCAGCAGGGTCTTGGCCATGTGCAGGCGGC
>JBDHQQ010000029.1:0-20852 GCA_039807145.1 Pseudoxanthomonas sp. | reverse complement strand
TTCTGCTCGATGTGCGGCCCGCATTTCTGCTCGATGAAGATCACCCAGGACGTGCGCGACTATGCCGCCGAGCACGGGGTGGACGAGCAGGCGGCGCTGGAAGCGGGCATGGCGGAAAAGTCGAAGCAGTTCCGTGAGCAGGGCGCCGAAGTCTATCGCCAAGGCTAGGCCGCCGGATGCGCCGGGGTCTTGTCCGCCGGGAACCGGATCCGGCGGACATGCCGGGCCAACCCCTGTCGTGCTAGCGTTCTGTCAGCCCGGCAAACCGGATCGGGCGGGAGAAATGCCAATGCGCGCAATCCGCAATCCCGTCCTGCCGTGGCTGGCGACGTTGTGCCTGCTGCTGGCCGGCTGCGCCAGCGGTCCGACCGTGCGTACCGACGCCGATCCGGAGGCGGACTTCGGCCGCTACCGCACCTGGGACTTCTACCAGCCGATCGCGATGGAAGCCAACGGCTATACCAGCTACACCACCGAGCGTATCCGCGCGGCGCTGCGCGACCGGATGCAAGCGCTCGGCTACGTTCATGATCCGGCGGCGCCGGACCTGAAGGTCAACTTCCAGGGCGTCGTCGAAGACCGGACCGACGTATATACCGTTCCGCGCAGCGACTTCCGCTACTACTACAGCTATCGCGCGCGCACCTACGTCGCGATACCGGTGTGGTACGACGAAACCCAGGTCAGCAACTACCGTCAGGGGACCCTGACCGTGGACCTGGTCGATGCGAGGCTCAACCGCCTGGTGTGGACCGGCTCGGCGATCGGGCGCATCACCAACAAGAAGACCGCGCAGGAACGTGCGGCCGAGATCGACGGCGCAGTGGCGGCGATCTTCGCGAAATACCCCTACCGTGGTGGTGCGAGGCAGTCGCCATGAACGGCGGCGGCGTGGTCAAGGCCGGCATCGGCTTCGGCACGGCCTTGGCGATCACCATCTCGTGGACGGCGAACAAGTCGCTGCTGTGGGTCGTGATCCACGGCATCCTGGGCTGGATCTACGTCGTCTACTACGCACTGGTCCATCACTTCCGCTGACGCAGGCCGTCTTCGTGCTTTCGTTCTCCTACCTGCGCTGGCTGGTGCAGGCCAAGCGTCATCCGTCGGCGTGGCTGCTGCTGGCGCAGCTGGCCGGACTGTTCCTGTATCCGGTATTCGACGGCATGGCCATGGGCAACGTGCTGTTGGGGCTGTTCGGCATGGGTGTGCTGGCGCTGGCGCTGTGGGTGGTCAACCGCAGTCCGACGGTGAACTGGTTCGCCTGGTGCCTGGCCGTGCCCGGCGGCGCGCTGTCGCTGCTGGCGGCGTGGTTCCGCGATCCGCAGCTGCTGGCCGCCGCACACGTGCTGGAAGGCGCGCTGTACCTGTACACGGCGCTCGGACTGATCGCGTACATGCTGCAGGACCACGAAGTCACCAGCGACGAGCTGTTCGCCGCCGGCGCCACCTTCACCCTGCTGGCCTGGGCCTTCGCCTATGCGTTCTCGGTCTGCCAGATCGTCTGGCCCGGCAGTTTCGTCGCCGCGATCCATCCGGAAACGCGGCGAAGCTGGGTGGAACTGCTGTCGCTGAGCTTCAGCATGCTGTCGGGCGTGGGCCTGAGCGACATCATGCCGATCCGGCCGCACGCGCGCGCGCTGGTGATGCTGTCGCAGTTCGCCGGCGTGATGTACATCGCGCTGGTGGTGTCGCGGTTGATCGGGTTGACCATCGTGCGCGGCAAGGCCCGCGACTGACGCCACGAACGGAAACGCCGCCCGGAGGCGGCGTTTTTTTTCCTGCGCGAAGGAAGCGCCAGATTACTTTTTCGCGGCGGCGACCGCGTCGAGGATGATCTTCTTCGCCTCGGCGGCGTCGCCCCAGCGGTCGACCTTGACCCACTTGCCCTTCTCGAGGTCCTTGTAGTGCTCGAAGAAGTGGCCGATGCGCTCCAGCCAGTGCGGCGAGACCTGGCCGATGTCGTGGATGTGCGAATAGCCGTTGAAGATCTTGTCGGCCGGAACCGCCAGCAGCTTCTCGTCGCTGCCGGCCTCGTCGGTCATGCGCAGCACGCCGACCGGGCGGCAGCGGATCACCGAGCCGGGGATCAGCGGCATCGGCAGCACCACCAGCACGTCGATCGGGTCGCCGTCGCCGCCCAGGGTCTGCGGCACGTAGCCGTAGTTGCACGGGTAGCGCATCGGCGTGGAGAGGATGCGGTCGACGAAGATCGCGCCGCTTTCCTTGTCCACTTCGTACTTGACCGGCTCGGAATCCTTGGGGATTTCGATGACGACGTTGATCTCGTCCGGCGGATTCTTGCCGGTGTTGACATGATCGAGGCCCATGCGGGAACGCTCCGAGGCGGGGTGGAATGGGGCGACATTCTACGCGCAGGCTTGTTGCGTTGCAGCAGGCGCGTTGCTTGGCCTGGCTGGCCCGAAAAGTGGCGTCGGGATTCGTCGTGACGCTTCGCGGCGCCGGGTGGGCATGAAAAAGGCGGCCGAAGCCGCCTTTTCCAGATCCGTGGCCGGACTTCAGCGCACGCTGATGTCGACCCGGCGGGCCTGCCGCCAGTCGTCGCCGCCTTCGGCCAGTACCGGCTTCTCCAGCACGATGCGGTCGGCCGCGATGCCGGCGTCTTCCAGCAGCGCCTGCACGGCCTGTGCGCGCTGCTTGGCGATTTCGGCGTTGGTCGCCGGGTCGCCGCTGGCGTCGTGGAAGCCGGACACGTAGGCCTGGCTGCCGGGGTTGGCGTTCAACAGCGCGACGATCGGGTCCAGCACCGGCTTCGGCTCGATCGGTGCGGTTTCGCCGACGTTGAAGTACAGGCGGCCAGCCTGCGCAGCGTCGGCCGGTGCGGTGGCGTCTTCGGAGCCCGCCGTGCTTCCGTCCGTGGCTGCGCTTGCGGATGCAGCCGCGGCGTCGGCCGGGGCAGTGATCGCGGCCGGCGCCGATTCGGCCTTCGCCCCCAGCCAACCGTTGACCGGCAGCAGCGGCACCAGCAGCAGGGCGACGATGTTGATGATCTTGATCAGCGGGTTGATCGCCGGGCCGGCGGTGTCCTTGTACGGGTCGCCGACGGTGTCGCCGGTGACCGCGGCCTTGTGCGCCTCGCTGCCCTTGCCGCCGTGGTGGCCGTCCTCGATGTATTTCTTGGCGTTGTCCCAGGCGCCGCCGCCGGTGGTCATCGAAATGGCGACGAACAGGCCGGTGACGATGGTGCCGATCAGCAGGCCGCCCAGCGCCTTCGGTCCCAGCAGCAGGCCGACGACGATGGGCACCACCACCGGCAGCAGCGAGGGCACGATCATTTCCTTGATCGCCGACTTGGTCAGCAGGTCCACCGCCTTGTCGTACTGCGGCTTGCCCTCGCCGGTCATGATGTCCTTGATCTCGCGGAACTGGCGGCGCACTTCCTCGACCACGCTGCCGGCGGCGCGGCCCACCGCTTCCATCGCCATCGCGCCGAACAGGTAGGGGATCAGGCCGCCGATCAGCAGGCCGATGATCACCATGTGGTCGGACAGGTCGAAGGCGAAGGTGACGCCCGGATGCTGGGTCTGCAGGTTGTGGGTGTAGTCGGCGAACAGCACCAGCGCGGCCAGCGCGGCCGAGCCGATGGCGTAGCCCTTGGTCACCGCCTTGGTGGTGTTGCCCACTGCGTCCAGCGGGTCGGTGACGTCGCGCACTTCCGAGGGCAGCTCCGCCATCTCGGCGATGCCGCCGGCGTTGTCGGTGATCGGGCCGTAGGCGTCCAGCGCGACGATCATGCCGGCCATCGACAGCATCGCGGTCGCGGCGATGGCGATGCCGTACAGGCCGGCCAGCGCGTAGGCCGCCCAGATCGCCACGCACACCGCGACCACCGGCATCGCGGTGGACTTCATCGACACGCCCAGGCCGGCGATGATGTTGGTGCCGTGGCCGGTGGTCGATGCGGCGGCGACGTGCTTGACCGGGGCGTACTGGGTGCCGGTGTAGTACTCGGTGATCCACACGATCGCGCCGGTCAGGACCAGGCCGATCAGCGCGCAGCCGAACAGGTTCATCGCGCCGTACGACGAATCGCCCATCAGCCTGGTGGTGATCGGGTAGAACGCGATGGCCGCGAGCACCGCCGAAACGATCACGCCCTTGTACAGCGCGCCCATGATCGAGCCGCCGGTCTTCACCTTGACGAAGAACGCGCCGATGATCGATGCGATGATCGACACCCCGCCCAGCACCAGCGGATACAGCACCGCGTTGTGCCCGGCCTCGCCGCTCATCAGCCCGCCCAGCAGCATCGTCGCGATCACGGTGACGGCGTAGGTTTCGAACAGGTCCGCGGCCATGCCGGCGCAGTCGCCGACGTTGTCGCCGACGTTGTCGGCGATCACCGCCGGGTTGCGCGGGTCGTCCTCGGGGATGCCGGCTTCGACCTTGCCGACCAGGTCCGCGCCGACGTCGGCGCCCTTGGTGAAAATGCCGCCGCCCAGACGGGCGAAGATCGAGATCAGCGACGAGCCGAACGCCAGTCCGATCAGAGCATGCAGCGCACGGTCGCCGGCGATGCCGAACCGGGGCAGCAGCCACCAGTAGCCGGCCACGCCCAGCAGGCCCAGCCCGACCACCAGCATGCCGGTGATCGCGCCGCCGCGGAACGCCACGTCCATCGCGGGGCCCATGCCCTGGCGCGCGGCCTCGGCGGTGCGCACGTTGGCGCGCACCGACACGTTCATGCCGATGTAGCCGGCCGCGCCGGACAGCACCGCGCCGATCAGGAAGCCGATGGCGCTGGGCCAGCTGAGGAAGAAGCCGATCAGCACGAACAGCACCACGCCGGCGATGGCGATGGTGGTGTACTGGCGGTTGAGGTAGGCGCGCGCGCCTTCCTGCACCGCCGCGGCGATCTGTTGCATGCGCTCGTTGCCGGCGGGTTGGCCGAGAATCCAGCGCGCCGAAATGACCCCGTACAGGATCGCCACCGCCGCGCAGACCAGCGCCAGCGTCAAACCGTGCGTTTCCAGCATGATCCCCTCCGAAAAATGGATGAACCGCAGATAAAACGGGTCGATTATGACGCTGTTCGGTCACGACTCCTGCCGCAGTGCGGCAATGGCGGCCAAGGCCGCTCCCACAAGGTCATCCGGGGTGCTTTGGGGCCGCCTGTCCGCGCTCCAGCGCCTCGATCTGGCCGAGGATGGCGAAGAACCCGCGCCCCAGTTCGGTGAAGCCGTATTCGACGCGCGGCGGCATCGTGTCGAACTCGGTCTTCTCCAGCACGCCGTGGGCGACCAGCTTGCGCAGCCGCTCGTTGAGCACCTTGGTCGAGATGCCGGGGATCGCACGCTCCAGCTGGCCGGGTCGCGCCACGCCGTCGTGGATCGCGCGCAGCACGCTCCATGACCACTTGCAGCCCAGCACGTCTTCCAGCAGGCGCGTGATCGGCGCGCGGGCTGCGACAGGGGCGGTTTTGCGCATGGGAACCATTTTGTGCCTGCTTTTCAGCGGTTTTTCCGCGTGAACAATAGGCGCGGTGGCGAACGGCCACAAGCAAATGGAGAAACCACCATGACGAACAAGGCCATCTTCTATCACGCCGGTTGCCCGGTGTGCGTCGAAGCCGAACGCAACGTCGCCAACGCGATCGACCCGGCGCGCTACCGGGTCGAGGTCGTGCACCTGGGCACGAATAGCGCGCGCATCGGCGAGGCCGAAGCCGCGGGCGTGAAGTCGGTGCCCGCGCTGGTGCTGGACGGGCTGCCGTTCCACATCAACTTCGGCGCGGCGCTTGCCGACCTGAAGTGAACCACCCACGCGCGCGGCCGGATTCGGCCGCGCGCGACCGCCGCCTCAGCCCTGCCAGGCCGGCAGCTTCTTGCGCACGGCGACGTTCTTCAGTTCGACGTAGGCCGGGATGCCGTCCCTGCCGTAGGGCGGGTAGGCCTCGCCCTTGATCAGCGGGGCCAGGTAGCGGCGCGCGGCGGCGGTGATGCCGTAACCGTCCTTGCGGATGAAGCCGGGCGGGAATTTCTTTTCGTGGTTGGCCACCTTGGCCAGCGGCGCAGCCTCGATCTTCCAGCGGTACGGCGCATCCGAAGTGCGCACGATCACCGGCATCACCGCGTTGCGGCCCTCCAGCGCGAACTTCACCGCCGCCTTGCCGACCGCCTGCGCCTGTTCCCAGTCGGTCTTCGAGGCGATGTGGCGCGCCGAGCGCTGCAGGTAATCGGGCAGGGCGTAGTGCACCTTGAAGCCGAGCCGGTCCTTGACCCGGCCGGCCAGGAACGAGGCCACGCCGCCCAATTGGGTATGGCCGAACGAATCCTGGCCGCCGCCGGCGTCGGCGACGAAGCGCCCGTCGGCGGTCTGGATGCCTTCGCTGGCCACGACCACGCAGTAGCCGACCTTCGCCACGATCTTCTTCACCTGGGCCAGGAAATCGGCTTCGTCGTACGGGCGCTCGGGGAACAGGATCAGGTGCGGGGCCTGGTCGGGCTTTTCCCCGGCCAGCCCGGCGGCGGCGGCCAGCCAGCCGGCGTGGCGGCCCATCGCTTCGTAGACGAACACCTTGGTTGATGTTTCAGCCATCGCGGCCACGTCCAGCGCGGCCTCGCGCACGGAGACAGCGGTGTACTTGGCCGCCGAACCGAAGCCGGGGCAGGTGTCGGTGACGGCCAGGTCGTTGTCCACGGTCTTCGGCACGCCGATGCAGGTCAGCGGGTAGTCGAAGGCCTGGGCCAGCTGCGACACCTTCCACGCCGTGTCGGCCGAGTCGTTGCCGCCGTTGTAGAGGAAGTACCTGACGTCGTGCGCCTTCAGTACCTGCAGCAGGCGCTCGTACCTGGCCCGGTCGGCCTCCAGCGACTTCAGCTTGACCCGGCACGAGCCGAACGCGCCGCCCGGGGTATGCGCCAACGCGCGGATCGCGGCGGCGGATTCCTTCGACGTGTCGATCAGCTCCTCGCGCAGCGCCCCGAGGATGCCGTTGCGCGCCGCCAGCACCTTGACCTTGCGCGCGCGGGCCTCGGCGATGACCCCCGCGGCCGAGGCGTTGATGACGGCGGTGACGCCGCCGGACTGGGCGTAGAGCAGGGTGCCTTGGGCCATGGTTGTAGGTTCCGGAAGTGGCGGGATCGGTTAAGCTGGGTCCATAACGCGGCGCAGCATGGGGGAATCTTATCGCCCCGGCCGCCGCCCGGTCTTTCATCTGGGAGTCGAACGATGCGACTGGTTCTACTGGGCCCGCCCGGGTCGGGCAAGGGCACGCAGGCCACGCGGCTGAAGGAATACCTGCAGGTGCCGCACATTTCCACCGGCGACCTGCTGCGCGCCGAAGTGGCCGCCGGCAGCCCGCTGGGCCTGCAGGCCAAGGAAGTGATGGCGCGCGGCGAACTGGTCAGCGACGCGATCCTGCTGGGCATGCTGGAGGACCGCTTCTCGCGCGACGACACCCGTGCCGGTTTCATCCTCGACGGCTACCCGCGCAACCAGGCCCAGGCCGACGCGCTGGGCAAGCTGCTGGAAAAGCTGGGCCAGAAATTCGACTCCGCGGTGCAGCTGGACGTGCCGACCGAGCTGCTGGTCGAGCGCATCGCCGGCCGTGCCGCCGCCGAGGGCCGCGCCGACGACAATCCCGAATCGGTGCGCAAGCGCCTGCAGGTGTACACCGACCAGACCGCGCCGGTGATCGAGTACTACCGCCAGCACGGCGAGCTGACCGCGGTGAACGGCGTCGGCTCGCTGGACGAGGTGTTCAACCGCATCGTCGAGGCGATAGCGCCGGAGAAGGAAGTCGGCTGATGTTTTCTCCTTCTCCCCGTGAAGCGGGGAGAAGGTGCCGAAGGCGGACGAGGGGCGCTTTTTTTGCTCGTCATTCCCGCGAAGGCGGGAATCGCTTTTCAACAGCCCAAAGGGCTGGTCAAGTAACCAAAGAAAGCACACTCTTCCTCGCGCCTTTCGCTACGCGAAGGGTTCGCGTTCGGAACAGGAATTTTCGGAAGCCGCATCCCCGTATCAAGTACGGGGCAGGCTCTGCGGCTTGGAAAACGGCGCACATCCCTGTGCGCCGCCCCTGCGGGGTTTACCCGTCCCGAACGCCGCTGCGGACGGGGTCGAAAAGCAAAGGCGACATCAACGGCAGTCGCTCGCCAAATCAGCGACAATTCCGCCATGAACAAAATCCACATCCTCGGCATCGCCGGCACCTTCATGGGCGGTGTCGCCGCGCTGGCGCGCGAACTCGGGCATCGGGTCGAAGGTAGCGATCAGGCGATCTATCCGCCGATGTCCACGCAGCTGGAACAACTCGGCATCGGGCTGGCGCAGGGCTACCTGCCGGAAAACATCTCGCCTGATTGCGACGAAATCGTCGTTGGCAACGCGCTGTCGCGCGGCAATCCCGCCGTCGAAGCGGTGCTGGACGAAGGTCGCAAATACAACTCGGGCGCACAGTGGCTGGCCGAGAAAGTGTTGCCCAGCCGCGACGTGCTGGCGGTGGCAGGCACCCACGGCAAGACCACGACGACGACCATCCTGACCTATCTGCTGGAAGCGGCCGGGCGCACGCCGGGGTTCCTGATCGGCGGCGTCGCCGAGGATTTCGGCGTGTCGGCGCGCGTCGGCGTCGGTCGCGAGTTCGTGGTGGAGGCCGACGAGTACGACACCGCGTTCTTCGACAAGCGCAGCAAGTTCGTCCACTACCGGCCGCTGGTCGCGATCCTCAACAACCTGGAATACGACCACGCCGACATCTTCCCCGACGTGGCCGCGATCCAGCGCCAGTTCCACCATCTGGTCCGCACCGTGCCGCGTCGCGGCCGGCTGATCGTCAACGGCCACGACGAACGCCTGGTCGAAGTGCTGGCGATGGGCTGCTGGACGCCGGTCGAACGCTTCGGCTTCGACGAATCGTTCGACTGGAGCGCGCGCAAGCTCAATGCGGACGGCAGCTCATTCGTCATTCTGCACAAAGGCGTGGAAGCCGGCACGGTCGAATGGCCGCTGCTCGGCGACCACAACGTGCTCAACGGCGTCGCCGCGCTGGCCGCGTGCACGGCGGTCGGCGTCGACGTGGCGAAGGTGATTCCCGCGCTGGCGGAATTCCGCAGCGTGAAACGGCGGATGGAAGTGTTGGGCAACGCCGGCGGCATTACCGTCTACGACGATTTCGCCCACCACCCGACCGCGATCCGGACCACGCTGCAGGGCCTGCGCGCGAAGGTCGGCAAGGCGCGCATCGTGGTGGCGATGGAGCCGCGCAGCAATTCGATGCGCCTGGGCGCGCACGCCGACGCGCTGGCGCCGTCGCTGGACGAGGCTGACGCGGTGGTGTTCCTGGCGCGGCCGGAACTGCCGTGGGACGCCGACAAGGTGATTGCCGCGATTCGGGGCGAGGCGAGGGCGGTGCCGGATACCGATCAGTTGATCGCCGCATTGCGCGCGCTGGCGGAAGCGGGCGACCACGTGGTGTTCATGTCGAACGGGGGGTTCGATGGGGCGCCGAGGAAGTTTTTGGTAGAGATTTCGCAGTAATCAGGTGAAAACATGCAGCCGATCCGACTGAGATGTGATTCCATCAGATATCGCCAGGGATTCATCGAAGTGAGTGCTGGCATTCATACCGGCTGTATCAACGTGGAAGCTTGGGATATCAAGCCGGATTTCGATATCTCAGAAGCAGATGTGCGTGGCGAAGATTTCCCGGATGATTCTGTTCAAGCAAATACGGAATTGGAGCTCGACGTGGAAACTGCGGAGCAACTAGTAGCTGCGTTGCAGCTTGCAATTCATGAGATAAAAGAGCGCTCTTGAAATGAGCGTCACTGAAACTCTCCCGCTCTTCCCTCTCCATGCTGTCTTGCTCCCTGGCGCTGCATTGCAACTACGCGTGTTCGAGCGCCGCTATTTGGACCTGGTACGCGACTGCGGCCGCAACGGTTCCACCTTCGGCGTGTGCCTGATCCTGGAAGGCGGCGAAGTCGATGCGCCGGCCACCCCGGCGACGTTCGGCACCGAGGCGGTGATCGAGGACTTCGACATCGGCGAGGACGGCCTGTTGAGCCTGCGCTTGCGCGGACGCCGGCGTTTCCGCGTGCTGCGCACGCGCGTGCGCGACAACGGGCTGGTCGTCGGCGAGGTGGAATGGCGCGACGCCGATGCCGACGACGAACTGCGGCCCGAGCATGGCCTGCTGGCCACGGTGCTGGAAAAACTGTTCGAACAGATCGACCAGCAGGCGCCGGGTCTGTCGCCGGCACAACTGGACAATGCCGCCTGGGTCGGCTGGCGCCTCGCCGAACTGCTGCCAATCAGCGCCGCGCAGCGGCTGTCGCTGCTGCAGCAGGACGATCCGCATGCGCGGCTGGATCGCCTGCTGGCGCTGATGTGAGTTGTGCCCGGTTGCGCCTCTCCCGCAAGCGGGAGAGGGAGTCTGGCGATCGCTTTACCTGAGCGTCGGAGACGTTGCCCAGCCTGCATTCGCGGCCTGATCGTGCGAACCTAAACAGCATCAAGACGCAAAGAGGCGGACGCATGGAACTGGGCATGGTGGGGTTGGGCCGGATGGGCGCGAACATGGCGCAGCGGCTGTTGCGCGACGGGCACCGCGTGGCCGGTTTCGATCCGGGCGAACAGGCGCGCATCGCCGCTGTGGCCAACGGCATCGACACCGTTGCGTCGCTGGCGGAACTGGTCGGCAAGCTGCCAGCACCGCGCGCGCTGTGGCTGATGGTGCCGGCGGGGAAAATCGTCGACGACACCCTCGACCAGTTGCTGCAATTGCTGTCGTCCGGCGACACCGTGATCGATGGCGGCAACTCCAATTACAAGGACACGCAGCGCCGTGCCGCGAGGCTGGCCGAGCATGGCATCGACTATGTCGATTGCGGCACCAGTGGCGGCGTGTGGGGGCTGGCCGAGGGCTACAGCCTGATGATCGGCGGCGACGAGGCCGCGGTGGAGCGGCTGGGTCCGCTGTTCGCCACGCTGGCGCCGGCGCTGGATCGTGGCTGGGGCCGGGTCGGCCCCAGTGGCGCGGGCCATTTCGCCAAGATGGTCCACAACGGCATCGAGTACGGAATGATGCAGGCCTACGCCGAAGGCTTTTCGATCATGCAGCACAAGGCGGAGTTCGGCCTGGACCTGCACCAGATCGCCGAGATCTGGCGCGAGGGCAGCGTGGTGCGTTCGTGGCTGCTGGACCTGACCGCCGACGCACTGAACAAGAACCCCGCGATGGACGGCATCGCGCCATGGGTTTCCGATTCGGGTGAAGGCCGCTGGACCGTCGCCGAAGCCATCGACCTGGATGTCGCGGCGCCGGTCATCACCCTGTCGTTGCTGCAGCGGCTGCGCTCGCGCGACGCGGATTCCTTCACCGACAGGCTGATCGCGGCGATGCGCAACGAATTCGGCGGCCACGCGGTCAAGTCGTCGTAGGGCGGGCCCCGGCCCGCCGCTGGTGTCGAATCGCATGCGGTGGTGGGCCGGGACCCACCCTGCAGGAGTATTCGCGCCCGCAGACGCTCCCACGGGGCGGGGCCGATGCGACTGGCGTTCAGAAGCGCGCCGTAGAATCCGCACGATGCCGCGTCGTCTCGCCTTCATCGCCGCCACGATGCTCGTCTGCCTGCCCGTGCAGGCGCGCATTGTGTACCGCTGCGTGCGCGACGGCACGGTCAGCCTGGCCACCGCGCCGGAGCCGGGCTCGAAATGCGAGGCGAAGGAAATCCCCGACGACGCGGTGCAGACGCCGAACCTGTGGGGCGATTTCGGCGTGTTCAGCGGCGTACTGTACCAGCGCGAGCAGGAGGGCAAGACGGTCTACAGCACGCGCAACCTGCCCGGTTCGGTGCCGTTCCTGAAGTTCACCGTGACCACGCCGTCCGGCGAGCCGGCGCATCCGGGGCTGGGCAAGGTGGGCAAGCCGCGCCTCGACCTGTATCCGAAACCGTTCAAGGCCGCGGCGAAGAAGACCGGCGTGCCCGAGGCGTGGCTGCGTGCGATCGCCCACGCCGAGAGCGATTACGATCCCGCCGCGCTGTCGCAGAAGGGCGCACAGGGCGTGATGCAACTGATGCCGGAAGTGTCGAAGGAATACGGGGTGAAGGATCCGTATTCGGCAGCCGAATCCATCGACGCCGGCGCGCGCCACCTGAAATCGCTGTTGAAACGCTACGGCAACGACCTGACCTTGGTCGCCGCGGCGTACAACGCCGGCATCGGCGTGGTGACGAAGTACAAGGGCGTGCCGCCGTATGCGGAAACGAAGGCCTACATCGACAAGGTGATGGCGCTGCACGCGCGCTATCGCGAAGCCATCGGGCCGAAGCCGTTGCGTCCGGCCGACGCGACGCCGGCGGCCACGACATCGAAATAATTGCTTTGTAGAGCCGAGTTCACTCGGCTGCTCTTGCTTCGTCGCAAGGTCAGGAAAAGCAGCCGAGCATGCTCGGCTCTACAAGGCGTGCAGTGGGCGCTCAGCCTTTCGGGTCGAGCCGCAGCAGGCGCGCGTTCGGGCCGTCCTCGATCAGCCACAGGTCGCCGTCCGGGCCCTGCACGACCTGGCGGATGCGCTGGCCCATGTCGAAGCGTTCCACTTCGCGCGCGCTGTCGCCGTCGATCTTCACCCGCACCAGCGCCTGCGACGACAATCCGCTGATCAACGCATCGCCGCGCCATGCGGGGAACTTGTCGCCGCCGTAGATGATCGTGCTCGAAGGCGATATCACCGGCGTCCAGCTGACCAGCGGCGCGCGGAATTCCGGCCGGGTGTCGTGGTCCGGGATCGGCAGGCCGCTGTAATGGTCGCCGTTGGAAACGACCGGATAACCATAGTTCTTGCCGCGTTCGATGCGGTTGAACTCGTCGCCGCCGCGCGGGCCCATTTCGGTTTCCCACAGTTGCCCGTTGGCGTCGAAAGCCAGGCCCAGCACGTTGCGATGGCCCAGCGTCCACACCTGCGCGGCCACGCCGCCCTGCGCGGCGAACGGGTTGTCCGGCGGCGCGCTGCCGTCGTCGCGCAGGCGCAGGATCTTGCCGAGGTTGGCCTTCATGTCCTGCGCCGGATCGAACTTCTGCCGTTCGCTGGAACTGAGCCACAGATAGCCGTCGCGGTCGAACAGGATGCGATGCCCGTAGTGGCCTTCGCCGGTCACCTTCGGTTGCTGTCGCCAGATCACCTGCAGGTCGCCCAGCGCGCCGCCGCCGTTCGCGTCCAGCGCCAGCGTCGCGCGCGCCAGCGCCGCGCCACGGATGTCGCCTTTTCCGGGTTCGGCATAGCTGAGATAGACGAGATGGTTCTGCGCGTACTGCGGATGCAGCGCGATGTCGCCCAGGCCGCCCTGGCCGCCGTAGGCGACCTGCGGCACGCCGGCGATGTCGCCGGTCTTGCCGGTGTCCGGGTCGAACAGCTTCAGCCTGCCCGGTTTCTCGGTCACCAGCAGCCGGCCGTCGGGCAGGAAGGCCATCGCCCACGGCTGGTCGAAGCGGGCGATTTCGCGCACCGTGAACGGCCGCGCATCGTCGGCGACCGCCGCCGGCGCGGTCGCGGCGCGGCAGGCGGGCAGACTCAGCATCATTACGAACAGGGCGAGGACGATCGGGCGCATGACTTTCTCCAGCGGACGGGGTGCGTTCGCAGCGCATAGAATCATCGCCCATGCCGCCATCCGCGGCCAGTGAGGAATGTGCCAATGCCTGCCGCGCTCGCTCCTGCCGTGCCCTATCTCGCAGTCGCCGCCATCGGCTGGGCCTATTACCGGCGCATCCGTCGCAGCTTCGGCCGCCAGCGCTGGCAACCGCGGCGGACCGGTGCGCGGCTCGCGCTGGTCGCCGTCGCGCTGGCGGGACTGGCGATGGCCGCGGCATTCCTGCCGCATGTCGGCATTGGCGTGGCGACAGGCGCGGTCGTCGGCGCTGCGCTGGGCGTCCTCGCGCTGCGCCATACCCATGCCGAATGGGTCGATGGCCAAGGCTGGTATACGCCCAATCCATGGATCGGAGGTGCGTTGACCATCCTGCTGTTGGGCCGGTTGGCCTGGCGCTACACCCACGGCGTGTTCTCGGGCGCAGCCGCGCAAACCGTGCAGCAGGCCAGTCCGTTGACCCTCGGCATCGCCGCGACGCTGGTGGTCTATTCGCTGGTGCAGGGCATCGGCCTGTTCCTGCGCATGCACGCGCTGCGCGCGTCGCACGGCGGAAGCAGGGCGTGAACCTGCCGCTGCACACCGGACTGCTGGGCGCCATCGAAGCCGGGGTGGTCGCCTTCCTCATCACCGTGTTGATGTATGCGCTGTGGCATTGGCTGGCGCGCGCCGCCGGCCTGTCGGTCGGGCACGTGATCGGCTGGAGCAGCCTGTGCGCCGCGGCGGCGGGCGCGGGCCTGGACGCCTGGAACCTGTTCTCGCTGGGTTTCATGCGGCTGGAGTCGCCGCTGTACGCCAGGCTGGCGTTGGCGGGTATCCACGATCCCGATGCGCTGGGCACGCGCGTGGTCTGCGAAATCGCCGGAGCAGGTGCCGGCATCGTGCTCGGCTGGTGGTTGTTCAGTCATCGTTCGAGCCAGCGCCACGCCGTGAACGAAGGCGAATAGGCCGCGGATTCACGCTGGCCGAACGCACGTTTCACGCTTCCTCGCGCGCTTTCATTCGTCGGTCACGACCATTTAACGAAGCGGGTAATCGCATCCGCCTTGCTTGTGGTTAAGCCCACGTGCACGTTCAGATCGCGGCGCAAAAAACGTTCAGCCGTACTTGTGCACCGTGGTGCCGTGTGCAGAACGCGCACTACTTCCGTACCCACGAAGCACGAGAGAGGAAAACGATGACCATGCACAACCGCAACCCCCTGATCGCGATGCTGGCCTTGTCGGCGGCCTTGGCTGCACCGGCCGTTTTTGCCCAGGATGCGACCGCCACCCAGCAGGCGCCGACCACCGACGCCAGTGCGCAGCAGCAGCCGACCGACGCCCAGCAGGCGCCGACCACCGATCCGGCCCCGGCCACCGGCGCCGCCACGCAGGGCGCCAGCCAGACGGACGCCAGCGGTTCCAAGCAGGGCTGGGAGGATGTCGATACCAACAAGGACGGCAACATCAGCAAGGACGAGGCTGCCGCCAATCCGGGCCTGTCGCAGGTGTTCGGCCAGGCCGACGCCAACGCCGACGGCAGCCTGACCAAGGACGAATACAAGGCCTTCGTCAGCAAGAACTACGGCGATTCGCCGAGCAAGTAAGGCGCCCCCCGCGGACGCTGGCCGTGATGCGCAGGACGCGCATCGCGGCCCTCTTACCTTTGCCGCATGCACTGCGCATGCAAGGAGAGACGTCATGCAATTCGCCATTACCCTCCGCCGACTCACGCTTGCCCTGGCTTGTGGCGGCCTGTTCGCCGTAGGCGCCGCGCTGGCGCAGGACGCGCAACAGAAACCGCCGGCCAGTGCGGACCCCGCCGCTTCGCCGCCGCCGGGCGCAGCCGATTTCAAGGCATTGGACAGCAATGCCGACGGTGCCGTCAGCAAGGACGAAGCCGTGGCCGATGCGGAACTGGCCCGTGATTTCGACAGGTTCGACGTCAACGGCGACGGCAAGCTGTCCGAGACCGAATTCGCCGCGACCGGCCGCACTGCGCCGCCGCCGGCCGATGGCGACAAGAAGCCGTAAGCAATTCGTCCGCCAGTATCAATTCGCGGACGAGGAGGACTGCACCATGAGCACCGCAACACGCAAATTTCCGCAATTGCTGGCCCTGACGGCCGCGTTTGGCGTCGCCGCCGCGCTGTCGGCGTGCCAGCAGAAACCGGTCGACTCGGCCGATACCGCATTGGCATCCGCGGAAGAGCAGCAAGCGCCGCCGCCGGCCGAACCGAATCCGTCCGCGCCCAGCGACGTGAGCGGCGGTGGCAGCACCGCGCCGGCCGCCGATGCCGCCAACACCGCACCACCGGCCGACGATGCGGCCGTGCCGCCGCCGGCGGATGACGCTACCGGCGAAAGCGGGCCGCCGCCGGCCGACGAGGGCAAGTAGCCCGAAGAGAACAAGTAAGCGTCGTTGGCCTCGCCGTGTCGCCGGAAAGTTCGACGCCGCCGATTGCGCGGCAACGATGGCAGCGAGGCAAGGGACGGGCCATGCCGGAAAGGGAATTCCGGCGTGGCCCGTCGCGTTTCGACGGAAGCTGCTCTAATCTTGCGCGCCTGATACGCAGGCTTGGATGGGCAGATGGGCGCGATACGCTGGGTGGGCTTCGACGGCGACGACACGCTGTGGAAGAGCGAGGACTACTACCGCGCCGCCGAGCGTGACTTCGAAAGCATCGTCGGTGGCTACATCGACCTGAGCGACCGCGGCACGCAGGCCCACCTGCTGGAAGTCGAGCGCCGCAACCTGAAGGTGTTCGGCTACGGGGTCAAGGGCATGACCTTGTCGATGATCGAGGCGGCCATCGAAATGACCGGGCAGCGCATCAGCGCCGCCGACCTGCACCGCGTCATCGAGATCGGCCGCGCCACGCTGGCGCATCCGGTCGAGCTGATCGACGGCATCCGCGACGCGGTCGAGGCCATCGCCGCCGAGCACGCCATCGTGCTGATCACCAAGGGCGACCTGTTCCACCAGGAAGACAAGATCGCCCGTTCCGGCCTGGCCGACCTGTTCCGCCGCATCGAGATCGTGTCCGAGAAGGATCCGCCGACCTATGCGCGCGTGCTGCGCGAACTGCAGACCGATCCGGACGGCTTCGTGATGATCGGCAATTCGTTGCGTTCGGACATCGCCCCGGTGATCGAGCTGGGCGGCTGGGGCATCCACATGCCGTACCACGTGACCTGGGCGCTGGAAACCGAACACGGCCTGGCCGGCGACGAGGCACGCATGCGCGAGGTCGCCGGTGCCGCGGCGCTGCCGGCCGCGGTGCGCGAAGTCGCCGCGCTGGCGGCGGCGGGCTGAATCGTCCGGCGCGCAGATTAACGATGCCGATACGTATCGGCGGCATGGCGACGGAATTAAAAAGCCGTTCACGGCCCGCGCGGCATCTTGGCGCCGACCCGCACGCGAGCGGGCACTGGAGGATGCAATGGCGACCCCGATCCTGACCCGTTGGCTGGCCCCGGCCGTGTTCGCCGCCGGTCTCGGCCTTGGTGCACTGGCTGCCCCGTCGACGGCGCAGGCGCGAGACGACGAACTGGTGCGCGTGCTGGTGGGCGTGGCCGACGTGGTGATCAACGGCGGCTACCCGTACTACCGCTACGGCCCGCACTACGGTTACGACAACCGCCTGGTCGTGGTCTACGACCGCCATCGCCGCCCGACCTATTACCGTTACGTGCCGCGGCGTGTCCAGGTTGCCGCGCCGCCGTACGGCCATTACCGCGCGCCGCCGAAGCAGTACCGCCCCGACCGCTACCACGATGCCCGCTACGGCGACCGCGACCGTTATGATCGCCAGGATCGTCGCCATGACCGGGACGACCGCCGCGGGCCTCGCCACGGCCGTGGCAACGATTGAGCCGCACCGGCATCGACCGGAGCGCGGTGCCTGAAAACCATCCGCGCCGGCTTCCGCACGGATTCCGGCGTATCGGGGAAACGCGGTGCAGCGCAATCGCTTCGACGGGAAATGGCTGTGTTTGGTCCTGGCCCTCGCTTCGGCCAGCGGCGCGGCGCCGGCGCAGGACTATGCGTTCGGCTGGAACCCGCGCAGTGGCGACGCCTGGGTCGATGCCACGCTGGACGACGTCAATCGCTACGGCCTGCGGTATCACGATGCGTTCGCCGACGAGATGGTCCGCTATTACGCCGCGCCGCGCGATCTGGTGACCGACCTCCTGGTGCGCCAGCGCTGGGCGCCGGGCGACGTGTATTACGCCTGCGCGCTGGCCCGGATCCTCGGCCGTCCGTGCCGCTACGTGGTCGACGAATGGAACCGCGACCACGACCAGGGCTGGGGCGCGGTCGCCAAGCGGCTGGGCATCAAGCCCGGCTCGCCGGAATTCCACCGGCTGAAGCAGGGCTTCGTGCCCAGCTACGACCGCTGGGGCCGCAATATCGAACTCGATGCGCAACTGCGCCGCGACTATCCGGACCACGGCAAGGGCAAGGAACCGACGAAGGCCCCGCAGCATCGCGATGCCGGCCGGAACGGCAAATCCGGCAACGGAAGCGGCAAGGGCAACGGCAAGCACCATTGATCCGTCGTTGCACGGCGATCCGATGCACACGACGATGACGTGTCCCGGTTGGCCGTGCGCATGCGGAACGATCTGCCGGTTGCCGGCTAAAATCGCGCAATGAAGCCGGTCTTCGCGTCCAATCCGTACCCCCAGCGCCTGTCCGTCGCCCCGATGATGGACTGGACGGATTCGCACTGCCGGGTGTTCCACCGGCTGCTGGCGCCCGCTGCGCGGCTGTATACCGAGATGGTGCATGCGCAGGCGGTGATCCACGGCGATCGCGACCGTTTGCTGGGCTTCGACGAAAGCGAACATCCGGTCGCGCTGCAGCTGGGCGGCAGCGATCCGGCGCACCTGGCGCAGGCGGCGCGGATCGCGGCGGAGTGGGGCTACGACGAGGTCAACCTCAACGTCGGCTGCCCGTCCGATCGCGTGCAGGCCGGGCGTTTCGGCGCCTGCCTGATGAAGGAGCCGGCGCTGGTCGCCGATTGCGTCGCAGCGATGCGCGCGGAGACGCATGTTCCGGTGACGGTGAAGTGCCGGCTCGGCGTGGACGAACTGGAGGACTACGACCGGTTCCGCGCTTTCGTAGACCAGGTGGCCGCGACCGGCTGCGACACGTTCTTCGTGCACGCGCGCAAGGCGTGGCTGCAGGGGCTGTCGCCGAAGGAGAACCGTGAGATCCCGCCGCTGCGCTATGAATGGGTGTACCGGCTGAAGCGCGAACGCGACGGTCTGTGGATCGGCGTCAACGGCGGCATCGACGGCGTCGAGGCGATGCAGGCGCACCTGGCGCACTGCGACGGCGCAATGATCGGCCGTGCGGCCTACCACGACCCGTACATGCTGCACCGGATGGACGCGGCGCTGTCCGGCGCGCCGCTGCGCACGCGCGAGGAACTGCTGCTGGCGTTCCGCCCGCACGTCGAGGCGCAGCTGCGGCGGGGCGTTGCGCTGAAGCACATGACCCGGCATGTGCTGGGCCTGTACCACGGCCAGCCGGGCGGACGCGGGTTCCGGCAGATTCTCAGCGAAGGCGCGCACCGACCGGGCGCCAACTGGACGCTGGTCGCACGCGCCATCGAAGCCACCCAGAGTGCGCGCCTGTCGCCCGCGGCGTGATCGCGCGGCCTGCTTGGTCGGCGCGAAACCCCCTGCGCCCCGGCGGCTGAACGACGGTCCGGGCCTGTGGATAAATTCAGACCGAATTCACCGCCTCGGCCCAACCATGGCCGTCGTGCCCGGAAGCTGTTTCCGGGCCATGTCATTCATCCCCGGCTTGGCTAATACCCGTTACGATTTCGTTATGTCCAGCATCCGCTCCCTTGTCCTCCTCGTCCTTGCCGCCGCTTTCGCCGTGGGCGGTGCGCCCGCGTGGGCGCAACAGGGGCGTGGCCAGGGGGGAGGCAATGGCGGCAGCCAGCCGCAGCCGTCCCGCGGCAGCGAGCGCGCCCAGCCGCCGGAAACGCGCGACCGCGGCGACCAGCGCTCGATGTCCGAATCCGTGCGCTGGGCGCAGAAGACCACCGGTGGGCAGGTGCTGGGCGCGGAGCGCGTCCAGTCCGATGGTCGCGACTTCAACCGGGTCAAGCTGATCGACAGCGACGGCCGCGTCCGCTACATGGACGACGTCCCCCAGTCCCGCCGCCAGCCCGCGCCGCCCAAGCCGGATACGCGCAAGCCGCCCGGTTCCTGACCTGCCGGCTGGCGTCCGTGACGGGGATCGGGTTTCCGTCTGCATCTCGTTCATCTTCGATCTGTTTCACTAGGCTCCGTAGCGTTTCCTGAACGGGTCCGGCCGGATCCGTCCCGAATCCCGAGGAGATCCCATGCGCATCCTGCTGGTCGAAGACGAAGCCCCCCTGCGTGAAACCCTGGCCGCGCGCCTGAAGCGCGAAGGCTTTGCCGTGGACGCCGCGCAGGACGGCGAGGAAGGGCTGTACATGGGCCGCGAAGTGCCGTTCGACGTCGGCATCATCGACCTGGGCCTGCCGAAGATGTCCGGCATGGAGCTGATCAAGGCGCTGCGCGACGAAGGCAAGAAGTTCCCGATCCTGATCCTGACCGCGCGTTCCAGCTGGCAGGACAAGGTCGAGGGCCTGAAGCAGGGTGCCGACGACTACCTGGTCAAGCCCTTCCACGTCGAGGAACTGCTGGCGCGCGTCAACGCGTTGCTGCGCCGCGCCGCCGGCTGGAGCAAGCCGACCCTGGAATGCGGGCCGGTCGCGCTGGACCTGGCCGCGCAGACCGTCTCGGTCAACGGCAACAACGTCGACCTGACCAGCTATGAATACAAGGTGCTGGAGTACCTGATGATGCACGCCGGCGAACTGGTCTCGAAGGCCGACCTGACCGAGCACATCTACCAGCAGGACTTCGACCGCGACTCCAACGTGCTGGAAGTGTTCATCGGCCGCCTGCGCAAGAAGCTGGACCCCGATGGCGAGATCAAGCCGATCGAGACGGTGCGCGGCCGCGGCTACCGATTCGCCATCGCCCGCAACGAGGGGTGAGCACGAGGCGCTTGCGCGGCATCGCCGCGCGCCTCGGGCGAACGCCCCGCGTGCTTCGCGGGGCCGGAACGAGCCGGGGCGCTGGTGCGTCGCCGCCGCACGCCCTGGCGAACGCCGTGCGCGCTTCGCGCGACCGCAACGAGCATGAGGCGACCGCGCGGCATCGGCACACGCCTCGGCCGCATGTCGCGGGTGATCCGCATGGCCCG
>JBDHQQ010000196.1:0-4185 GCA_039807145.1 Pseudoxanthomonas sp. | reverse complement strand
ACCGCACCCTGGCCATGGGCCTCTCGCTTCCAGCGGGTCAGCAGGGTGTCCCGAATCCCCAGTTCCCGGGCTACCTGGGCGCAACTGACGCCTGGTTGACTGGCCTGTTCAACCGCACCGCGCTTGAACTCTGCACTGAACTTCCTTCGCTTCGACATGAACACTCCTCAGGGCCTCGATCGGCCTTCTCGTAAGTGTCCGTGTTAGCGGGGTAGAACCCCAACTTCCTCTTGTTTTGATCGGTTACCCGACTCGAATCCAAGACTCCTCTTCTCGGTCGCTCTCCCAAACTTCGATCCAATCATTGCCGATCCTTTGACGAGCACGAGAGATCCAAATGTGCTCAAAGGAAGTTACCCCCTTGAAGCCTACGATCTCGAATGCTTCTTCATCAGAAATTCTCTCTCGTACTTGCGCAAGAGCTGATTCCAGATCCCTTGCAACGACGGTCACGCTGCTTCTGAACTGACCCGCGAACGAGAACGCATCGGCAACTGCATGCCCTGAACCTTGTTTGATCAGGTGTGCGGCTGTGGCGGTTAGGTAACCTGCGTATTCAATGCTGTACTCCATACAATGACCTCCTTCTAGGGGCGGCGAGATTCCCGCCTGTTGGTAGTCATATGTAGTACTTGGCGACAGGGAGGATTGAGACCTCCTTTAAAAGTACCGTGGTGTTTCGTTGCTCCCGCAGCACACGGGAAGTCCACTTGCGGTAGATCGAGTACACAAGCTCCGGGTAGAACGGCTTGCCCCGAGGGCTAAGCTGACCCGACGAGTTCAATTCGTCCGCGATCCGGGCGAACTCCAAGCCTGACTGGTCCCGCAGCCGCAGGACCAGCTCCGCCAGCGCCCGGCGCCCGTCAGTGTGGCGGGGCTGCCACAGCTGAGGGGTGGTCACGACGACCGTGTAGCTCAGGCTACCCCCGTTGGAAACTATTCCACCGTGACGCTCTTGGCCAGGTTGCGCGGCTTGTCGACGTCGGTGCCGCGCGCCAGGGCGGCGTGGTAGGCCAGCAGCTGCACCGGGATGGTGTGCACGATGGGGCTGAGCACGCCGGTGTGGCGCGGGGTGCGGATCACGTGCACGCCTTCGGATTCGCTGAAGTTGCTGTCCTGGTCGGCGAACACGAACAGCTCGCCGCCGCGCGCGCGCACTTCCTGCATGTTCGACTTGACCTTCTCCAGCAGCGCGTCGTTGGGCGCGATCACCACCACCGGCATCTCCGCATCGACCAGCGCCAGCGGCCCGTGCTTCAGTTCGCCGGCCGGATACGCCTCGGCGTGGATGTAGGAGATTTCCTTCAGCTTCAGCGCGCCTTCCAGCGCGATCGGGTAATGCACGCCGCGGCCGAGGAACAGCGCATGCTGTTTCGGCGCGAAGCGCTCGGCCCAGGCCGCGATCTGCGGTTCGAGGTTCAGCGCGTGCTGCACGCTGCCGGGCAGCTGGCGCAGCTGTTCCAGATAACCGGCTTCCTCTTCGGCGCCGATCCTGCCGCGCAGCTTGCCCAGCACCACCGCCAGCTGGAACAGCGCGGCCAGCTGGGTGGTGAAGGCCTTGGTCGAAGCCACGCCGATCTCGGCGCCGGCGCGGGTGTAGCAGACCAGTTCGCTGGCGCGCGGGATCGCGCTCTCGGGCACGTTGCAGATGGACAGCGTGTGCGCGTGGCCCTGCAACTTCGCGTACTTCAGCGCCTCCATCGTGTCCAGCGTTTCGCCGGACTGCGAGATGGTGACGATCAGGTGCTTCGGGTTGGCGTGCACGGCGCGATAGCGGTACTCGCTGGCGATTTCCACGCTGCACGGCAGGCCGGAGATCGCCTCGATCCAGTAGCGCGCGGTCATGCCGGCGTAGTAACTGGTGCCGCAGGCGAGGATCTGCACGCCTTCGACGTCGTCCAGCACCGCCTCGGCGCCGGCGCCGAACAGCGCGGGGGAGAAGCCGTTCTCGACCGCCGCCTCGATGGTATCGGCGAGCGCGCGCGGCTGCTCGTGGATCTCCTTCTGCATGAAGTGGCGGTACGGGCCCAGTTCCAGCGAAGCCAGCGACACGTCGGAGACGTGCACTTCGCGCTGCACGGGGCGGTCGTCGGCGCCGAACACGCGGACCGCATCGCGGGTGACTTCGGCGGTATCGCCTTCCTCGAGGAAGATGACCTTGCGCGTGGCCTGCACGATGGCCGACACGTCGGAGGCGATGAAGTTCTCGCCCTCGCCCAGGCCGACCAGCAGCGGGCAGCCCATCCGCGCGCAGACCATGCGCTCGGGCTCCTTGCGGCTGATCACCGCCAGCGCGTAGGCGCCGGTCAGCTCCTTGACCGTGCGCTGCAGGGCGGCGAGCAGGTCGTCGCCGCCCTGCAGGTGGTGGTGCATCAGGTGGGCGATGACCTCGGTGTCGGTCTGCGATTCGAACGCGTAGCCCAGCGCGCGCAGTCGTTCGCGCTGTTCTTCGTGGTTCTCGATGATGCCGTTGTGGACCAGCGCCACGCCGTGGCTGACGTGCGGATGCGCGTTGGCCTCGGTGACGCCGCCATGGGTGGCCCAGCGGGTATGGCCGATGCCCAGGTCGGCATTGAATCCCGCGGCGACGGCCGCCTCGGCCATCTCCGAAACCCGGCCGGTGCGGCGCACGCGGCGTACGTCGCGGTCGCCGACCACGGCGATGCCGGCGGAATCGTAGCCGCGGTATTCCAGCCGCTTGAGTCCTTCGATGAGTACCGGCACCACGTCGCGACCGGCGATCGCTCCAACGATTCCACACATCCTGCACACACTCCTCGAAGCGGTTGGTCATTGTAGCGAGACGCTGCGTGCGACCGGACACGCAGTGTCCGCACGCTGTCCGGCGGACACGCGGACACACGTCCGGCGCGGCTTCCGCCCTTTTCCTTCAATGACTTGGGATTGGCACGTCCCCTGCTGACACGTCCCTGACCTTACATAACGCCGCGCGCCGATGATTCGGGACACTTCCGCCCAGGACCAGGTTCTCCGCCCCGCCACGCAGCGCCGGCTGCCGCGCTGGGCCGTGCCCGCCGCCGCGGGCGCCGTGGTGCTGGCGGGCATCGTCTGGGTGGCCGCCAGCTGGCTGTCCGGCACGCGCTCGTTCGACGCCGATCGCGTGCGCATCGCCGAGGTCAAGCGCGGCGACCTGGTCCGCGACATCAATGCCGACGGCCGGGTGATCGCCGCCAACAGCCCCACCCTGTACGCGATTTCCGCCGGCACGGTGGCGCTGAAGGTGGTCGCCGGCGACGTGGTCAAGCAGGGCCAGGAGCTTGCGGTGATCGACAGCCCCGAGCTGCGCAGCAAGCTGGCGCAGGAGGAGTCGACCCTGGCCAGCCTGCAGGCCGAGGCCAGCCGCGCGGTGCTGGATGCGCAGATCGCGCGCCTGAACGCGCGCAAGGCGCTGGACCAGGCGCAGATCGACCACACCGCGGCGCAGCGCGACCTGGAGCGCTACCAGCGCGCCTACGCAGGCGGCGCGGTTTCGCACAACGACCTGACCCGCGCGCAGGACGAACTGCGCAAGGCCGAGATCGGCCTGGCCACCGCGCGCAAGGATTTCGTCCTGCAGGGCGAAGGCGCCGGGCTGGACGCGCGCAACAAGCAGCTGCTGGCCGAACGCCAGCGCGCGGTGGTCGTCGAGCAGCAGCGCCAGGTCGATGCGCTGACCCTGCGCGCACCGTTCGACGGCCAGGTCGGCCAGGTGCAGGTCGCGCAGGGCACCAGCGTCGCCGCCAACGGGCCGGTGCTGGGCGTGGTCGACCTGAGCCGGTTCGAAGTCGAGATCAAGGTTCCCGAGAGCTTCGCCCGCGATCTCGCCATCGGCATGCCGGCGCAGCTGACCAGCAACAACACGACCTACCCCGGCGAGATTTCCGCGGTGTCGCCGGAAGTGGTCAACGGCGAAGTCAACGCACGCATCCGCTTCAGCCAGCAGCAGCCGCCCGGCCTGCGCCAGAGCCAGCGCCTGTCCGCGCGCATCCTGCTGGACACCCGCCGCAACGCGCTGATGGTCGAGCGCGGACCCTTCGTCGAACAGGACGGCGGCCACCATGCCTACGTGATGGACGGCTCCACCGCGGTGCGCCGCCCGGTGCGCCTGGGCGTCAGCAGCCTCAGCGCGGTGGAAGTGCTCGACGGACTGAAGCCGGGCGACCGCGTCGTGGTCAGCGGCAGCGA
>JBDHQQ010000028.1:0-21078 GCA_039807145.1 Pseudoxanthomonas sp. | reverse complement strand
TTCAGGGAGCGGGGGACATTGCTGTTTGTGAGTCACGATACGTCTGCGATTCTGAACTTCTGTCAGAGTGCGGTATGGCTCGACAAGGGGGGCGTGCGAATGTATGCGCCGGCCCAAGATGTCTGTAATGCTTATATCGAGTACTGTTCTCAGGAGGTATACGGGGATGCAGTTCGTTTGCAGTCACGTCAATCTGACAAGGTGGCGCAGGTCTCCAAGGCGATAGAGCTGGATCGTGAGACCAAAGTCGAGCTTTTCGACAATGTTGCCAACTCCAGTGGCTGGTGTTCTGGCGCGGCCGCGATTGATTCGGTGATGCTATGCAATGAGCATGGCGAGCCTTTCACGTCATTCATTGGTGGTGAGCGGGTTGAGTTGCGGGTCCGTGCGTCGACCAGTCGTCCCCTGGATAGTCCACTGATAGGCTTCTTCGTCAAGGATCGTTTGGGGCAATCTCTGTTTGGGGAGCACACGTTCACATACGTGCAGCCGCCAATGAAGGTCTCGGGAGGAGATGTGCTTGAAGCGATATTCCGCTTTACGCTGCCGATGCTGCCAAATGGGGACTACTCGATGACAGTGTCGATCGCCGATGGCGATCCATTCGCAAACACTCAGCATGCCTGGTTGCATGATGCGGTACTGATCCACGTCGCGTCGCCGAAACTGCGTTATGGACTGGTTGGGATTCCTTTTGAAGAAGTAACCATGCGCCGTTTGGGGGATGACTGTCCATGATGCATGGGTTGATCCCGCCGCTGACAAGTGACGATCCACGTGTATCGATCGGTCGTTTCACGTATGGTGGCGCCAATTTCAAGCTCTGGAGCGATGGCGAGAGGATTGATATCGGATCCTTCTGTTCTTTTGCTGAGGAAGTGCTTGTATTCGGCGGTGGTGAACATCGCACTGATTGGGTGACGACATATCCATTGAGAATTGCGTTCGGTTCACCTGGCGCAGGAAGTGATGGTCATCCGCACAGTAAGGGCAAGACGGTGATTGGGAATGATGTTTGGATAGGGCATGGCGCAACCGTGCTATCCGGTGTGTGCATTGGCGATGGTGCATGCGTGGGCGCAGGGGCCTTGGTAAGTTGCGATGTTCCGCCGTATGCAATTGTTGCAGGGAATCCGGCGCGTTTGCTCAGGATGCGCTTTAATCCTGAGCAGGTGGCTGCGTTGCTATCGATCAGTTGGTGGAACTGGTCAATTGAGCGTATCCGTGAGCATGAAGCATTGCTATGTAGTCCGGATGTGGATGCGTTCATTCGAAAGGCAATGTCAATTGGGGGCCTTGCCAAGGCTGGCGGAGAGGAATGACCGTGACCAAATTCCCCGTTACTGAAAGCATGTTGATGGTGCCCAGATGCCTCCCCGAGAGTGCATGGCTCGGTCACATCCCTTTTGCATCATGGCTGGTGGAGGTGCAGCGTCCAGGCTTGATTGTAGAGCTTGGTACTCATCGTGGTGCGTCGTTCCTTGCGTTTTGCCAAGCTGTCGAGCAGCAAGGGATCGAGTCACGTGTGTTCGCAGTTGACAGTTGGGAAGGTGACGAACATGCGGGTTTCTACGGCGACGAAGTTTATCTGGAGCTGCGCGACTACCAGCAGCGTCACTACGGTGGAATTTCCGAACTGATGCGCATGCGGTTCGAGAGCGCCCAGGAGTATTTCTCGGATGGATCAATAGATCTGTTGCATATTGACGGCCTGCATACATACGAGGCCGTAAGCAATGATTTTCAGCTATGGCTTCCAAAGCTTTCCCGCCGTTCCGTGGTGTTGTTTCACGATATATGCGTACGGGAAAGGATGTTTGGTGTCTGGAAGTTTTGGGACGAAGTGCGGCAACTATATCCATCCTTCAGTTTTACGCATACGCATGGGTTGGGAGTTCTATTGGTTGGTGACGAGCGCCAGGCGGACCTGGATCAGCTTGCCAAGCGTGCCGATGAAGACTCTTTCGCCCTAGTAAATCAGGTCTTCGATGTCCTTGGGAGAAACATCAAGAACATGGAGGAGATCGAGCGTGTCAACGCGGCGCTATCGGTCGTCCATGCGGAGCTGGATCGAGTCAATCGCGCGGAAGGCGAAGCAAGATCGGCCATGGCGCAGGCGCTGGAGGATCGGGCTGGATGCCAGCGGATGGCTGAGCAACAGTTGCGAGATTTGATGGCCTATCTGCAGGAGCTCAACGGGCACGCTACGCGAGTTGCTGCTGATGGTATCGATCGAATGATTTCCGTGGTGAGGGAGGAGGGGCGCAAAACGCAAGAGATGGTAACCACCATGGCTTCCACGCAAGGAGATTACGCGCAACGCCTGGATCGGTGGACCACGGAGCGAAAGGATGACGAGCTGCGCCGCGAACAGCACACTCTGGTTGCTGCCGAGCAGAGCAAGAAGTCATTGGATGACTTGACGCATTCCTTGCGTCAAATACAGGAAAATATCGACTGGCTGATGCGTCCGTGGTGGCGCCGTCGTGCCGGCAAGTGAGGTTGCTTGTCAGCGCATCCAAGCACATGAACAGGGTTAGTATGGTTACGAAGCTGCGCGCGGTGGCAGTCGCAGTGCTTTCATTGGACTGGTTTGGCTGGGTGCCACGAAGTCTGTTGGCAAGGTTGCTGGTTTGGGCTGGCGTCTGTGATCTTGGCTGGTATGCCTCGATAGTGATGGGCGAACCTGGCGCCAAGCCGGCCGATGCTTTGGCACATCTGCTCAGTAATGGCCTGAGTCAAGGCCATTCAGGCTGCCCGGTACTGGATTGCCACTGGTACGGCGAGCGGTTCAAGTTGCGAGGTTCGCCACTACAGATACTGGCCCACTACGCCGTGTTCGGCGATCGTATTGGCTTGGCGCCCGGGCCTTGGTTTGATCCGCGTCACTGTCGAGCCACAGAACCACGTGTATCCCTTCGATACTGGTTGATGCCCGTGCTTGGCCGTTATCTCAGGAACTACCACAATTCAGGGCAGCCGCACCCGTTGTTTGACCAGGCATGGTATCTGGAGCGTAACCCGGACGTCAGCCGCTCCGGAATCAATCCACTACTCCACTTCCTTTATTACGGGATAGCAGAAGGAAGACAGCCTAACCCCTTCTTTTCCCCAAGCTGGTACTTGGAGGCGTATCCGGATGTGGCGAATGCGGCGCTAGATCCTGTATCGCATTACATACGATACGGTGCGGCCGAAAACCGTAGTCCGGGTCCGGAGTTCGACGCACGGCAGTACCTGGACATGTATCCGGATGTGGCGGATAGCAGGATGGGTGCACTTGCCCATTACCTGTCGATTGGCAGGCGTGATGGTCGCAGCTTGGGGAAGCGTCCGTTGTCGGCCGCTGATCTACAGCCGTCATTCCAAGCCTCCCCGGTGATGGGTGTCGGCGTGGTCGACATAGTATTGCCGGTCTATCGCGGCCTGAAGGAGACCGCCGACTGCCTGGAATCAGTGCTCCGGTCGAGAAATCGTGTCGCGGTACGTCTGCATGTATATAACGATTGCTCGCCAGAGTCTGAGGTAACTGAATATCTGAGAACGATGGCTGACCGTCACCCGGAAATCCGTTTAGCGGAAAATCCAGTCAACCTGGGATTTGTTCGTACCGTGAACGCCGGTATGACCCATGCCATGACGTTGCCGGACAGTATCGCGGTCCTATTGCTGAACAGCGATACCATCGTCAGTGCGGATTGGGTTGACCGTTTGGCTGCTCATCTGGCCGGTGACAGGATTGGCACCGTCACCGCGCTATCCAACAATGCCACGATCTGCAGTTACCCGAAGTTTGGACAAAACAGGTTGCCGGAAGGGCTGCGTAGCGGGTATGTCGACCAAGTCGCTGCCCGGGTGAATGCGGGGGTATCAGTAGAAATACCTACAGGCGTTGGTTTCTGCATGCTCATCAGCAGGGCCTGCTTGGAGCGGGTCGGCTTCTTCGACGCTGAAGCATTTGGGAAGGGGTATGGTGAGGAGAATGACTTCTGCATGCGAGCCGGCGCGGTTGGATTCCGCAACTTGCTGGCCATGGACGTTTTCGTTGAACACGTCGGGGAAGTCAGTTTTGCAGATGACAGCAAGCCCGGAAAGATACTGGCACAGAAGATCATCGACGAACGCTACCCGGATTACACGTCGCGCGTAAGCCGGTTCTGTGCGATGGATCCCGGCTTCTCTGGTCGCGTGCGCTTGACGCTTTCATTGTGGCGACTGAAGAAGAGAGAGGTGACGCTGATTGTTACTCACACCTGGGGCGGTGGCACCGAGCGCGCTGTTCAAGAAGCCATCAAGAGACTGGGCGATACGGGTGAGGTAGCGATTATTCGTCCGCTGGAGAGCCAGCAAGATTCTGGTGTTGTCCAGGTCGTGCATCCTGCAGCCGCTGATGGTTTCGAATTCGAGTACCGCTATCGCGATACGGCGGAGCTGCATGCATTGTTCGAGGCGCTGGGTGTAACGGCGATTCAGATCCATCACCTTGTCGGCTTCGGCCCGTCCCTGCGCAGCGCACTTGCTCGGTATGCCACGCCCTACTCATTTCATGTGCATGATTATTATGTGATCTGCCCGCAGATCACCATGACTACGGCATCCGGTCTGTACTGCGGAGAACCGGGCGCCAATGCCTGCGATAGCTGTATTGCGGCCAGACCGTCGAACGGCGCCCACGACATTCGCAACTGGCGTACATCGAATGCGTGGGTCGTGCAGGGCGCCAGTACGGTTATCGCCCCTAGCGAAGACACGGCATGTCGCTTTGAGCGCTACTTTCAGCGCGACGTAGAGGTACGTTACCACGAGGAGCAGGGGGGGCTTTGCGCGCCACGATTGCGACGGGGAAGGGGCGAGCTGCCGTATAGAATCGTATTGTTGGGCGCGCTGGCGCCACACAAGGGTTCGTCGATGGTGCTTGACTTGGCGCGTATTATTCGCGCGCATGCACTCCCTTTGAGGCTCGAGCTGATCGGATATCCACAGGGCCAGGAGGACGAACTGAAGGCTGCCGGTTTGCGCTGGTCGGGATCCTATGCCGAACAGGACCTGGACCGTATCATCAACGAAGTACAGCCTGACGCTTTCCTGTTCCTGTCACAAGCACCAGAGACGTATTCATACACACTCTCTCACGCGTTGCTGACTGGCTTTCCGGTGGCAGCCAACAGGCTTGGTGCCTTCACTGAACGCTTGATCGGACATCCATGCAGCATGTTGCTTGATCCAACGATCGACGCCCAGACCCTGGGCACGCAGATCTGCAATTGGCTTGACGCGGTATACGGAAAAGGCACGGAAGAATGATCAGGCAAGTGGGTCCCGTGGGAGAAAGTATTTCCGCAACCTTCCGTTTTCGGGTAGCCGTATTGCTCGAATCATTCGGCCATGTGATGTCGCCCTGCGCAAGCATCAGGCTCTACGCATTCACTCAGAAATTCCCAGCTGAAGTACGCTATTTGCTACCAGAGGAATTGCTCGCCTATCATCCCCATGTCGTGATCTGGCATCGCGTTGCGCTTCCCTCAGTGCAGAAGGTCGATGAAGTGGTGCGGATCTCGACCAGGATTGGCGCCAAACTGGTTTTCGACCTGGATGACAATTTGCTCGCGATGGATGAGCATCCTGAGCGCGAACAGTATCGAGACCTGGTCTCTGCAGTAGAGAGGTCAGTGAAGGTCGCAGATGTAGTGTGGTGTTCGACCGAGCCATTACGGGTGGTGGCCACGGAGTGCGGCGGTGCGGCGGCCGAATGGATGCCAAATGTGATTGATCCCGAGGTCTGGGCGGGCGAGCCAATGGAGTCATCCACGAGCAGGAGCAGTTTCGTGCGCCTGCTGTATATGGGGACGCGGACGCATGATGAAGACTTCATGTTGATTCGGGACGCGCTGGAACAACTTCACGCCGAGCGTCCAGACAGTTTTTCACTGACTCTAATCGGTGTCGCAGGTCGGCCGTTGCCGGAATATCGGTGGCTATCGCTCCTGTCCCCACCGGCATATGTTGGCGCTTCCTACCCGGCATTCGTGCGATGGCTCCTGGGTCAACAAGATAAATACGATATCGGATTGGCACCTCTCGCAGACACGGCCTTCAACAGGTGCAAGAGCTCCATCAAGGTTCTTGACTACGCGGGACTGGGCCTGCCAACGCTGGCATCCCGCGTACCGGCCTACTCCTTGGATGCCGACCGCGACCGTATTCTGGTTGATAACGAGTTCGAATCGTGGCACTTCGCATTCTCGGAAGCGATAGAGGAGCGGCTTCCATTGGCTGAGGTTGCGGCGCGTGCGAGGGGCAAGATCACGTCACAGCATTTCGAGCGAGCGGTAGAGCGACGTTGGAGCAGCATTCGGGCGCTTCTGGATTAAGGTGAGGATATGCGATTGATCGAACGTATCAGGCGTCTGGTGCCTGGGGATGGACGGGTGGCGTTGGTACTCGTTGTCATCGGCGCGCTGGTAGCGCTTATCGCACGCGGATTCTCTTGGCCTGGATTCGCTACCCATGACACGCTGTTCATCACGCAAGAGGCGTTGCAGAGCAGCTATACCTCTTATCATCCTGTGCTCAATGCGCTTCTGATCCGCGGATTGGCCGTGCCATTCGAGTCGTATGCGCTGTACACAAGCGTGCAGATCCTTCTGTGCGTTACGCTATTCGTTCGTGGCGCATCCCTCGTCGCGCATGGGATGCAGAAGCCCGCTTGGATTTTGTTAGGGGTAGTTGCATGGGCCGTAATGCCAAGTACATACCTCTATCTGGGGATAATTTGGAAGGATGTTATTGCCGCTTACAGCATTTTCTATCTTGCTGCACTGTGTATTTACGCGCGGCAGCACGGGACATTGTCCGGGAGTCCCGATGCAGTTCTGTTTGGACTGAGTCTGTTTCTCTTGGTTGGAATGCGCCATGGCATGGCATTCAACCTGTTGCTGGTTCCGTTGGCGATCGGTGCGGGTCAGGTATGGCGAACTCGACCCTTCAGATATGCCTACTTCGGTGTGCTAGGCGGATTAATGTGTATCGCATTCGTCAGTGCGTCTCCGTTGGTCAAGAACGATGAGTCCCATTTGCTCAAGCTCAAGATTTCCGCAGTATCCCAACCGTTTCTGGGTATGGTAGTCAACCGAAGTGGGTACACCAGCGATAATATGCAGTTTGATCATGATCTGGCCAACCGCGTGTTCGGTCCGGAGTATCGTGAAAAATATCGCCCCGACTATGTGATGACAGATGTCGTACTGACCGACGTGGGGGAACTGGATGCTGCCTATCGCGACATTCTGAAGCGAACTGCACGACTGTGCTTGTTAAACGTCGCTCAATGCGGGTCTGATCGAATTCAGATGATGCTTGCTACTCTTCAACCAAGTACCGACTTCGGCGGGATGAAGTTCTATGACCTGGGTCTGATGAGCGACTGCGAGGCTACATTCGGTATGGATCCGGAAAAGTGCGACGTACTCATTCGTTTCGAGGCCGGGGAGAAGCCGGCGGCGCTGACCGATCTGCAAAGGATGGTTATAGAGGGTCTGGTCGAGAAACGGGGGGCTATCAACAATCTTGTGCTGTGGAATCTGCTTCCTTTTCTGCTGTTGCTTCTGGGATACCTGCTGGTACTACGTGCCGGCCATCCGCTCTGGATTGCCTCGTTGTTGGTTCTTATGCAAATACCTCTTGCGTTGGCGACTTCGGTGGCCAACGACTTCCGGTACTACTACTTTCTGGCGCCATTTGGTTTCGTAATGGGTGGGCTTGCGGTGGCGCGACTTTCCCCAAAGCGACGTGTATTCCTGGAAGAGTAATTTCCCTAGGCATGTACAACATGCGGCCTGGATCGATTGATCAACGTACCCGGCGCCACCGGTTACAAGGGCCGTCGTTTTTTCGTTGCTTTTCCGGCTGGGGCGCGCGTCAGTTTCCTTTTTCGACCCCAGTGGGGTGTTCGCGCGTTCTTGCATCCATAATTGCGATACGGCGCGCCAATTCGACGGTTTGCTTCTGATTGTGCATGTCCTTTGCATAGTTATTGAATAGCTGAAATATGAAGATTACTGTGATCCCGTAAAGCAGTAGGTCGGCGCCTCGGCCGACACCGAGCGTGTTTGCGACCGTGGTTAGCAGGTTCGGGAACAACACTGCGAGGATCGCAAGGCAAACGAATGCCAGCAACAGGACTTTTTTAAATGCATTGGTGCGACTGGAGCCTCGCGAGGAGAGGAAATGCCAAGTGATCCAGAGAATTGACAGTATCAACAGGGATTTGATGGCCATCATTTGAGCGCCTTTCGCAAAATTGCATCGAAGCCGATATTGATGGCGTTAATCATCGATTGCCCCTTGGATCGGGAGTAATCACTATAGATGATCGTCACCGGAACCTCGGCGTAGCGCAGGCCAGTTTCACCGATTCTCTCTATGATTTCGGATGCGTGTGAGAAATCGGGAAGCTGGAGTTTAAGTTGTGTCGCAGTAGTGCGGTTGAATGCACGAAGCCCATTGTGGGTGTCGGTCAGCCTGACGCTGGACGTGATGTTCGAGAACCATACCGCCAGTTTGAGGATTGCCCGCTTGGTACCCGGCATATTGATGGCTGTTCCGAGGAATCTGGATCCGAGCACGATATCCACCGGATTGCATTCCAGATAGGCCAGCATGCTTCGTACGTCTTCGATACGGTGCTGGCCATCTGCGTCGTAGGTGACGAAATAATCAAGGGATGGATCAAGTAGTGCGTAGTCGATCCCCGTCTGCAAAGCTGCGCCTTGGCCGAGATTGATCGGGTGTTGGACCAAGGTTGCCCGTGTCACCGAGACCTGTGCCGCAGTGTCGTCCGAGCTCCCGTCATCAATGACGATCACACGGGGAAAGTCCTCGGGGATTCCATTGATGGTGTCGGCAATCGCCTTCCCCTCGTTGTAGGCGGGGATGATGATTGCCACGTTGTCGTATCGTGTCGGCATCTCATTCAACTCCGTTTCTTGCCATCTGCGAAGACCAGTACGGACAGAAGGGCGTAATTCCAAATCGCGATGAGGGCCATCACCAGAATCTTGGCCACTTCAGCCGCAAGACCAAGATGTTCAACTAGTGTTGCAATGACGAGGTTGCCTATTGCTAGATTGATGCCTGCCAGCAACAGGTACTTGGTGAACTGCGTGCGACCATTCCCGTTGCTCTTGAATACCCAATTTCGGTTGAGAAGGAAGCTTGTAATCAGTCCTGCTAGGAAGCTCAAGGTTTGGTTCAACAGCAGGCTGTCCGATTGCATTGACCATTCAAGCAAGAGGAAGGTGGTGTACTCGATTGCGGCAGCCGTTCCTCCAGAGATGAGGAAGCGCAGGAATTTTGTGTTCACGATGGAACCCTGGAGGGATTCACCGGATGTAACTCCAAGCGTGACATCAGCAAGGCCATCCGGTCAGAGCGACGCTTCTAGCTCTGGCAGCAATACAAACAGATCCCCCACCAACCCGATATCCGCCACCTCGAAGATTGGCGCCTCCGCATCTTTGTTGATCGCCACGATCGTCCCGGCGTCCTTGATGCCGGTCAGGTGCTGGATCGCGCCGCTGATGCCGATGGCCACGTACAGCTCCGGGGCGATGATCTTGCCGGTCTGGCCCACCTGCATGTCGCTGGGGCAGTAGCCCGCGTCCACGGCCGCGCGCGAGGCGCCCACGGCAGCGCCGAGTTTGTCGGCGAGGCTGTAGACGATGCGGAAATTCTCCTCCGAGCCGACGCCGCGGCCACCGGAGACCACGCGGCGCGCGCTCTGCAGGTCGGGGCGATCGGACTTGCCGGCGGCCAGACCGACGTAGCGGGTATGCGAGGGCAGGGCGGCATCGACCGGTACCGCCTCCACGGCGGCGCTGCCACCCTTGGCCGCTTCCGGCCACGAGGCCGTGCGCACCGTGGCGACCACGACCTGCCCGGCCGGAGCCTGCACGGTGACGATGGCGTTGCCGGCGTAGATCGGCCGCTTGAACGTGTGACTACCCTCGACGGCCATCAGGTCGGAGACCTGGTTCACGCCCAGCAGGGCGGCCACTACCGGCATCAAGTCCTTGCCGAAGGTAGTGGAGGGGCCGAATACGTGGCTGTAGCCGGTGGCCAGTTTCGCCACCTGCGGGCCGATCACCTGGGCGATGTCATGCGCGTTGGCCGGGTTGGCCACGGCTAGCACGCGCGCCACGCCCGCGATCTGCGCGGCTTCGGCGGCGACACCGGCCAGGTCGGCGGCCAGCACGACGACGTCGATGGCGTCCGGGTTCAGCGCGGCGGCGGCGGACACGCACTTGGCGGTGGCGGCGTTGAGCTTGCCGTCCAGGTGTTCGGCGATGACGAGGACTTTGGACATGGGAACCTCTGCGTAGGGCGGGTCTTGACCCGCCAATGGAATACGTCGGTGCGGCGATGGCGGGTCGGGACCCGCCCTACAACAAACCCTTCGCTTTGAGCGCCACGACCAGTTCGGCCGCGTCCTTGACCATCACGCCCTTGCTGCGCTTGGCCGGTGGGGCGTAGTGGGTCGTCTTGAGGAAATCGGCGGATTCGACGCCCAGGTCGGCGAAGGGCAGCGTTTCCAGCGGCTTGCTCTTGGCCTTCATGATGTCGGGCAGCTTGATGAAGCGCGGTTCATTGAGGCGCAGGTCGGTGGTGACCACCGCCGGCAGGTCGACTTCCAGCGTCTCCAGGCCGGCATCGACCTCGCGCACCACCGTGGCCTTGCCGTCGGCGATGTCCAGCTTGCTGGCGAAGGTGGCTTGCGGGCGGCCCCACAGCGTAGCCAGCATCTGGCCGGTCTGGTTGGCATCGTCGTCGATCGCCTGCTTGCCCAGGATCACCAGGTCCGGCTGCTCCTTTTCCACCAGCTTCAGCAGCGCGCGCGCGGCAGTCAGCGGCTGGATGGCCTGGTCTGTGACCACGTGGATGGCGCGATTGGCGCCCATCGCCAAGCCGTTGCGCAGGTGCGGCTGGGCGTCGGCGGGGGCGATGGTGGCGACCACGACCTCGGTGGCGATGCCCTTGTCGCGCAGGCGCAGGGCTTCTTCCAGCGCGATCTCGTCGAACGGGTTGGGCGACAGCTTGACGCCGTCGGTGACCACGCCGGAGCCGTCCGGCTTGACCTGGATGCGGACGTTGAAGTCCACCACGCGCTTGTAGGCGACGAGGATTTTCATGTCGTGCTGAGTCCTTGCGGCGGGTACGGGGGCGGCCCGGCCGCGGTGGCGGAATCGGGCGGAATCCCAATTCTAACGGGCGATGGCGTTCCATGCGATCCGGTATGTTGGACCCGGGAGGTTTCCTGCACGGCCTGCGGTCAGGCTGCCGGGATGGGAAGCCGGTATCCTAGGCAATTCAGGAATCAATGCGTCCGGAAAGGACAGGAGTTTTCGCTTGGCAACTTGGCTCGTGACCGGCGGAGCCGGCTTCATCGGCGGTAATTTCGTGCTTGAGGCCGTCGCGCGCGGCATTCGGGTGGTCAACCTGGACGCGCTGACCTACGCTGGCAATCTGGACACCCTGTCCTCGCTGGAGGGCAATCCGGACCACGTGTTCGTGCAGGGCGACATCGGCGACCGCGACCTGGTATCGCGGCTGCTGGCCGGGCATCGCCCGGATGCGGTGCTCAACTTCGCCGCCGAAAGCCACGTGGACCGCTCGATCGACGGCCCGGCCGCCTTCGTCCAGACCAACGTGGTCGGTACGCTGGGCCTGCTTGAGGCGGCGCGCGACTACTGGAAAGGGCTGGATGGCGCAGCAAAAGAAGCGTTCCGCTTCCTGCATGTGTCCACCGACGAGGTCTACGGCACCCTCGGCGAGACCGGCAAGTTCACCGAGACCACGCCGTATGCGCCCAATTCGCCGTACTCGGCATCGAAGGCCGCGTCCGACCATATGGTTCGCGCCTTCCACCACACCTACGGTTTGCCGGTGCTGACCACCAATTGCTCGAACAACTACGGGCCGTACCACTTCCCCGAAAAGCTGATCCCGCTGGTGATCGCCAAGGCGCTGGCCGGCGAGCCGCTGCCGGTCTATGGCGACGGGAGACAGGTGCGCGACTGGCTGTTCGTCTCCGACCACTGCGAGGCGATTCGCACCGTGTTGGCCAAGGGCAGGGTCGGCGAGACCTACAACGTCGGCGGCAATTCCGAGAAGCAGAACATCGAAGTGGTGCAGGCGATATGCGCGCTGCTGGACCAGCGGCGACCGCGCGAGGATGGACAGCCTCGCAGCAGCCAGATCACTTATGTCGCCGACCGTCCGGGCCATGACCGTCGCTACGCAATAGACGCATCCAAGCTGAAGAACGAGCTGGGTTGGGAGCCGAAGCACACGTTCGAGCAAGGCATCGAGTTCACCGTTGACTGGTACCTGGCGAATCAGGAATGGGTCAACAACGTGCTTGACGGCAGCTATCGCCTGCAGCGTATCGGCACGGCGGCCTGAACAAGGAAGATCCCATGACACAACGCAAGGGCATCATCCTGGCCGGCGGCTCCGGCACCCGGCTGTATCCGATCACCAAGGGCGTCAGCAAGCAGCTGCTGCCGGTGTACGACAAGCCGATGATCTACTACCCGCTCAGCGTGCTGATGCTGGCGGGCATTCGCGAAGTGCTGGTAATCAACACCCCGCACGAGCAGGCGCTGTTCCAGAACCTGCTCGGCGATGGTTCGCAATGGGGCATGGATATCCGTTATGCGGTGCAGCCCAGCCCGGATGGCCTGGCGCAGGCCTACCTGATCGGTCGCGATTTCGTCGCCGGCCGGCCCAGTTGCCTGGTGCTGGGTGACAACATCTTCCACGGCCACGGCTTGACCGAAACGCTCAGGCGGGCGGATGCGCGCGACGGTGGAGCGACGGTATTCGGCTACTGGGTCAATGATCCCGAGCGCTACGGCGTGGCCGAGTTCGATGGATCGGGCAAGGTCGTCGGCATCGAGGAGAAGCCGTCGCAGCCGCGTTCCCATTATGCGGTGACCGGGCTGTATTTCTACGATGGCAGGGCCGGCGACTATGCCGCGGAGTTGAAGCCGTCTCCGCGGGGTGAGCTGGAAATCACCGACCTCAACAAGCGCTACCTGGAAGATGGCGCGCTGTACCTGGAACAGCTTGGCCGTGGCTTTGCCTGGCTGGATACCGGCACGCACCAGTCGCTGCATGAGGCGGCCAACTTCATCCAGACCATCCAGGACCGCCAGGGCCTGCAGGTCAGCTGTCCGGAGGAGATCGCCTTCGGCAACGGCTGGATCGATGCCGCGCAACTGGAAACGCTGGCCAGGCCGCTTTCGAAGAACGGTTACGGCCGATACCTGCTTACCCTGCTCAATCGAGGGATCGTCCGGTGAAGGTCATCGAAACTTCATTGTCGGGTTGCGTGGTGATCGAGCCGGCGGTATTCGGCGACGAGCGCGGCATGTTTTTCGAAACATGGAACGCCGAACGCTTCGCGCAACATGGATTGCCGACGAAATTCGTGCAGAGCAACGTCTCGACCTCGATCAAGGGCGTGCTGCGTGGCCTGCATTACCAATGGCCGCGGCCTCAGGGCAAACTGGTCAGCGTGCTGGAAGGCGAGGTCTACGACGTGGCGGTGGACATCCGCCGCGGCTCGCCGACCTTCGGTCGCTGGGAAGCAGTGATCCTGAGCGCGGATAACCATCGCCAGTTCTGGATCCCAGAAGGTTTCGCCCACGGCTTCGCCGTATTGTCCGAGCGTGCGGTGTTCAGCTATCTGTGTACCGATGTGTATGTCAGGGAAGCCGATGCCGGCGTGCGCTGGAATGATGCTGCGATTGGCATCGACTGGCCTGTCGGTGATCCGGTCCTGTCGACCAAGGATGGCAATGCGCCATTCCTCGACGAAGTCGCGCCGGAACGGCTGCCGGTCTACCTACCGTGACGCGCCTGCTGGTCGTCGGCGGCAACGGCCAGGTCGGGCGCGAACTGCGCCGCAGCCTGCGCCCGCTGGGCGAAGTGATCGCGACCACCCGTGACGGGCGCCTGGACGCGACGGACGATGGCCCGGCGCCCGATGCCTGCATGGCCGTCGATCTTGCCGATTTGGAGGGACTGGCCGCACTGGTTCGCGAAGTGGCGCCGGCTGCGGTGCTGAACGCGGCCGCCTATACCGCGGTCGACAAGGCCGAGACGGATGCCGAAGCTGCATACCGGATCAACGCGGAAGCGCCGGGCGCACTTGTCCGCGCCTGCGCCGCAGCCGGCATTCCGCTGGTCCATTATTCGACCGACTATGTGTTCGACGGACAGGGCGTACGGCCGTATCGCGAGGACGATCCGACCGCACCGCTGGGGGTGTACGGCGCCAGCAAGCTAGCGGGTGAGGAAGCGGTGCGCGCGGCCGGTGGCCGCCACCTGCTGTTCCGCACCGCTTGGGTTTACGCCGCGCACGGGCACAACTTCCTTCGCACCATGCTGCGGCTGGGCGCCGAACGCGAGGAACTGCGCGTGGTCGCCGACCAGGTCGGCACGCCGACACCGGCGGCGTTGATCGCCGACGTCACCGCCGTCGCGCTGGCGAAGGCGCTGTCCGGGCAGGCGCCGGACACCGGCACCTGGCATCTGACCGCGGGCGGCCAGACCACGTGGCACGGTTTTGCCGAAGCGATCTTCGCGGGCGCCACGGTGCGTGGTTTGCTGCCGCGCGCGCCACGGGTGCTGCCGATAGGCAGCGCCGAATACCCGACGCCGGCCAGGCGGCCCGCTTATTCCTGCCTGGACACGACAGGCCTGCGGCGTGATTTCGGCATCCAAATCCCGGCGTGGGAACAAGGGCTTGCCGGAGTGATGGACGAACTGGTGGCCCGGCGGCAGGCATAGCGACGCCGATCGCCCCCATCTGGCACGGTCTGTCGTCCATTGCCCTAAGGTACGTGTCGCGCTGCAATATCCGTCGGTAGAATCGCTGCCACGGCTTTCAACGAGGGCAGGCATGGCTATCACCAAACTCTATCCGGACGCGAAATCCGCGCTCGCCGATCTGGTCGCCGACGGCCAGACCATCGCGGTGGGCGGCTTCGGCCTGTGCGGCATTCCCGAGGCGCTGATCGCCGCGTTGCGCGACAGCGGCGCGACCGGCCTGACCGCGATCTCCAACAACGCCGGCGTCGACGGCTTTGGCCTGGGCCAGCTGCTTTCGACCCGGCAGATCAAAAAGATGATTTCGTCCTACGTGGGCGAGAACAAGGAGTTCGAGCGCCAGTACCTGGCTGGCGAACTTGAATTGGAATTCAACCCGCAGGGCACGTTGGCCGAGCGCCTGCGCGCCGGCGGCGCGGGCATCCCGGCCTTCTACACCCGCACCGGCTACGGCACGGTGGTGGCCGAGGGCAAGGAAACCCGCCAGTTCGGCGAACACTGGTACGTGATGGAGACCGCGCTGGTCGCCGACGTGTCGCTGGTCAAGGCGTGGAAGGCGGACAAGGCCGGCAACCTGGTGTTCCGCAAGACCGCGCGGAACTTCAACCCGGCCGCCGCGATGGCCGGCAAGGTCTGCGTGGCCGAGGTCGAGGAACTGGTCGAGATCGGCCAGCTCGAGCCGGATCACGTGCACCTGCCCGGCATCTACGTGGACCGAATCGTGGTGAACCCGAACCCCGAGAAGCGCATCGAGAACCGCACCGTGCGCGTTGCCTGATCTGTCATCCCGAACACAGTGAGGGATCTGCTGTTCGAGGAAGGCCGCAAAGAAGCAGATCCCTCACTACGTTCGGGATGACAACAACAGTGGAGACTCGATGATGGCCTGGACCCGCGACGAAATGGCGCAACGCGCCGCCCGCGAACTCACCGACGGCGCCTACGTGAACCTGGGCATCGGCCTGCCGACCATGGTGGCCAACTACATCCCGGACGGCGTGGACGTGTGGCTGCAGTCGGAGAACGGCCTGCTGGGCATCGGCCCGTTCCCGACCGAGGACGAAGTCGACGCCGACCTGATCAACGCCGGCAAGCAGACCGTGACCGCGCGCGCCGGCGCCAGCTACTTCGGCAGCCACGACTCGTTCGCGATGATCCGCGGCGGCCACATCGACCTGGCGGTGCTGGGCGCGATGCAGGTCACCGACAAGGGCGACCTGGCCAACTGGATGGTGCCGGGCAAGATGGTGAAGGGCATGGGCGGCGCGATGGACCTGGTCGCCGGGGTCAAGCGCATCGTCGTGCTGATGGAGCACACCGCGAAGAACGGCGAGCACAAGATCCTGCCCGAATGCACGCTGCCGCTGACCGGCGTCGGCGTGGTCGACCGCATCATCACGGACCTGGCCGTGTTCGACGTGACGCCGGAAGGGCTGGTGCTGGTCGAGACCGCGCCGGGCGTCGGCGACGAGGAACTGCAACAGAAGACCGGTGTCGCCTACCGCAAGGCGGCCTGAACGGCGCGCGTCGCGCCGTTGCTATGATGCGCGGACTCCCATCGCGGGCGCGCATCATGCTTCATCCGGTCATCCTCAGCGGCGGCAGCGGTTCGCGACTGTGGCCGCTCTCGCGGCAGAATCTGCCCAAGCAGTTCCTGGCTCTGGTCGGCGAGCGTTCGCTGTACCAGGAGACCGTGCTGCGGGCCAGCCGCTTGCCGGGCGCGCAGGCGCCGGTGACGGTGTGCAGCGACGACCATCGCTTCATGGTCGGCGAGCAATTGCAGGGCGTCGGCGTCGCCAGCGGCGGCATCCTGCTGGAACCGGTCGCGCGCAACACCGCGCCGGCGATCGCGCTGGCCGCGCTGCACCTGGCTGCCGCGTCGCCCGACGCGACGATGCTGGTGCTGCCGGCCGACCATTTGATCGAGGACGAGGCCGCGTTCCGTAACGCCGTGGGTCGCGCTATGGCCCTGGCCGAAGCTGGCTGGCTGGTGACCTTCGGCATCCAGCCCGATGGCCCGGAAACCGGCTACGGCTACATCGCGCGCGGCGCGGCGCTGAGCGACGGCGGCTTCGAGGTCGCGCGCTTCGTCGAGAAGCCCGACCTGGCCACCGCGCAGGCCTACCTGGCCGACGGCGGTTATGCGTGGAACTCGGGCATGTTCCTGTTCAGGGCGCAGCGCTACCTCGACGAACTGGCCACGCATGCGCCGGCGATGCTCGCGGCCGTGCGCAAGGCCCACGCCGCCGCGCGCAGCGACCTCGACTTCATCCGCGTCGATGCCGAGGCCTTCGCGGCCAGTCCCGACGATTCCATCGACTACGCGGTGATGGAGAAGACCAGTCGCGCGGCGGTGGTGCCGGTGAGCTGCGGCTGGAGCGACATCGGTTCGTGGTCGTCGCTGTGGTCGGTGGCCGAGCGCGACGACGACGGCAACCGCACCGAAGGCGACGTGATCGCGGTGGACACGCGCGGCAGCCTGGTGCGCGCGTCGGAACGGCGCCTGATCGCGACGCTCGGCGTCGAGGACCTGGTGGTCATCGACACGCCCGACGCGACCCTGGTCGCGCGCAAGGACCGGGTCCAGGACGTGAAGGCCATCGTCGACAAGCTGAAACAGGCCGGCCGGCAGGAGCACCTGTTCCACCGCAAGGTCTACCGGCCGTGGGGCAGCTACGATTCCATCGACATGGGCGAGCGTTTCCAAGTCAAGCGCATCGTGGTCAAGCCCGGCGCGGCGCTGAGCCTGCAGAAGCACCACAAGCGCGCCGAGCACTGGATCGTGGTCTCGGGCACCGCGGAAGTGACCTGCGACGACAGGGTGTTCGAACTGCACGAGAACCAGAGCACCTACATCCCGCTGGGCAGCGTGCACCGGCTGCGCAACACCGGCGACCGGCCGGTGGAACTGATCGAAGTGCAGTCGGGCGGCTACCTCGGCGAGGACGACATCGTCCGCCTGGACGACGTGTATGGGCGCTCGTAGCGCAGGGCCTACATGTTCTGGTAATTCGGCCCGCCGCCGCCCTGCGGGGCGACCCAGACGATGTTCTGCGTCGGATCCTTGATGTCGCAGGTCTTGCAGTGCACGCAGTTGGCGAAGTTGATCTGCAGCCGCTCGCTGCCCGCCTCGCCGACGAACTCGTACACGCCGGCCGGGCAGTAGCGCGCCTCGGGGCCGGCGTATTCGCGCAGGTTCACCGCGACCGGAACGCTCGCGTCCTTCAGGGTCAGGTGCGCCGGCTGGTTCTCGTCGTGATAGGTGCTGGACAGGAACACCGAGCTCAGCCGGTCGAAGCTCAGCGCGCCGTCGGGTTTCGGGTAGGCGATCTTCGGTTGGGTCGCCGCCGGTGCCAGGCAGGCGTGGTCCGGCTTGTGGTGGCGGAGCGTCCACGGCGGATTGCGGATGCCCAGCTTCGGCAGCAGCCATTGCTCGATGCCGGTCATCAGCGTGGCGAAGCTGCGACCCTTCTTGAACCACTGCTTGAAGTTCTTCGATTGCAGCAGCTCGGCGTGCAGCCAGCTCTTTTCGAAAGCCTGCGGATACGCCGACAGTTCGTCGCGCTGGCGGCCTTCGCCCAATGCCGCGAACGCGGCCTCGGCGGCCAGCATGCCGGTCTTGATCGCGGCGTGGCTGCCCTTGATCCGGCTGGCGTTGAGATAGCCGGCCTCGCAGCCGACCAGCGCGCCGCCCCGGAACACCGTCTTCGGCAGGCTCAGCAGGCCGCCGGCGGTGATCGCGCGCGCGCCGTAGCCGATGCGCGTGCCGCCTTCCAAGTGCTTGCGGATCGCAGGATGGGTCTTGAAGCGCTGGAATTCCTCGAACGGGCTCAGCCACGGGTTCTTGTAGTCCAGCCCGACCACGAAGCCGACCGAGATCTTCCCGTCCTCGGCGTGGTACAGGAACGAGCCGCCGTAGGTGTCGCCATCCAGCGGCCAGCCGGCGGTGTGCACCACCAGGCCCGGCTGGTGCTTCGCCGGATCGGCCTGCCACAGTTCCTTGATGCCGATGCCGTAGCTCTGCGGGTCCCTGCCGGCGTCCAGCTTGTACTTCGCGATGAGTTGCCGGCCGAGCTGGCCACGCGAACCCTCGGCGAAGATGGTGTACTTCGCGTGCAGTTCCATGCCGCGCTGGAACTGCTCGGTCGGCTGGCCGTCCTTGCCGATGCCCATGTCGCCGGTGGCCACGCCCTTCACCGCGCCGGCGTCGTCGTACAGCACTTCGGCGGCGGCGAAGCCGGGGAAGACCTCCACGCCCAGCGCCTCGGCCTGCTGCGCCAGCCAGCGCGTCACCGCGCCGAGGCTGACGATGTAGTTGCCTTCGTTGTGGAAGCATCCGGGCAGCAACCAGTTCGGCGTGGCCTTCGCGCTGGCCTCCTTGAGGAACAGGAACTCGTCCCGGGTCACCGCCTGCTTCAGCGGCGCGCCTTTTTCCCGCCAGTCGGGGAACAGTTCGGTCAACGCGCGCGGGTCCATGATCGCGCCGGACAGGATGTGCGCGCCCGCTTCGGAGCCCTTTTCCAGCACGCAGACCGAGACCTCGCGGCCCGCCTCGGCGGACAGTTGCTTGAGCCGGATCGCGGTGGCCAGCCCGGCGGGGCCGGCGCCGACGATGACGATGTCGTACTCCATCGCGTCGCGTTCGGCATCGGTCATGCGGGCGTCCTCGGCTGGCATCGGAATGGCTTCATTTTCGGGGTTTGCGCGCAGCGGGGCAAATCCGCCAGCATGGCCGGCGATGACCGTACCCTGCACGCACGTCGCGAATGGAGGCCGCATCGACCTGGCCGATGCGGAACTGTGCTGGCTGCCGGGCTGGCTGTCGCCCGCGCGGGCCGACGCCCTGTTCGAATCGCTGCGGGTGCAGGCGACGTGGGAAACCCATCGCGTGCGCCTGTTCGGCCGCGAGGTCGATTCGCCCCGGCTGAGCTGCTGGATGGGCGATGCCGATGCGGTCTATCGCTATTCCGGCATGCGCCATGCGCCGCGGCCGTGGCTGCCGGCGCTGGACGAGGTGCGCGAGCGGCTGCGCCGCGAGACCGGCGCGACTTTCAACAGCGTGCTGCTCAACCGCTATCGCGATGGCCGCGACGCGATGGGCTGGCACAGCGATGACGAGGCCGAACTCGGCCCGGCGCCGGTCATTGCCTCATTGAGCCTGGGCGCGACGCGGCGCTTCGTGCTGAAGCATCGCCGCGAGCCGACGCGGAAGCTGGTGCTGGCGCTGGATCATGGCAGCCTGCTGCTGATGTCGGGCCCCACCCAGCGGCATTTCCGCCACGCCTTGCCGCGCACGGCCAGGCCGGTCGGCGAGCGCATCAATCTGACCTTCCGCCGCATCCTGGTCCCGTTGTCGCGGTAGGAGCGCTCTCGAGCGCGACGTAGTTTTCATGGGCAAGCCCGGTCGCGCTCGAGAGCGCTGCTACCGGTGGGAATTTCAGCGGCGCACCGAGGCGTCGGCCTGGCCGCTTTGCAGGGTCCAGCCGGCCAGGTCGCGGGTGATGGCCGTAAGCGCCTGTTCGAACGCGGCGGCCACTTGCGGCACTTCGACGGCGGCGGCGGGCTGCGCCTGCAGGAAGGTGCGCGCGGCGACGATGTGCTGGTCGCGCACGCGCATCAGCTTGGCGTTGACCTCGATGGTCGCGCTGGGCACGGACTGGCCGGCATAGTCGGCCTCGAAGCGGCGCAGGTCCAGCAACAGGCGATAGTCGGAGCGGGCGCCGGCGCCGAGGCGCGCAACCGAGGCGATGCGCCCGGAATCCTCCAGCGTGCGCAGCAGCGCGTCTTCCAGCAGGCCGGTGGCCGGCTGCGCCCATACCGCGCCCTTGTACACCTGCAGTTCGTCCGGGGTGGGCCGTACCGAAATGCGCGTGCCGTCGATGACGCGCGCGGCGCTGGGCTGGGCGATCGCCAGCGACCAGTCGACCGCGGGCCATGCGGGGTCGGTGGGGATGCGCACGTTCGGCGCGTAGATCGTCGCCGGGCCGCCCTGCGGGCCGCTGCCGAGAACCGAGCAGCCTGCCAGCAGCGAAGCGAACAGCGCACATATGCAAACCAATGCGCCGGTTCGCCCCCTCACCCCGGCCCTCTCCCCCGCTTGCGGGGGAGCGGGGGCTTTTCCCGATTCCCGATTCCCGATTCCCGGCATGTTCATTTCGGCTCGAACTCCTTCGGCGCGTCGCGGCC
>JBDHQQ010000027.1:0-21119 GCA_039807145.1 Pseudoxanthomonas sp. | reverse complement strand
GGCGACCGCGTGTTCCAGCGCGGCACCGGCGAAGGTTGGTCCACCGACGGCGACGTTTGATTCGTCCTTGTAGAGCCGAATTCATTCGGCTCTACAAAACGTGGCTTGCCGGGTTCCCGGAATCAGCTGCGCAGCCCGGCGCCCTTCTTCAGCAGCCACAGGCCGACCGTCGCCAGCGCGACGACGAAGCCCAGCATCAGCGCGTAGGCCACCCACAGCGGCACGTCGCTCTGGCCGAGCAGGCCGTAGCGGAACGCGTTGACCATGTAGAAGATCGGGTTGGCGTGGGTCGCGGCCTGCGCCCAGCCGGGCAGCAGCTTGATCGAATAGAACACGCCGCCGAGATAGGTCAGCGGGGTCAGGATGAAGGTCGGCACGATGGCGATGTCGTCGAACTTCTTCGCCAGCGCGGCGTTGACGAAGCCGGCCAGCGAGAAGATCGTCGCGCCCAGCAGCACCGAGCTGGCCATGACCAGCGGGTGCGGCACGCGCACCTGGGTGAACAGCATGGCGATGCCGAGCACGATCGTGCCGACCATCAGTCCGCGCAGCACCGCGCCGGCGACGTAGCCGGTCAGGATCACCCAGTTCGGCATCGGGCTGACCAGCAGTTCCTCGATGTGGCGGCCGAACTTGGCGCCGAAGAACGACGAGCTGATGTTGCCGTAGCTGTTCTGGATCACGCTCATCATCACCAGGCCCGGTACGATGAACTCCATGTAGCTGAAGCCGCCCATGTCGCCGATGCGGCTGCCGATCAGGCCGCCGAAGATCAGGAAATACAGGGTCATGGTGATCGCCGGCGGGATCAGCGTCTGCGTCCAGATGCGCAGGATGCGCATCACCTCGCGGCGGGTCACGGTGCCCAGGGCGACCAGGTTCTTCTGCGCGACGGTCTGGGTGGCGGCCGGGATGTTTTCGGTGGTCGTGTTCATGCTTCGCTTCTGGCCCCTCCCCTTGCGCACAGCACAGGGGGAGGCTGGGAGGGGGTGTTTCTGATATTGCAGTTGTTTTTGCTCGTCATTCCCGCGAAGGCGGGAATCCAGTGGCTTTCCCTTGCGTGCAGATCATGGCAACCGGGACGAAAGTCGCTGGATTCCCGCCTTCGCGGGAATGGCGAGCGTAGAAGCGGAGAGCACGGCGGTGTTGCGAAAACATCACGCCGCCTTCTCCTCGCCGCCGGTCAACCGCACGAACAATTCCTCCAGCCGGTTCGACTTGGTGCGCATCGAGCGCACGCGGATGCCCGCGTCGTTCAGCGCGGCGAACACGCGGTTCAGGTCCATCGCCCGCGGCATGTCCAGGTCCAGCGTGTGGTGGTCGGCGGCCTGCAGGGTCGCGCCTTCGATGTGCGGCAGCCGCGCCGGCAGTTCGCCATCGACGTCGAACAGGAAGCCCTCCACGTCCAGCTTGGCCAGCAGCGCCTTCATCGGCCCCTGCTCGACGATGCTGCCGTGGTCGATGATCGCCAGGTTGCGGCACAGGCTTTCGGCTTCTTCCAGGTAGTGCGTGGTCAGGATGATCGTGGTGCCGGCGGCGTTGATCTCCCGCAACGTCTTCCACATGTCGCGGCGGATCTCGATGTCGACGCCCGCGGTGGGTTCGTCGAGGATCAGCAGGCGCGGCCGGGTCATCATCGCCCGCGCAATCATCAGCCGGCGCTTCATGCCGCCGGACAGGGTGCGGCTCATCACCTCGGCCTTTTCCCACAGCCGCGCGCGCCTGAGCTCTTCCTCGGCGCGCGGCAGCGCTTCGGCGCGCGGGATGCCGTAGAACCCGGCGTAGTTGACCAGGATGTCGACCGGCTTCTCGAACAGGTTGAAGTTGATCTCCTGCGGCACCAGGCCGAGCAGGCGCATCGCGTCGTCGCGCCGCGCGGACAGGTCCACGTCGAACACCTTCACCTCGCCCGAGCTCTTGTTGACCAGCGAGCTGACGATGCCGATCAGGGTGGACTTGCCCGCGCCGTTGGGGCCGAGCAAGGCGAAGAAATCGCCGGGCGCGACCTGCAGCGACACGCCCTTCAACGCGGCGGTGCCGTTGTCGTAGGTCTTGCGCAGGTCGGTGATGGAAAGGGCGGGAGCGGTCGAAGCGACGGCGGAGGCGGCCATGCGGAACCTGATGCGGGGCGCGTCGCGGAAGCGACGGAAAGCGGGCGGGCTATTATAGGCGCCCCGCCGGGCCTCACCCCGGCACCAGTGCGTTCCATTCTCCTTGGCCATCGTCCAATTCCCGTTGAAGCTGGTCGCGCACCGCATGCTGGCGCCGACCGTGGGCCACTACAGCTTCGTTCGCGCCGATGGCCAGCCGCTGGACTTCAATCCGGGCCAGTTCATCCAGGTGCATTTCCAGTATGCCGACGGCACGGCGACCAAGCGCAGCTATTCGCTGGCCACGCAGCACGACCACGCGCTGGACCCCGGCGAGGCGGTGGACATCGCGGTCAGCTTCGTCGCCGGTGGCGCGGCGACTGCGCTGTTCGAGGCGCTGCAGTCCGGCGACATCGTGCAGGCAAGCGGCCCTTACGGCCTGTTCTGCCTGCGCCCGACCGATCGCAACCGGCGCTACCTGCTGATCGGCACCGGCACCGGCATCACCCCGTACCGCGCGATGCTGCCGCTGCTGGCGAAGCAGATCGCCGAGCGCGGCATCGAGGTGATGCTGCTGGCGGGCGCGCGCACGCCGGACGAATTGATCTACGCGGACGATTTCCGCACCTTCGCCGACGCGCACCCGCAGTTCCGCTTCGTGCCGTGCTACTCGCGGGAAATGCCGGCGGCCGATTCGCCGCACGCGCATGCCGACGCGCGCCACGGCTACGTGCAGCAGCACCTGGCCGAATTCGCGCCGAACCCGGAAACCGACATCGCCTACCTGTGCGGCAACCCGAACATGGTCGACGCCTGCTTCGAGACGCTGAAGGAAGCCGGCTTGCCGGTGGCGCACGTTCGGCGCGAGAAGTACGTCAGCAACAAGTGACGCGGGCGGGTGCCGCCGCCCGTATCAGTTGCGTGAATCCGACCCGGCGAATGCAGGGTTTTCGTCGGTCGTTTCCGCCATCCTTTGCAACCTGCGCGGGATCATGGCCCGGATGACTTCCTGCACATGTCCGCAACGCGAATCGGCGCAGGATGCGCGAACCCTTCATCGAGGCTCACGCATGACCGCCATTCCCCTTCGCCACGCCGCACTGGCGCTGGCCGTGATCGCCACCCTGGCCGCCTGCAAGCCGGCGGCCAGCCCCGAAGCCGCGAAGCCTGCCGCGCAGGCCGCACCCGCCGCGCCGGTTTCCGGCATCGACCTGGCCGGCATCGACAAGTCGGCGCAGCCCGGCGACGACTTCTACGCCTACGCCAACGGCAGCTGGCAGGCGGCGACCGAAATCCCGGCCGACCGCTCCAGCATCGGCGTGTTCTACACGGTGTTCCAGAAGGCGGAAAAACGCCTGTCCGACCTGGTGCAGGGGCTGGAAGCCTCCAACCCGGCCGCCGGCAGCGACGCGCGCAGGATCGCCGACTACTACGCCGCGTACATGGACGAGGCCGGCATCGAATCGCGCGGGCTGGCGCCGCTGCAGGCGAAGCTGGACGCCGTGGATGCGATCAGCGACGGCGCGGCGCTGTCGCGTTACCTCGGCGCCGGCCTGCGCGCCGACGTCGATCCGATCAACGCCACCAACTATTACACCGAGAACCTGCTGGGCCTGTTCGTGGCCGCCGGCCTGGACGCGCCGGAGAAAAACGTCGGCTACCTGCTGCAGGGCGGCCTGGGCATGCCCGACCGCGAGTACTACCTGTCCGCCGACAAGGACATGGCCGCCAACCGCGACGCCTACAAGGCGTACATCGCCGCGCTGCTGAAGCAGGCCGGCGATGCCGATGCCGACAAGAAGGCGCAGGCGATCTTCAGCCTGGAAACGAAGATCGCAAAAGCGCAGGCCAGCGTGATCGACACCCAGGACATCCACAAGGCCAACAACCCGTGGCCGACCGCCGAATTCGGCAAGCATGCGCCGGGCATCGACTGGCCGGCGTTCTTCGAGGCGGCGAACCTGTCGGGCCAGCAGACGCTGGTGGCCTGGCAGCCCGATGCGATCAGGAAGCTTTCCGCGCTGGTCGCAAGCGCGCCGCTGCAGACGTGGAAGGACTACCTGCGTTTCCACGCGCTGAACCACAGCGCCGCGCTGCTGCCCAAGGCGTTCGCCGACCTGCGCTTCGGCTTCTACGGCACCCAGCTCTCGGGCACCACCCAGCAGCGCGACCGCTGGAAGCGCGCGCTGGCCGCCACCGACGTCGCGCTGGGCGACGCCATCGGCAAGCTGTACGTGCAGCAATACTTCCCGGCCTCGTCGAAGGCGCAGGTCGAGGCGATGGTGTCCAACATCCTCGCCGCGTTCCGCGACGGCATCGACCAGCTGGAATGGATGTCGCCGGAGACCAAGCAGCTCGCCCGGCAGAAGGCCGAAACCATGCTGGTCGGCGTGGGCTATCCGGACACGTGGCGCGACTACGCCTCGCTGGAAGTGAAGCGCGACGATCCGCTGGGCAATACCCTGCGCGCGGAGGAAGCCGAATACCGCCACCAGACCGCCAAGCTGGGCCAGGCACCCGACCGCAAGGAATGGTGGATGACGCCGCAGACGGTCAACGCCGTGAACCTGCCGCTGCAGAACGCGATGAACTTCCCCGCCGCGATCCTCGAAGCGCCGTTCTTCGATCCGAAGGCCGACGATGCCGCCAACTACGGCGCGATCGGCGCGGTGATCGGCCACGAGATCAGCCACGGCTTCGACAACCTCGGCGCGGAGTTCGACGCGCAGGGCCGCCTGCACAACTGGTGGACGCCGGAGGACGCCGCCCACTTCAAGGCCGCCGCCGACCGGCTGGTGAAGCAGTACGACGCGTACGAAGCGTTGCCGGGCCTGCACATCAACGGCCAGCAGACGCTGGGCGAGAACATCGCCGACGTGTCCGGCCTGCAGGCGGCCTACGTCGCCTACCGCAAGTCGCTGGGCGGCAAGCAGGCGCCGGTGATCGACGGCCTGAGCGGCGACGAGCGCTTCTTCCTCGCCTTCGCCCAGGCCTGGCGCAGCAAGATGCGCGACGCCTCGCTGCGCGCGCAGGTGGTCGGCAACGAACACGCGCCCGGCCAGTGGCGCGCGCTGACCGTGCGCAACATCGACGCGTGGTACGACACCTTCAAGGTGCAGGAAGGCCAGAAGCTGTACCTGAAGCCGGAAGACCGGGTGAAGATCTGGTAGTCGATCCGGTTGCATGCGGTAACGAAAACGCCGGCCAATGGCCGGCGTTCTTTCTCGACCGCAACAACGACGCTAGCCTTGCAGCGACTGGCGAAAGAATTCGTCCAATTCCGCATCGCGGCCCTCGCAACCTGAAAGCATGGGAGGAGACGCCTGCATGCGTTCCAGTTCAACCTCTAGGAAATCGCTGATGACTGGAATGCGAGGTCCGTCCGCCACCTCCCTGCTGATTCGCTTCACGGCCAGCAGCGCATCGATGGCTTCGCGAACCGGGCCAGTCGGCAGAAGGCGATCCAGCAGCAATTCGAATGCCATCGGGGGCGGAGTTCCGAATCTTTCGGCCCATTGGCACGCAAGCAAAGGACGAATGACGTAAAGGTATTTCTTCGTTCTTATTCTTTCTCCACGCAGATATCCCCGGAAATTGCCCTTTGCCATGCTGTGGTAGTGATGCCAGGCGGCCGTGCGGGAATAAAATCGTTCGGCCAAATCCTTCAGTCCGCGCGAAGTACCGTCATCCTGCCTGTAGACAACGGGAGAATGCATCCACTCCAGAAGCGTGGGGTTTGACTTGGCGACAAGCCGGAGCGCTTTGCGCAAATCCCAGCCGCTGACGTCGAGATCGTCGTCGATAGGCAGCTCGATGACATCACGCTGTGGCTGGCCCAAGCCGGTGCGTTCGTTGACGGTCAGGTACCACGGCAAGCGATGCACGCAGATGAAACGTGCATCGTAGTCGCTGTCGGGCGAAGAAAATCCCCAGCCACGACTACCGGATTCGCACGCAAAGACAACCCGCACGTCGTGTGTCCGCTCGATGTCCGTCAGTGCGGCAAGAACGGCCGCACGCTTTTCCGGCTCCACCGGATGGATATCCATACTGCCTCCCTTTATCGCCAAGGCAGTATCGCATCGACCCTCGCTTCCCGCGTCACGCCACCCGGCTGCGGCGTGCGCGCTCCAGGTGCACCAGCAGCAGCGAGATGGCGGCGGGAGTCATGCCGGGGATGCGCTGGGCCTGGCCGACGGTCTGCGGGCGCACGCGCTGCAGTTTCTGCTGCACTTCCGCCGACAGGCCGCGCACCGCGGCGTAGTCGAAGCCGTCGGGAACCGGCGTGTCCTCGTTGCGGCGCTGGCGCGCGATCTCGTCGCGCTGGCGGTCGAGGTAGCCGGCGTACTTGATGCCGATCTCCACCTGTTCGGCGACCTTCGCGTCGTCCACCGCCGGACCGATGCCGGGCACCGACGCGACCTTGGCGTAGTCCAGCTCCGGGCGCTTGATCAGGTCCAGCGCATTGGTTTCGCGACTGACCGCGATGCCGAGCGTGGCCTCCACTTCGCGGCCCAGTGCGTTGCCGGGCGTGGCCCACAGCGCGCGCAGGCGGCCGGTTTCGCGTTCGATCGCCTCGCGCTTGCGCGAGAAGCTTGCCCAGCGCGCGTCGTCGACCAGGCCCAGGGTGCGACCGGTTTCGGTCAGGCGCAGGTCGGCGTTGTCCTCGCGCAGCTGCAGCCGGTACTCGGCGCGGCTGGTGAACATGCGGTACGGCTCGTTGGTGCCGTGGGTGATCAGGTCGTCGACCAGCACGCCGAGATAGGCCTCGTCGCGTCGCGGCGACCACGCCTCCCTGCCCTGCACGAAGCACGCGGCGTTGAGGCCGGCCAGCAGGCCCTGCGCCGCGGCTTCCTCGTAGCCGGTGGTGCCGTTGATCTGGCCGGCGAAGAACAGGCCGGCAACCAGTTTGGTTTCCAGCGAGGACTTCAGCCCGCGCGGGTCGAAGAAGTCGTATTCGATCGCGTAGCCGGGCCGGGTGATGTGCGCGTGCTCGAAGCCGCGGATGCTGCGCACCAGTTCCAGCTGCACGTCGAACGGCAGCGACGTCGAAATGCCGTTCGGATAGATTTCCGCGACGTCGAGGCCTTCCGGTTCGACGAAAATCTGGTGGCTGGCCTTCTCGGCGAAGCGCACCACCTTGTCCTCGATGCTCGGGCAGTAGCGCGGGCCGATGCCTTCGATCTGCCCGGAGTACAGCGGCGAACGGTGCAGCGCCGCGCGAATGATCTCGTGGGTGCGCTCGGAGGTGTGGGTGATCCAGCACGGCACCTGGCGCGGATGCGCGCGCGCGTCGCCGAGGAACGACATCACCGGCAGCGGATCGTCGCCGGGCTGTTCTTCCATCACCGAGTAGTCGAGCGTGCGCCCGTCGATGCGCGGCGGCGTGCCGGTCTTCAGCCGGTCGATGGCGAACGGGCGTTCGCGCAGCTTCGCGGCCAGCGTGGTCGACGGCGGATCGCCCATGCGGCCGGCGGCGTACTGGGTTTCGCCGACGTGGATCTTGCCGGCAAGGAAGGTGCCGGCGGTCAGCACCACGGCGGGCGCGTCGAAGCGCAGGCCGGTCTGGGTGATCGCGCCACGCACCGCGTCGCCGTCGATGACCAGGTCATCGACCGCGGCCTGGAAGATCGTCAGGTTCGCTTGCGCTTCGACGATGCGGCGGATCGCGGCGCGGTACAGCGAACGGTCGGCCTGGCAGCGCGTCGCGCGCACCGCCGGGCCTTTCGACGCGTTGAGCGTGCGCCACTGGATGCCGGCCAGGTCGGCGGCGTGCGCCATCGCGCCGCCGAGGGCGTCGATTTCCTTGACCAGGTGGCCCTTGCCGATGCCGCCGATGGCCGGGTTGCAGCTCATCGCGCCGACGGTTTCGACGTTGTGGGTCAGCAACAGCGTGCGCGCGCCGGTGCGCGCCGACGCCAGCGCGGCCTCGGTGCCGGCGTGGCCGCCGCCGATCACGATGACGTCGTAGCGGTGGAAATCGCTGCCTGTTCGCATAAGTGGCTGATTTTACCGGTCATGCCGGCCGGCGACCATGCACCCGGCCGGGATTTCGGCAGATTTGGCACGGAATCTGCAACCCTACTTCCTGCATCCGTCGCAGCAAGCGACCAGGGGCGCGGGCTGGGCATACAGGGGGCCGGCTTCATGCGCGACGGATGCCGGGACCGGCAGTCGGGGGGCTGCCGGTCCCTTTTTCTTTCCAGGCTTCGGAAATGCGGCGCGGACGCGCCCAGACGGTGAAGCCGACGCCCGGTGACGGTCGGAACAGGGGGGATCCGAGTACGCGCACCGGGCGCCGACAAGCGGTTGACCCCTGTCCCAACGTCAAATTGCGACGCGCTCGGTCAACCCTCGTCGTGCCGGTTCACGGCCGGCAGCCGCGCCTCAGGGCTCCCTGGCCTGCCGGGCCCGCTCGATGGCGCGCGTCATGCCGCCGCCGCTCTGGCTGCGGGGTTGCGGAGCCGCCTGCGGACGCGGCGCAGCGCGCGGGGCGCTGCCTTGCGGCGCCTGGTAGGCGCGGGGAGCCGGCCGGGAACGCTGGCCCTGTTGGCCCCGCTCTTCGGTCAGGCGATCCAGGTTGCGCCACGGCGCGCGATCGCCGTCCGGGCGATGGCCGTTCGGCGGCGGCGCGGCGCCACCGTTGCCGCCGGGCTGCGGGCGCGGATGCTGACCGGAGTAGTAAGGCGGCCGATAGTAGCCATAGCCATACGGATAGCCGTAGTAGCTGTACGGACTGCCGTAGTACCCGTAGCCGTAGCCGCCGTACGGATAGCCATAGCCGTAGCTGCCGTAGTATTCGACACGCGCCGGGCTGGAGTAGTAACCGCCCGGCGCGCTGCCGCCGGCGTAGTCGTAGGTGGCGCAGCCGCCCAGCGCGGTCAGGGCCACGGCGGCAACGGCGAACATCCGGAATTTCATGAGCATTTCCCCCCGCAGGTACCTCCTGCATGTTCGCAGAGTCGGGCCTGGGTATTGAATCCGTGCTTAATTGCGCCGGCGCGTGCGCAAACGCTGCGTTCCGCCGCACCGCATGCTCCGGGGCGGCGCGGGCGATGGGTTAACCTTGGCGGATGCCGCCGCTTCCCGACTTCGACGACGTGCTGGCCGCCGCCGCGCGCATCGCGCCGCACGCCCACGCCACCCCCGTGCTGACCTCGCACTCGCTGGACGAACTGGCCGGCGCGCGCCTGCACTTCAAGGCCGAGCACCTGCAGCGGACCGGCGCGTTCAAGTTCCGCGGCGCCTGCAACGCGGTGTGGTCGCTGAACGAAACCGAAGCGGTCCGCGGCGTGGTCACCCATTCCTCGGGCAACCACGGCGCGGCGCTGGCGCTGGCCGCGCACACCCGCGGCATCCCCTGCCACGTGGTCGTGCCCGAAGGCGCGGTGGCGGCGAAGCTGGCCTCGATCCGGCGCTACGGCGCGGTGCTGCACCGCTGTGCGCCCAGCATCGCCGCGCGCGAAGCCACTTGCGCGGAAGTCCAGCGCGACACCGGCGCGGAGCTGGTGCATCCGTACACCGATCCGCGGGTCATCGCCGGCCAGGGCACCGCCGCGCTGGAGTTGCTGAACGCGACCGGCCCGCTCGACGCGCTGGTGGTGCCGGTCGGCGGCGGCGGCCTGGCCAGCGGCACGGCGATAGCGGCGGCGGCACTCGCGCCACACTGCGAAGTGTTCCTGGCCGAGCCGGCCGGCGCCGCCGATACCGCGCGCTCGCTGGCCGCCGGCGAACGCCGCATCGACTTCGTGCCCGACACCGTCTGCGATGGCCTGCGCGGCACCCTGGGCGAACCGGATTTCGAACTGCTGCGCCGCTTCAACGCGCAGGCCATCGTCGTCGAGGACGCCGACACCCTCACCGCGATGCGCCTGCTGTGGCAGGTGGCCAAGCAGGTGGTCGAGCCTTCCTCGGCGGTGGCGCTGGCCGCGCTGCTGCAGCAGCGCGAGCGCTTCGCCGGCAGGCGTGTCGGCATCGTCCTGTCGGGCGGCAACGTCGACCTGGACGCGCTGCCGTGGCACACCGCATGAAGATCGTGGGCGAGAAGCGGCGGCGCAGGTTCGGCTGGCCGCTGCGGCTGCTGGCGCTGGCGCTGCTGTGGCTGACCGGCGTGGCGGCCTACATCGTCTGGGTCGGCGAACGCGACGAAGCCGCGCCCGCCGACGCGATCATCGTGCTGGGCGCGGCGGCCTACGACGCGCGGCCTTCGCCCGTGCTGGAGGAACGGCTGCGCCACGGCATCGACCTGTACCAGCGCGGCATGGCCGGGCGGCTGATTTTCACCGGCGGCTATGGCGGCCGCGGCGCGCGCTATTCCGAGGCGCAGGTCGGCCGCCGCTACGCGCTGCGCCACGGCGTGGCCCCCGAGGCGATCCTGATCGAGAGCGTCTCGCGCACCACCCGGCAGAACCTGCAGCAGGCGGCCCGGCTGATGCGCAGCAACGGCCTGCGCCGCGCGATCGTGGTCAGCGACCCGCTGCACATGGCGCGTGCGCTGCGGCTGTCGCGCGAGGCCGGCATCGAAGCGCTCGGCTCGCCGACGCCGACCACGCGCTTCCGCTCGTTTTCCACGCAGGGGAAGTTCCTGCTGCAGGAGGTCTACTTCTTCCACCGCGACCTGTTCGTCGACGCGAACTGAGCGCGCCGTCGCGGCTCACGCGCCGCGGCGGCGGATCGGGATCGCCGACACCGGCATCGTCGCGACGTCGTGCCCGCCCATGCGGATCGGCGCGCCCGGCGCCGGGGCCCAGGCGTGGGCGTAGATCGCTTCCCAGGTCGCCGGCAGTCCGGCTTCGCGGCGCAGCTTTTCGTACGCCGCCGATGCCGCCGCGAAACGCGCCCGTCCGGTCAGCGTGGGCCGGCGCGCGCGCAGCGCGTTGGTCGCGCCCATCGCGCGCAGCGCGCGCATCAGCGCGGACAGGTCGGCGTAGTCGGATACGAACAGGTCGCGGTCCAGCACCGGATCGCGGAAGCCCGCCGCGATCAGCGCATCGCCGAACTGCGCGATCGACGCGAACGGATTGACGTGCGGCGCATCGTCGGCCGCGGCGAAAGCCTCGCGCAACTCGACCAGCGTGTCCGGGCCGAAGGTGGAGCACAGCAGCAGGCCGCCCGGCTTGAGCACGCGGCGGAAGCCGGCGAACGCCGCCGGCAGATCCTCGACCCACTGCAGGCACAGGTTAGTGAACAGCACGTCCACGCTGCCCTCGGCCAGCGGCAGCGCGCGCGCGTCGGCGCAGACGCGGGCGAAGTCGCCGCCCGCCGCGCGCTTCCACCATGCGGTGCGCTTCCTGGATTCGCGCAGCATCGGCAAGGCCAGGTCCAGCGCGACCACCTGCGCCTTCGGCCAGCGCCTGCGCATCGCCGCGGCGGCGTGCGCCGGGCCGCTGCCGACATCCAGCGCGACCTGCGGCGCGCGGTCGTCGAGGTAATCCAGCGATTCGAGCAGGCGCGACTCGATCTCGCGCTGCAGGGTCGCCGCCGCTTCGTAGCCGGTGGCCGAGCGCGAAAACGCGCGGCGGATGTGGCGGCGGTCGAACAGGGCATTCATGCGCCGATACGCTCGACGAATGCGGAGAGGCGTTCGGCGACCAGATCGGCATGGCCAATGAAGGGCGCGTGCGCGCCGCGATCGATGCCGACGAATTCGCCGCGCGACAGCGCCGCCGCCGCCTGCATGCCGTCGCCGGGCACCAGCCGGTCGCGCCGGCCCGAGATCCACAGGCTGGGCACCTGCAGCCCCGGCAGCAGGTGGCGCAGGTCGCTGCGCTCCAGCAGGCGCAGGCCTTCCTGCAGCGCGCGCGGCGACGGTTCGCCGCGCGCGACCAGCGCGTCGCGCAGGTTGCGCAGCTCCGCGCGACCGTGTTCGGAACCCAGCGTGTCGAGGGCGAGGAAGCGTTCCAGCGTGCCGAGGAAGTCCTGCCGCAGCTCGGTGCCGAACTGCTGGAACACCGCAGTTTCCACCGCATCCGGCCAGCCGTCGCCGCGCACGAAGCGCGGCGTCGCCGCGATCATCGCCAGGCCGCGCACCTGCGGCTGCATCGCCGCCGCCTTCAGCGCGAACAGCCCGCCCAGCGACCAGCCCAGCCACACCGCCGGCGGCGTGCGCTCGGCAATTTCGCCGACCACCGCATCCAGCGCCAGCGGCGTGGCGGCGTCGCGGCTGCAGCCGTGGCCGGGCAGATCGACCAGATGGAAGGTGAAACGATCGGACAGGCGTTGCACCAGCGGCGCGAACACGCCGCCGTGCAATGCCCAGCCGTGGATCAGCACCAGCGCCGGCCCCTGGCCGACGGTTTCGATGTGCAATCCGCTCATGCGCCGTGCTCCGTGCGCAGGGCTTCGGTTTCGCGCGCGTCGGCCCCTGGCCGCGACGCGACCCAGGCGAACAGGCCGATGCCGGCCATCACCAGCAGCGCGCCCCACAGCGCCATGCCGCGCGGCCAGGCTTCGCCCAGCAAGGCCACGCCCAGCAGCGTGGCGAACAGCAGCTCCGCCGCCTGCATGGCTTCGGCCGCGGCCAGCGCGGTCGCATGGTTGCGCACCATGCCGGTGGCGCGGAAGAACAGCACGGTGGCGATGACCCCGGCGCTCAGCGCCACGCCGGCGGCCAGCCCCACCTGCGCCGCGCTCGGCCAACCGGCGCGGGTCCACGCGAACACGGCCAGCGCCCACCACAGCGGCTGGCTGGCCAGGGTCAGCCCGAACACGCGCTGGGTGGCGTCGAGTTGTTCGCCGCTGCGTTCCAGGTGCAGCAGCAACAGGCGGTTGCCCAACGGATACGCCACCGCCGACACCAGCACGCAGCCCAGCGCGATCCAGCCGGCGCGGTCTAGCGCGCCGCGGGCATGGCCGAACTGCATCAGCATCACCCCGGTGATGATGACCGTGCCCGCCGCCAGCGCCGGCAGCGGGATGTGCCGGCGCGCGTCGCGATACAGGAACGGCGCGCACAGCATCCCCGCGATCACGGTGAACTGGAAACTGCCCGCCACCAGCCACGACGGTCCGCTGGCGGCGGCGTAACTCAACAGCACGTAGAACACGAAGAAGCCGATGCCGGCATACGACAGCCAGGGCCACGGCGCGGCGCGGATCGAACGCCACACCGGCGCGAAACCATTGCCGCGCAGCACCAGCGGCAGCATCAGCGGCAGGGTGATCAGGTAGCGCAACGACGCGATCCATGCCCAATGCGCGTCGGCGCTGGCGCTGGCGCGATTGAGCACGTAGGTCAGGGTGAAGAACAGCGCCGACAGCAGCGCGATGCCCACCGCGAACAACGCCCGGCGCGACGGGCGCCCTTGTATTCCGGTCATGCCGCGGCCCCGTTGCGGAGCGCGTCGCGCGCCTGCGCCAGCGCGTCGACCAGCGCATCGACCTGCGCCGGATCGTGCGCCGCCGACAGCGTCACCCGCAGCCGCGCCTTGCCTTCGGGCACGGTCGGCGGACGGATCGCGGTGACCAGGTAGCCGGCGCGCTCCAGCGCCGCCGACATCGCCAGCGCGGTCGCGTCGTCGCCGCAAAGCAGGGGCTGGATCGGCGAATCCGAATCCATCGGCGACAGGCCGTGGCGGATCGCGCCGCGCCGGAACCGCGCGACCAGTTCGCCCAGCCTGTCGCGCCGCCACTGGTCGCGGCGTGCGTGCCTCACCGCGACGCGCGTCGCCGCGGCCAGCGCCGGCGGCAACGCCGTGGTGTAGAGGTACGGGCGCGCGGTTTCGGCCAGGTGGCGGACCAGCGCCTCGTCGCCGACCACCACCGCGCCGTAGCCACCCAGCGCCTTGCCCAGCGTCGCCAGCTGCAGTGGCACTTCATCCACGCCCAGCCCGGCCGCGGCCACGCTGCCGCGCCCTTCCGGCCCGGACACCCCGACGCCGTGCGCATCATCGACGTACAGCAGGGCCTTCTGCGCACGCGCGACCAGGGCCAGGTCGCGCAGCGGCGCGACGTCGCCGTCCATGCTGAACACCCCGTCGGTCGCCAGCATCGCGGCCCCATCGGGCGCGAGGCGCAGTTGGCGGATCGCGCCTTGCGCATCGGCATGCGGATAACGCCGCAGGCGGCAGCCGGCCAGCCGCGAGGCATCGATCAGGCTGGCGTGGTTCAGCCGGTCCTGCACGCAAACATCGCCACTGTCCGACAGCAGCGCCTGCTGCACGGCGAGGTTGGCAAGGAAGCCGCTGCCGAACAGCAGCCCGCGCGGATAGCCCAGCCATTCGGCAACCTCGCGTTCCAGCGCCTCGTGCGCGGCGTGGTGGCCGCTGACCAGATGCGAAGCCCCGGCGCCCACGCCATGCCGCGCGGCAGCGTCCTGCAGCGCATCCACCACTTCGAACTGCTGCGCCAGGCCCAGGTAGTCGTTGCCGCAGAACTCCACCAGCCAGCGCCCGCCGACCTCGACCCGCACGCCATCGCGCCGCGTCACCGTGCGCCGCACGCGCACGCGATCCCGAATCGCGCGCTGTTCGCGCTGCAGGCGGATGCGTTGATGGAGGTCGGGTCGGGACATGTCGGACTTCTTGGCTTTGGATTTTGGCTTTGGATTTTGGCTTTGCTTTTGGTCCCCGTCCGTAGCGGCGGAGTTGATGGGTAAGCCCCCGCAGGGGGCGGCGCACAGGGATGTGCGCCGTTTCCGGAGCAACAGGATGTTGCTTCCGGAAATTCCCATCGACTCCGCGAACCCTTCGTGCGAAGCACGAAGGGCGCAAAGGCAGGGTGTGCATTCTTTGGTTACTTGACCAGCCATTCGGCTGTTGAAAATCTCCTCTTTGCACAAGCAAAGAAAGTAACCCGCCCGTCAGGGCGGAACGCTTCCCCATGAGGCGACAGAATCGCAGGCTGACGCATTCATTTCCGTGCTTCGTATTCAACATCGCAACGGAAGCCCTGTCGACTTCGGGTTCTCCCCATCCGCCTTCGGCACCTTCCCCCGCACGCGGGGGAAGGATCGAGGACTCAGGCCGCCGCCTCGACGATGTCGGCATGCACCGTGCCGCCGTGGTCGTGCCCGCGCGCATCCGCCTGCACCGCCATCGGGCGCAGGCCCAGCCTCGCGAACAGCGCCTGGTCGCGCGCCACGTCCGGGTTGCCGGTGGTCAACAGCTTCTCGCCGTGGAAGATCGAATTCGCGCCGGCGGCGAAGCAGAGCGCCTGCAGTTCGTCCGGCATCGACTCGCGCCCCGCCGACAACCGCACCATCGACCGCGGCATCAGGATGCGGGCCACCGCGATCGTGCGCACGAACTCGAACGGGTCGAGTTCCACCGTGCCGTGCAGCGGCGTGCCTTCGACCTGCACCAGCCGGTTGATCGGCACCGAGTCCGGATGCGCCGGCAGGTTGGCCAGCGCCTGCAGCAGCCCGGCACGCTGCGCGCGCGTTTCGCCCATGCCGACAATGCCGCCGCAGCAGGTCTTCATGCCGGCGTCGCGCACGTGTTCCAGCGTATCGAGACGATCCCGGTATTCGCGGGTGTGGACGATTTCGCCGTAGAACTCCGGCGCGGTGTCCAGGTTGTGGTTGTAGTAGTCGAGCCCTGCATCGCGCAGCGCGTGGGCCTGGCCGTTCGAGAGCATGCCCAGCGTCGCGCAGGTTTCCAGGCCCAGCGCCTTCACTTCGCGGATCATCGCCGCGACCTTGGGGATGTCGCGGTCCTTCGGCGAGCGCCAGGCCGCGCCCATGCAGAAGCGCGAGGCGCCGGCGGCCTTGGCCGCGCGCGCCTTGTCCAGTACGGCGTCCAGCGCCATCAGCTTCCGCGCCTCGACCCCCGTGTGGTAGCGCTGCGCCTGCGGGCAGTACGCGCAATCCTCGGGGCAACCACCGGTCTTCACCGACAACAGCGTCGATACCTGCACTTCGGCCGGATCGAAATGCGCGCGGTGCACGCCGGCGGCGCGGTACAGCAGCTCGGTGAACGGCAGGTCGAACAGCGCGAGGATTTCCTCGCGATGCCAATCGTGGCGCAGCGGCGTCATTTCGGAATTTCCTGACAGACAGCGGGCGGCAAGGCGGGCAGTCTGGTGGGCATGCCCGACCCTGTCAACCAAACAGGAAATGGAAAAGTTGACGGCTGGCCACAACGGCTGGTGCGACTGCTGTTGCCCCCGCGCTGCCTGCTGTGCGGCGAATCCGGCCGCGACGGCCGCGACCTGTGCCGCGACTGCGCCGCGGCTTTGCCGTGGAACGGCCATGCCTGTCCGCGCTGTGCGATTCCCCTGCCGCAGGCGGAAACGCTGTGCGGTGAATGCCTGCGTCGCCTGCCGCCGCTGACCCACGCGCATGCGGCCTGCGTCTATGGTTTCCCGTTCGACCGGCTGGTGCCGCGCTTCAAGTTCCACCATGACCTCGCCGCCGGCCGGTTGATGGCAGAACTGCTGTGCGAATCGCTGGCCGACGCGCCCCGACCGGACGCCATCGTGCCGGTGCCGCTGCACGCCTCGCGCCTGCGCAAGCGCGGCTACGACCAGGCGCTGGAACTGGCCAGGCCCGTCGCACGCCAGCTGGGTATTCCGCTGCTGGCCGACGCCTTGCAGCGCGTCCGCGCCACCGCGCCGCAATCGGAACTGGATGCAGAAACACGGCAGCGCAACCTGCGCCGCGCTTTCGCCGTGCGTCCCGGCGCGGCGCTGCCCGCGCACGTCGTGCTGATCGACGACGTGATGACCACCGGTGCAACGCTGAATGCGGCAGCGAAGGTTTTGCTGCGCGCCGGTGTCGCTCGCGTGGATGCGTGGGTGTGCGCGCGGGTGCCGTGAATTCGTGCCGCTTCGCGGATAGGGTTGGCTGCACCTTGTCGGCAAGGCAACGGGCGATCCGCATGCTGCAAACGGAAGCGGCCCGCGCTTGCGGGCCGCTTCCATGGATTCATGCCTCTGCGCCGCCGGAACTAACTGTCCGACAACCGCGTCAGCAAACGCAATCCATTGCCGCCCACTTGCTGCACGCCGCCCGCAACCAGCGCATCGGGCGAAAACCCGGGCAGGTCGCTCCAGTTCTTCCAGGGGATTTCCTGCCGCGGGCCGGGAACATAGGCGTCCCACTCGCCGTATTTCTTTTCGGCCTCCCTGTCGAAGGTGTAGTCCACCGGAACCCTCACCGACCAGAACGGCAGCTCGGCGTTCTCGCCCTTCACCGGCGGCGTGAATACCCATTGCTGCGCGGCCTTCATCGCCGACTTTTCCAAAACCCCGCGCCAGTAGCGCATGTCGCCTTCGTTGGTGACGATCTTGAGATTGACCTGCTCGGGAACCAGGTCTTCCACCCTGCCATCCCTGCCCACCCGGATCACCAGATACACGGTGCCCTGGATGCCCGCCTGCGCGGCCGACATCGGATAGCTCGGCGGGGTCATTGTCCGTGACGCCACTTCGGCGCCTTCTTCCGCTTGCGACGAAAACGGCTGGAAGTCGACGCCGCCGATGTGGGCCCTGATCTTGCCGTCCCCGGTTTTCCTGGCGATCAACCGCACGCTCATCCTGTTGCGCACCGAGACGGGCTTGCCCTCCAGCAGGGTGGGTTCGAACTTCCATTCCGCGATGTTTTGCGTCACGAAGTCCAGCATTTGCCTGGGCACCTTGTCCGGCTGGTCGATGGCGTGCTCGGCGACCTGCCCTTGCGGCCCGACCAGGATCGTGCCGGTCAACAGCATGCTGGCCTCCACCTGCTTGCGCACCGAACCGGGACCGTTGCCGGCAACGAGCGGCAGGGCCAACAGCCACATGACACAGCCGATGAGCATACGTTTCATCTACAGCCCCTCGTTACCTTGGGAGTGGATCGCAGCCTAGCGCGGCGGGAATGACGCAGCAATCGACCCCCCTGCCCGCATAATGTCCGCATCAAGGAGACACCCATGCACGGCGGCGGTCTGGAACTCGCACTGGTCTTTCTGCTGGCCGCGGTGGTGGCGGTGCCGCTGTTCAAGCGGTTCGGCCTCGGCGCGGTGCTGGCCTACCTGGCGACCGGCGTGCTGCTGGGCCCGTACGGGCTGAAGGTCGTGCGCGACGCCGACCGCATCCTCAACGCGTCCGAGATCGGCGTGGTGATGCTGCTGTTCGTGATCGGCCTGGAGCTGTCGCCGTCGCGGCTGCGGGTGATGCGCAAGCCGGTGTTCGGCGCCGGCAGCCTGCAGGTCGGACTGAGCGCGCTGGCGCTGGGCGCGCTGGTGCTGGCGACCGGAATGTCGTGGAAGGCCGCGCTGGTGGTCGGCATGGGCCTGGCGCTGTCGTCCACCGCGGTCAGCCTGCAATTGATGGGCGAGCGCAAGGAGCTGGCGACCGGCTACGGACGCCTCGGCTTCGCGATCCTGCTGTTCCAGGACCTGGCGGCGATCCCGCTGCTGGCCGCGATCCCGATCCTCGGCGGCGCGCAGCAGGAAGGCTTCAACCCGATGGCGATATTGAAGGCCGTCGGTGCGATCGCGCTGGTGGCGCTGGGCGGGCGGTCGCTGTTGCGCCAACTGTTCCGCGTGGCCGCGCGCACGCGCATGCCGGAGGTGTTCACCGCCAGCGCGCTGCTGGTGGTGCTGGGCACGGCGTGGTTCATGCAGGCGGCGGGCCTGAGCGCCGGCCTGGGCGCGTTCCTCGCCGGCGTGATCCTGGCCGATTCCGAATTCCGCCACGAGCTGGAATCGCAGATCCGTCCGTTCGAAGGCCTGCTGCTGGGCCTGTTCTTCATCGCCGTGGGCATGGGCATCAACGTCGATCGGGTGTTCGCCGAGCCGCAGATCATCGCCGCCGGCGTGCTGGCGCTGCTGCTGGTGAAGTTCACCCTCCTGTTCTTCGTCGGCCTTCGCCCCGGCGGACTGCCCGGACGCGAAGCCCTGTTGCTGGGCAGCCTGCTGTGGCTGGGCGGCGAATTCGCCTTCGTGGTGTTCAACGACGCCCAGCGATTCGGCCTGCTCGGCGCCACCCACCACGACCGGCTGGTGGCGATCGTCGGCGTGTCGATGGCGCTGACCCCGCTGCTGCTGATCGCGCTGACCCGGCTGCTGGCGCGGCTGCCCCGGGACGAGCCGGAGAAACGCGCGTTCGACGCCATTGCCGAGGACGACGCGCCGCAGGTGCTGATCGCGGGCATGGGCCGCTTCGGCCAGATCGTCGCGCGGCTGCTCACCGCGCAGCGCATCCCGTTCGTCGCGCTGGAGCACAGCGCCGAGCAGGTCGATGCCCTGCGTCGCTTCGGCAACCGCCTGTATTACGGCGACCCGACCCAGCCGGAACTGCTGCGCGCGGCGGGCGGCAGCGACATCAAGGTGTTCGTGGTCACGGTGGACGACGTCGAGGCCAACGTGCGGGCGACGCGGCTGATCCGGCGCATGTATCCGAAGGCGACGGTGTTCGCCCGCGCCCGCGACCGCCAGCACGCCTGGCGGCTGATGGACATGGGCGCGGAGGCGTTCCGCGAGACCTTCGGCTCCAGCCTGGAAATGGGCGAACAGGTGCTGGTGTCTCTGGGCGTGCCGGCCAACGTGGCCCACGACCATACCCAGCGCTTCCGCCAGCACGACGAGAAGCTGCTGCGCGAACAACACCTCGTTTACGACGACGAGGACGCGCTGCTGCGCACGTCGAAGGGCGCGCGCGCCGACCTGGAGAAACTGTTCGAGGCGGATGCCGAGGAAGCCGGCCCGAAATCGTAGGGCCGAATTCATTCGGCCGCTTTTCTATAGAACGCAACGGCAGCCGAATGAATTCGACTCTACGGGATCTGATTTCAGAAAATCCTGATGCCGGAGTGCCGGTTTTTCCAATGCCCGGCCGCGAGACCCCTCGACATGCTCGCGGAATGGCTAATCCCCGACTTCTGTCCAGTCGCGTTTCGCGACCGGGAGCGTGTTATGCAGTTACCACGGTGACACGTGGTCGCAAGGCGGTGTTTCTGCAGCCGGGCAACGCGGGCATCGTCATCGACGAGCTGCGCCGGTTGACGAAACAGGGCAGCGTCACGCCTTTCGCTTGGATCCTGATGCCGGACCACCTGCACTGGCTATTCCGCCTGGACGGAACTTCGCTGGGCATCTGCATGAAAACGCTGAAGGCGCGCACGGCTCGCGCCATTCACCTGCTCGATGGCGGGTCGGGGCCGCTCTGGCAATCGGGATATTACGAGCATCGGCTTCGCAGCGAGCAGGATTTGCGCATGCAGGCCCGCTACATCGTCGAGAATCCGCTGCGCAAACGACTGGTCGAACGGATCGAGGATTACCCGTTCTGGTGGTGTCGCTGGATACGCAATTCTGCCGATCTGTCCTGAGCACCGTAGAGCCGAATTCATTCGGCTGCTGTTGCTTTTGACGGCCATTTCGAAAAGCAGTCGAATGAATTCGGCTCTACGGCTCCGAGGACATCGGCGCCGAAAGACCGGCGCTACGTGCGCGGCTCGCGCAGGAAGCGTGCCAGCGGGGCGCCGGGAATGGCCGGGGCGAACTGCGCGGCGACGTCGACGAAGCCGCGCATCACCGCGATCTCGCGCGGACTGCGGTTCAGCGCGTCGCGCAGGTCGGGATCGGCGCCGGCGCGCAGCAAGCGTTGCACCACGCTCAGCAGGCCGTGCAGCGCGGCCAGGTGCAGCGGGCCGAAGCCGCGCGGATCCTGCACGTCCAGCGAGACTTCCTCGTCCAGCAGGCGTTCCAGCGCGGCCAGCACCACGTCCTCGTCGCAGGCGGTGCCGGGTTCGGCGCGCGCGCCCAGCAGCAGCAGCAGCGGCGTGACCGCGCCGGCGGCGATGCTTTCCGCCTCGGCGCCGGCCAGCAGCAGGGTGTCGAGCAGCGCGAGCAGCCGCGCGCGGTCGCGCGCGACGAAGCCGTACAACGCGGCGCAGTGCAGCGGGGTCAGGCCCTGCGCGTCGGCGGCGTGCACGTCGGCGACGGCGTCGAGCAGGCGGGCGACGATGTCGGGCAGGCCCAGCGCCGCGGCCAGCATCAGCACGGTGACGCCACCGGGCAGGCGGTGTTCGAGCTGCGCACCGGCTTGCAGCAGGCCCGCGACGATTTCGGCGTGGCGCATGCTGACCGCGGCCGACAGCGGGGT
>JBDHQQ010000195.1:0-4237 GCA_039807145.1 Pseudoxanthomonas sp. | reverse complement strand
GTCCTTTGCCCATACCCTCAGGAGGGGAACGATGAAGCGCAAGTATCTGAGCCTGGCCATCGCCGGCCTGCTGGTGTCGCCGGCCGCATGGGCGCAGGACCAGACGGCCGCCGGCAGCGAGCCGTCCAGCGAAGCCAAGACCCTGGACGGCATCACGGTCACCGCCCGCCGGCGCGCCGAATCCATCCAGGACGTGCCGGTGGCCGTGTCGGCCTTCGGCGAGGAACAGCTCAAGGGCCTGCAGGCCAGCAACGTGGACGGACTGCAGGGCGCGGTGCCGAACATGAACATCGTGCAGGGCCGCGGTTCGGCCAACAGCGTCAACGTGTTCATTCGCGGCATCGGCCAGCCCGATGCGCTGCAGACTTTCGACCCCGGCGTGGGCATGTACGTCGACGATGTCTACTATTCGCGCATCAACGGCGCGCTGTTCTCGCTGTTCGACGTGCAGCAGGTCGAAGTGCTGCGTGGGCCGCAGGGCACGCTGTACGGCAAGAATTCCACCGGTGGCGCGATCAAGCTGACCACCAAGAACCCGTTCGACGACCAGGGCGGCGCGATCGAACTCACCGCCGGCGACTATGGCCGCGCCGAAGCGCGCTTCTACGCCAGCGACAAGCTCACCGAGCGCCTGGCCGGCAGCATCGCGGGCGCGATCATCCGCAACGACGGCTATGTGGAGAACGATGCCGGCGGCCACGATTTCAACGACGACAACACCAAGGCCCTGCGCGCCAAGCTGGCCTACGATTCCGGCGAAGCGTTCCGCGCGACCCTGTCGCTGGACCGCACCGAACAGCATGCGCACCTGACCATGGGCCGGCCGATGGCCAACCTGATCCAGACCGACCTGGTGTTCGGCCAAGTGGTGCTGTTGCCGGGCGAGACCGGCGACTGGGACCGTACCGCTTCTACCTCGTTCGACCCGGACAAGGGCCAGCGCCTGAGCCACTCCGGCGCTTCGCTCAACATGGAATGGGACATCAACCAGCGCTGGCTGTTCAAGAGCATCAGCGCTTTCCGCAAGCTGAAGACCAATTCCTACATCGACATCGACGGTTCGCAATACGAACTGGGCGACGTGCTGGTGGCGCTCGACCAGGACCAGAAGAGCCAGGAATTCCAGCTGCAGTACGACAACGGCGGCAATTTCCACGCCATCTTCGGCGCGTACCACATGCGCGAACACGTGCCTTCGTACCAGGAAGCCTACGCCGACGACCTGTACGCCGTGTTCGGCACCACGGTCGATTTCCTGCGCACCATCGAGGACGACCTGACCACGACCAGCACGGCCGCGTTCGCCAGTTTCGACTGGGAATTCGCGCCCAGCTGGACGGTTTCCGCCGGCGTGCGCTGGACCCGCGACAAGAAGGATTACGAGCGCACCACCAGCACCTTCTGGGGACCGGCGCTGGCCGTGCTCAACGGCACCGTCCCGTTCCCGGCCACCTCCGCCTCGTGGACCGCGGTGACGCCGTCCTTCAGCCTGAAGAAGCAGTTCAGCGAAAACCTGATGGGCTATGTCTCCGCCAACCGCGGCTTCAAGTCCGGCGGTTTCAATGGCCGCGCCAATACCGCCTACGACGTCCTGCACGCCAAGTACGATCCGGAATACGTGTGGACCTACGAGGCTGGCTTGAAGGCGAAATCGGCCGACGGCCGCCTGCGCGGCAGCGTGACCGCTTTCCAGAGCGACTACGAGGATTTCCAGGCGCGCGTGTCGCAGGACGTGGGCACCTTCCCGGTGCTGAACGCGGCCGAGTTGTCGATCAAGGGCGTGGAGCTGGAAGGCAGCATGCTGCTTGGCCAGGCCACCACGGTCAGCGGCCAGGTCAGCTGGCTGGATGCCAAGTACGAGAAGTTCGACGACTTCCGCCTCGACCCCGGTTATGTGGGCTACGACCTGAACGTCAATCACGACCACGTGCCGTTCTCGCCGGAGCTGACCGCGCGCATCGCCGTGCAACACACCTTCAGCCTAGGCGACGCCGGTTCGCTGGGCATCGGCGTGGATGCGTCGTATCGCGACGATACCTGGCTGTCGGTGGACAACCGCGACGTGCTGATGCAGAAGGCCTATACCGTGGTCGGCGCGTTCGGCGTGTGGGATTCGCCGCAGTATTCGTGGCAGGTGCGGGCCGGCGTGCGCAACCTGACCGACGAGAATTACAAGATCGAAGGCCAGGAATTCGCCAGCGTCGGCAACATCCAGACGGCGTATTACGGCCTGCCGCGCAACTGGTACGTGTCGCTGCGCTACAACTTCTGACCGGCGGCTTCCCCGGGGACCAAGCGGCGGCGGGCACAGGCCCGCCGCCGCGTTCGTTTATGCCAGCGATACGGCCAGGAAACTGGACGTGCTGGCATGGATTTTGCGCCTTTCCTCTCGGTTATACTGCCCACCAGTGATCTTCGTCAGTAATGCCGAGGGTGGCTGACGGGGTGGTATGGGGCGTAAGCACGGGGCTGGTTGCATGCGACATGTCTACGGAAAGATGTTCCGTAAGTTGATCTATCCGGCCTATGAGTCCGGATTGCGCCGTCGTAAGACGCTCGCCTACCTGGGCGAGTACGAGCGCAGTCAATGGCTGTCGACGGAAGAAATTGCCCACCTGCAATGGCGGAAACTATCGCGCCTGATAGGCCATTGCTGGAACGAAGTCCCGTATTACCGGCGACGCTGGGGTGAAGCGGGTGTCTCTCATCCGTCCGACATCCGCCATCTGGGCGACTATGCGCGGCTGCCGAAGCTGACCAAGCAGGATGTGCGGGAGAATTTCGAATCGCTGAAGGCCGAGTCTTGCCGCGACCGCCTGTTGTACAAGACCACCGGCGGCTCCACCGGCGAACCATTGAGGATCGGTTATACCCGCGAGAGTTATGAGCGGAGAAATGCGGTGATGCATCGCGGCTATGCCTGGGCCGGAGCGCCGCTCGGGACCCGCGCGCTTTACTTCTGGGGCGAGGTGCCGGGGGAAGTTTCGCTGAAGCACCGCATGATGCATGCCGCGTTCAATCGGCGTGTCGTCGACGTGTTCACGATGATGAAAGCCGATGATCTTGGTCGTTATGTCGATGCGATCGACGAATATCGGCCTGAGGTAGTGGTTTCGTATGTGGCGCAAATCAGCCGCATTGCCGCGTGGATGCGCGATCACGATCGCAAGGCGAAACATGTTCCGTGTGCGGTGCTGTGCGCGGCGGAACGACTGCACCCGAGCCAGCGCGAGCTCATCGAGACGGCATTCGGATGCCGGGTATTCGATACCTACGGCTGCCGGGAGGTCATGCTGATCGCCTCCGAATGCGAAGCGCGCGATGGTCTGCACGTGAATGCCGACCATTTGTGCGTCGAGCTCGGGGAACAGCTCATGGAAGGCGATGGCAGGGAGCGGCGCGAAATGCTTTTGACCGACCTGCATAATTACGGCATGCCGCTTATGCGTTACGCCGTCGGTGACCTGGCCACTGACAAGCCGGGCAAGTGTTCGTGCGGCCGCGGATTGCCGATGATCGCGTCGGTGGATGGCAGGACGATGGACGCGCTGCTCACGCCCGAAGGGCATCTCGTTGGTGACTACCTGGAGAGCCTGGTTCTGGGGACGCCCGGAATCCGCAGGTTCCAGGCGGTACAGGAGAAAATTGACAGTATCGAAGTCAGCCTGGTGCGCGGTAACGATTTCGAAGAGGCTTCTCTCGAAAAGATACGCAATGCGATGCGCCAGGCTTTCGGCGACAGCCTGAGGCTCGATTTCCGCTTCACCGAAGACATCCCGTTGACCCCGACAGGCAAGTTGCGCGTCGCCATCTCCAAGCTTGCGGTGGCGGCATTTACGCCCTTGTTGCAAGTGTCCGGGTGGCTGGAATGTGTCTGGAACTGGGGGACGTACGCTGCAGTGCTCGCCTGACCCCGACCGGGCCAGCTATGCTCGTGCGCGATGAGTCCGGGCACGCATTGGTGAAACAAGCGTACGTTTCGGTGGAGACATGCTGAGCGTCGGCGCGGTCGCGCTGGCCGGCCTGCTGTGGCTGGCGCTGATGTTTGCCACGGCGCTGTACGGCGAGCGCAGGCCGACCCTGTTCGCGCGGCACTGGCGTCATGTCTATGCGCTGTCGCTGGCGGTGCACTGCACCTCGTGGACGTTCTACGGCACGGTGACCCAGGCCGCGCGCTACGGCTGGCCGCTGCCGCCGACCTTCCTCGGCGCGATCCTGTTCTACGCGCTGGCGGTGG
>JBDHQQ010000194.1:0-4251 GCA_039807145.1 Pseudoxanthomonas sp. | reverse complement strand
GAATCGGCGCGGGTGAAGCCGTGGCGTTCCAGCGGGTACGGGGCGATGCTCCAGTTGTCCTTGCGCAGTTCGATCAGCTTCTGCACCAGGTAGACCGAATCCTTGAAGAACACGTTGTCGTCGATCATGCCGTGGGCGATCAGCAGGTGATCCTGCAGGCCGTCGGCGTATTCGATGGGCGAGGACGCCTTGTAGGCCTCGGGGTCGAGTTCCGGCGAATTGAGGATGTTGCTAGTGTATTCGTGGTTGTACTGGGTCCAGTCGGTCACCGGGCGCAGCGCCGCGCCGGCCTTGAACGCGCCCGGCTTGCGGAACAGCGCCATGAAGGTCATGAAGCCGCCGTAGCTGCCGCCATAGATGCCGGCGCGGTCGCGGTCGCCCTGCCTGTTCTGGACCAGCCAGTCGAGGCCGTCGAGATAGTCGTCCAGCTCCGGGTGGCCCATGTTGCGATAGATCGCGGTGCGCCAGTCGCGGCCGTAGCCTTCGCTGCCGCGGTAGTCCAGGTCGAGCACCACGTAGCCCTTCTGCACCAGCAGGTTGTGGAACATCTGCTCGCGGAAATAGTTCGGATAGCGGTCGCTGACGTTCTGCAGGTAGCCGGCGCCGTGCACGAACATCACGATGGGGTACTTCCTGCCGGGTTCGTAGCTCTTCGGTCCGTAGAACTTGCCCCATACCGCGCCGGCGCCATGCTGCGACGGCACCTGCACGATTTCGGGTTCGATCCATTCGCGCGCCTTGAACGCGGCGTTGCGGGTGTCGGTCAGCGTGCGCGCCTCGCCGCCGTTGGTCGCCACCACGCTGAGCTGCGGCGGCAGATAGCTGGACGAATGCCGCACCAGCAGTGTCGCGCCGTCCGGCGACAGGCTGAAGTCCTCGACGCCGCGCAGCGCGGTGATTTCGCGCGCCTCGCCGCCGTTGGCGCCGACCGTGCAGACCTCGTAGCGGCCGGGGTACTCGCGGTTGCACAGGAAGAAGAATGCGCGGCCATCGGCCGACGCCTGCGGCTGCGAGGTTTCCCAGCGCCCCGAGGTCAGCGCGCGCGGCTTGCCGCCGCTGCTCGCATAAAGATGGGAATAGCCGTCTTCCTCCGACAGCCACCACAGCGTGCGGTTGTCCGGCAGCCAGCCGAAGTCGTTGAAGCCCCAGTTGATCCAGGCGTCGTCGTGCAGGCGATGGCGCGGCTGCAGCTTCGCGCCGGCGAGATCGACGGTGGCGATCCAGCGGTCCTTGTTGTCGATCGCGCGGATCATCACCGCGGCGCTGCGGCCGTCGTCGCTCCAGCGCAGCGACGGTGCGTCGCCGTTGTCGCCGCTGGTCGCGACCTGCACGTCGCGGTTGCCCTGCAGCGGCGGCTTGCCAGCCTGCTTGCGCAGCGCGGCCAGCGGGTCGTCGGCGATGCCGGGCAGGGCGTCGAACTTCAGTTCGCGCACCGAGGCGTCGGCCACGTCCACCAGCCACAGCGATTGCGCGGCCGGCGGATTGCGGCCGACGCGGGTGCGGGTTTCCTCGAATTCCTCGTAGCCCGATTCGGTCACGTATTTCGGCATCTTGCCCGTGCGGCCGGCCTCGGCGCCTTTCTTGCGGGTGACGACCAGCAGCCAGCGTGCGTCCGGCGACAGCGCGCTGTCGACGATCGCGACGTCGTCGCCCAGATAGGCCGGCGCGGGCGCGCGGCTAGAATCGGCGCGGCGCCGGGCGTCTTCCTGCCTGCGTGCTTCCTCGCGCAGCGCGCGATCCTTCGCCAGCGTCTGCAGCGTGCGCAGCTGTTGCTCGCGCAGCGCGTCGGGCGTGGGTGCGGCGTCGGGGCTCTTTTCCGCCTTGACGATGGCGGCCTGGGCGATGACGCCGTCCGGCGAGCGGCGGAACCAGTCGTTGCCGGCGCGCCAGACCAGGCCGCCGTCGGGGGAGAAACGCGGCTGGCGTTCATCGGCTTCGCTGCGGGTGACCTGGGTCAGCGCGCCGCTGCGCAGGTCGCGGACGAACACGTCGCCGTTGCGGATGAAGGCCATGCGCGCGCGTTGCGCGTCGTAGACCGGCGCGGGCGCGTCGAGCGTGCCGCGTTCGACGTCGCCGACGCGCCGCGCCGCGCCGCCCGCGACCGGCTGCAGGTAGGTGTCGCGGACCAGGCTGCCTTCGCGTTTCAGTGCGTATTGCACGGACTTGCCGTCCCAGGACCACCACGCCCGCTCGACCGGCGGGCCGATCCAGTCGGGGTCGGCCATGGCCTGTTCGAGGGTCAGGGGCGCGTCCTGCGCGACGGCGAGGGCGGGCAGGAACAGGACGACAAGCAGGGCGAAGCGCATCGATTCGGGCCGGGTCGGAACGAGCGCGCAAGGTTAACAGTCCGTGCACGAAGCCGACCGGCGCACCGCGCGCGCGCCGCGCGCGGGTTCCGTCGCTTGCGCATTTCCCGCACAATTCCGGCTTGTTACCCGCAGGACCGGCCGCTCGGATGCAAGCCTACGTTTACAGAAGCCAACGCAAGGCCGACACCTATGTCTATCTGGCCGCGCGCGACGACTTCGCCCTTCTGCCCGAGCCGCTGCGCAGCCAGCTCGGCCCGCTGGGTTTCGTGCTGGAACTGGCGTTGACCCCGGATCGCAAGCTGGCCCGCGACGACGTCGCGGTGGTGCGCGGCAACCTGGCCGCGCGCGGGTTCCATGTCCAGTTCCCGCCGCAGCCGCTGCCGGGCGAGCGTGCCGATGCCTGAATTCGAATCGCGCATTCCGGCCAGGGCCGCCGTGGCGGCGGGCGTGAGCATTGCGGTGCTGGCGGGTTTCGGCGCATGGCCGGCCGCCGTCGCGGCGCTGCTGGCGCAGCCGCTGCTGGCGCTGGGCGTTTCGTGGTGGCGCGGCAGCCGCACGGGTTTTGCGCGACGCGACGCAGGCAGTCTGCTGGCGGCGTGGGCGGGCGGTTTCGCCGGGGCAGCGCTGCTGCTGGCGTGGCCGCTGCGCGCGCTGCTCGGCAACGGCAGCCTGGGCGCGGCGCTGGGCGTGAGCATCGCCGTCGCGGTCGTCGTGCTGGTGCTGTGGTGGCGCTGGCCCGGGTGTCGGGAGCTGGAATGCGGCAGCGACGCATCGGTCGCCGGCCGCCACGTCTGGACCTGGGGCGGCTTGGGCGTGGCCGCACTGCTGGCGCTGGCGCTGTTCGGCGGTATCGCGCTGGCATGGCCGGGCCTGCTGGTCGCGCCGCTACGCTGGCCGTTCGCCATCGTGTATGCGCTGCTGCTGCCGTGGCTGCACTGGGGCGTGCAGCGCGCGCCGCCGGCCGAGGCGCTGCACGAAGTCGAACTGTCGCCGCGCGAACTGCCGGTGGTCGAAATGAAAACGCCGGCGACTGCCGCCGAACCGTCGCCCGATCCCGGGCGCGGCCTGAAACCCGACCTCGCCGCGCAGGCCGAACTGTACGAAGCCGCACGCAGCGGCCGGGTCGAGCGCGCGCTGCAACTGCTGGACACCGGCGCCGACCCGCACGCACCGCCGCCGGCCGACGGGCGCGACCTGCGCGGCCTCGCCTCGCTGGCCGCGGTGTTGCCCGACCTGCGCCTGCTGCGCGCACTGATCGCGCGCGGCGTCGACCTCAACGCCGTGCAGGCCGGCATGACCCCGCTGCTGGCCGCGACCCGCGACAGCTGGCACGGCCGTCCCGACGCGGTGACCACCCTGCTGGCCAATGGCGCCGACCCGCGCGCCACCGACGCCGAAGGCAGCACGCCGCTGCACCACGCCGCGCGCAGTTCCGATCCCGGCGTCGCCGCGCTGCTGCGCGATGCCGCCGCCGAAATCGATGCGCTGAACGCCGACGGCTTCACCCCGCTGGGCATCGCCTGCATCGCCGGCAACTGGCGGCTGGCGAAGTTCCTGCTGGAACGCGGCGCGAAGCCGGAGCCGGAAAACGGCCAGCCGGTGCTGCTGGCCGCCGCCGCGACCGAGGAAGACGATCCGGCCGGCGTGCAGCTCCTGCTGAAGCACAAGGCGAAAGCCGACGTGCGCAACACCGCCGGGCGCAGCGCGCTGCACGAAGCCGCATTGGCCGGGCACGTGGAAATCATCGACGCCCTGCTGGCCGCCGGCGCCGACGTGCAGGCCGCCGATGCGCAGGGCCGCACGCCGTGGCTGGAAGCCGCGCGCGGCGCGCACCTGCCGGCGCTGGAAAAACTCGCCGCAGCCGGCGCGCAGATGGCCGCGCTCGACGGCGAAGGCCGCAGCGCTCTGCACCTGGCCTGCGCCGCGGAGAACGTATCGCCGG
>JBDHQQ010000026.1:0-21379 GCA_039807145.1 Pseudoxanthomonas sp. | reverse complement strand
CCAGGTTCGGCTGCCGGGCGGTGATGCTCGGGACGGTCGGCCTGATGGTCCTCGCCCTGCCCCTGCTTGCGCTGGCCCACACGCCGCTGGCGATCGGCGCCGTCCTGCTGGCATTCGGCGCAGCGATAGGCGCGATGGATTGCGTGATGAACATCCAGGCCGTGGCGGTGGAGCGCGAATCGGGCAGGTCGATGATGTCCGGATTCCACGCGTTCTACAGCATCGGAAGCCTGGTCGGCGCCACGGGCGTCACCCTGCTGCTTTCGGCCGGACTCGGCGCGCTAAAAGCCACCCTGGCGATCGCCGCGGGCGCCGTGGCCATCGCCGCGTCCTCGAACGCGTACTGGCGCAGCGAGCGCGCCGCCCGCGCCGCGGCTGCGTTCGCGCTGCCGCGGGGCATCGTGGTCGTGATGGGCGCGATCTGCTTCGTGACCTTCCTGGCCGAAGGCTCGATGCTCGACTGGAGCGCGGTCTTCCTGCACGAGGTACGCGGCGTGGATCTGGCCCATGCGGGCTGGGAATTCGTGGCCTTCAACATCGCCATGACCGCGACCCGGCTGGCGGGCGACCGGATCGTCGACCGGCTGGGCAGGCCGATGGCCGTGCTGGCGGGGGGCCTGCTGGCCTGCGCCGGCTTCCTGCTCGCGACCCTGGTGCCCGGCTTCGCCGTGGCGCTGGCCGGCTATGCGCTGGTCGGGGTCGGCTGCGCGAACATCGTGCCGGTCATGTTCACCCTGGCCGGCATGCAGACGCGGATGCCCGAAAGCATCGCCATCCCGGCGGTCACCACGATGGGCTACGCCGGCGTGCTGCTGGGGCCGGCGACGATCGGGTTCATCGCGCAGCAATGGTCGCTTCCGGGCGCCTTCTCGCTGACCGCCGCCGCCCTCGCCTGCGTTGCCATCGTCGGGGCGACGCTGCGCACGGCCGGGTCCCCGCAGCGGACCTGATCGCCCGCCGGCTTCCCTGGCGCCGGCGGATTCATCGCGACTTCACTTCCCTCGCCCCGCGCGTTGTAACCTTTCCGTCACGAAACTGTCGTCTACTGGCGGCGTACCCAAAACCCGGGCCTTGGCCTTGCACAAGCACATCCTGATCGTCGACGACGAACCCGCGATCCGCGACATGGTCGCCTTCGCCCTGCGCAAGGGCGAATTCGAGCCGGTCCACGCCGGGGATGCCCGCGAGGCGCAGACCGCCATCGCCGACCGCGTGCCCGACCTGATCCTGCTGGACTGGATGCTGCCCGGCACCAGCGGACTGGAACTGGCCCGGCGCTGGCGCAAGGACGCCCTGACCCGCGACGTGCCGATCATCATGCTGACCGCGCGCGGCGAGGAAAACGACCGCGTCGGCGGGCTGGAAGCCGGCGTCGACGACTATGTGGTCAAGCCCTTCTCCGCACGCGAACTGCTGGCGCGGATCCGCGCGGTGATGCGCCGCTCGCGCGAGGACGACGAGGACGGCAGCATCGCGCTCGGCAACCTGCGCATCGACGGCGCCGCGCATCGCGTGTTCGCCGGCGACGTGCCGGTGCCGATCGGCCCCACCGAATACCGCCTGCTGCATTTCTTCATGACCCACCCCGAACGCGTGTACTCGCGCGCGCAGCTGCTCGACCACGTCTGGGGCGGCAGCGTGTACGTCGAGGAACGCACCATCGACGTGCACATCCGCCGCCTGCGCAAGACCCTGGAGCCCCACGGCGCGCAGGACATGGTCCAGACCGTGCGCGGCGCGGGCTACCGGTTCTCGGCCGCGGTCTGAAGGGCCGTGATTGGTGATTCGGGATTGGTGATTCGTCAAAGCAAAGGCCTGCTATTCATCGCTGCGCCCGGAACGACAAAACCATAAGCTCTTACGAATCACCAATCCCGAATCACCAATCCCGGCTCCTCCCCATGCCCACCCACATCCGCTCCGCCTGGTTCAGGACCCTAGGCCAACTGGCCGCGGTGCTGGCGCTGGCCGTGCTGCTGGGCGTGGCCGTCGGCCAGCCATGGCCGGTGCTGACCGCAGCCGCGCTGGGCGTGGTCGCATGGCATTACTGGCGTTTGCGCAAGGTGCTGCTGCGGCTGACCGCACGCGAGCGCCTGCACCCCGCGCACGGCGACGGCGTGTGGAACGAACTCGACCGGCTGATGTACCGCGGCCAGGACGAGATGCGCAGCCGCAAGCGCCGCCTGCTCGGCATCCTGCGCGCCTATCGCGCCGCCGCCGCCGCACTGCCCGACGCGGTGGTGGTGGTCGACCGCAACAGCCAGCGCGCCCTGTGGTTCAACAAGGCCGCGACCCGGCTGCTGGGCCTGCGCTATCCGGACGACCTGAACGCACCGCTGGGCGAACGCCTGCAGCCGCTGCCGCTGTCGCACTGGCTGGCGGCCGGCCGCAAGGCCGAGCCGATGCACGACGCGGCCTCCCCGGTCGATCCGGACCTGCGCCTGAACCTGCGCCTGATCCCGTATTCGGACGAATACTGGCTGCTGGTCGCCCGCGACGTCAGCAAACTCCTGCACCTCGAGCAGGTGCGCCGCGACTTCGTCGCCAACGTCTCGCACGAACTGCGCACGCCGCTGACCGTGGTCCACGGCTACCTGGACATGTTCGACCCCGCCGATGCCCCGGAATGGGCGCCGATGCTGGCGGAAATGCAGAAGCAGTCGCAGCGCATGACCCAGCTGGTCGAGGACCTGCTGACCCTGTCGCGGCTGGAAGCGCAGGACGAGCTGGCCGACGAGGACGTGGCGATGGCGCCGATGCTGGCCACGCTGAGGCGCGAGGCCGAGGCCCTGAGCCAGGGCCGCCACAGCATCGTCGTGCAGGACGAAGGCGGGCTGGACCTGCGCGGTTCCAACAAGGAACTGCACAGTGCCTTCTCCAACCTGGTCAGCAACGCGGTGCGCTACACGCCGGCCGGCGGCAGCATCACTCTGCGCTTCGCCCCGGAAGGCGCAGGCGCCGTGCTCAGCGTGCGCGACACCGGCTACGGCATCCCCGGGAACCACCTGCCGCGCATCACCGAACGCTTCTATCGCGTGTCCACCAGCCGTTCGCGCGAAAGCGGCGGCACCGGCCTGGGCCTGTCGATCGTCAAGCACGTGCTGAACCTGCACCAGGCACGGCTCGGGATCGAAAGCCGGGTCGGCCAGGGCAGCGTCTTTTCCGTCCATTTCGGCGCCGAGCGCGTGCAACCGCGCGACGATTCCGCCTCCACCCGCGCACCGACGCAGAGCCTGACCGCATGAGCATCGCCGAACCCGTCCTGCCCGACATCGCGCCGCCGCACGAGGGCGATCCGCTGCGCGATCCGGCGCTGTACCTCAATCGCGAACTGTCCCAGCTCGACTTCAATTTCCGCGTGCTGGCGCAGGCGCAGGACCCGCAGGTGCCGCTGCTGGAGCGCCTGCGCTTCCTGTGCATCAGCTGCACCAACCTGGACGAATTCTTCGAGATCCGCGCGGCCACCGTGCGCCACGCGCAGGACTTCGGCCTGCCGCCCGGTCCCGACGGACTCAGCCCGGCGGCCACCCTCGCCCGGATCCACGAGCGCGCCGCGCAACTGGTCGAACGGCAGTACCAGTGCTGGAACCAGGTGTTGCGCCCGGCGCTGGCCGAAGCCGGCGTGCGCGTGCTGGCCCAGCGCTCCTGGACCGCCCGCCAGTCGCGCTGGCTGCGTGCGTACTTCCGCAAGGAAATCATGCCGGTGCTGTCGCCGCTGGGACTGGACCCGTCGCATCCGTTCCCGAAGATCCTCAACAAGTCGCTGAACATCGTCGTCGTGCTGAAGGGCAAGGACGCGTTCGGCCGCAGCGGGCACATGGCCATCGTGCGCGCGCCGCGCTCGCTGTCGCGCATCATCCACCTGCCGCAGCGGGTTTCCGGCGGCGAGCACGACTTCGTGCTGCTGTCTTCGGTGCTGTCGGCCTTCGTCGACGAGCTGTTCCCGGGCATGGAAGTGAAGGGCGCCTACCAGTTCCGCGTGACCCGCGACTCCGAGCTGGTGGTGGACGAGGAGGAAGTCGAGAACCTGGCCCTGGCCCTGCGCGACGAACTGGCCGGGCGCGGCTACCGCCCCGCGGTACGGCTGGAAATCGCCAGGGACTGCCCCAAACCGATCGTGCGCACGCTGCTGCAGAATTTCGGCCTCTCCGAAAACGCGGCGTACTACATCGACGGCCCGGTCAACCTGAACCGCGTGATCCAGGTCTACGACCTGGTGCCCCGCCCGGAACTCAAGTACCCGGCGTTCACGCCGCGCGCGCTGCGCAACGGCGACGAGATGTTCGAAACCGTCGGCCAGCACGATGTGCTGCTGCATCATCCGTTCGACGCCTTCACCGCGGTCACCGACCTGGTCCGCCAGGCCGCGGGCGACCCGGACGTGCTGGCGATCAAGCAGACCCTGTACCGCACCGCCAAGGATTCGGTGATCGTCGATTCGCTGGTGCAGGCCGCACGCAACGGCAAGGACGTGACCGTGGTGGTGGAACTGCGCGCACGCTTCGACGAGGAAGCCAACCTCGCCTTCGCCGACCGTCTGCAGGAAGCCGGCGTGCAGGTCGTCTATGGCGTGGTCGGCTACAAGACCCACGGCAAGATGCTGCTGATCGTGCGCCGCGAGGGCAGGAAACTGCGCCGCTACGTGCACCTGGGCACCGGCAACTACCACACCGGCACCGCCCGCGCCTACACCGACCTGGGCCTGATCACCGCCGACCCGGACATCGGCAGCGACGTGCACCTGCTGTTCCAGCAATTGTCCGGACTGGCCGCGGGCACCAAGCTGAAGCGGCTGCTGCAATCGCCGTTCACCCTGCACCCGGGCATCCTGAAGAAGATCGAGCGCGAGGCGAAGCACGCGCGCGCCGGCAAGCCCGCGCGCATCATCGCCAAGATCAACGCCCTGAACGAACCGCAGGTGATCCGCGCGCTGTACGCCGCGTCGCAGGCCGGCGTGCAGGTCGACCTGATCGTGCGCGGCGCCTGCACCCTGCGCCCGGGCGTGCCGGGCGTGTCCGACAACATCCGCGTGCGCTCCATCGTCGGGCGTTTCCTCGAGCACAGCCGCGTGTACTGGTTCGGCAACGACGGCGATCCGGAAATCTTCTGCGCCAGCGCCGACTGGCTGGAGCGCAACCTGCTGCACCGCGTGGAGGCCGCGTTCCCGATCCTCGACCACAAGCTGGCCGAACGCGTGTACCGCGAAGCGCTGCAGAACTACCTGGACGACAACCTCAATGCGTGGGAGCTGGACGCCAGCGGCGAATACCGCAAGCGCGCGCCGGCCGAAGGCGAAACCCCGCACTCCGCGCAGGCGGCGCTGCTGGCCCAGGTATAGGGGCGCACCACGGTGCGCTGCTGCGGTCGCCGCGGCGACTTCGGATAAGATTTGCCCATGCCGACCCTCTCCACCGCCCCCGCACTGAAGGATGGCGACCATCTCGCCGCCATCGACATCGGCTCCAACAGTTTCCACATGGTCGTCGCCCGCTACACGCTGGGGCAGCTGCGCGTGGTGGACCGGCTGCGCGAAACCGTGCGCATGGCCGACGGCCTGGACGGCAAGGGCGGCCTGTCGCGTTCGGCGCGCGAGCGCGCGCTGGAATGCCTGTCCCGCTTCAGCCAGCGCATACGCGACCTCCCCATCGGGCGCGCGCGCGCGCTGGCGACCAACACCGTGCGCCGGCTCGCCTCGCCGCAGGAATTCATCGTTCCCGCCGAAGCCGCGCTGGGCAGGCCCATCGAAGTGGTGTCCGGCCGCGAGGAAGCGCGCCTGATCTACCTCGGCGTCGCCCACGCGCAGCCGCCGAAGCCGGGCCAGCTGCGCCTGGTCATCGACATCGGTGGCGGCTCCACCGAATTCATCATCGGCCGCGGCATGGAGCCTATCGAGCGCGAAAGCCTGCAGGCCGGCTGCATCGCCAGCACGCGGCGCTTCTTCCCCGGCGGCAAGCTGTCGAAGAAGCGCTGGAAGGAAGCGTTGACCGAAATCGGCGCCGAATTCCAGCAGTTCGCCCCGCAGTACCGTGCGCTGGGCTGGCAGGAGGCGCTGGGCTCGTCGGGCACGCACAAGGCCATCGGCGAGATCTGCGCGGCGATGAAGCTGACCAAGGGCGCGATCACCGCGGAAGCGTTGCCGCAGCTGCGCGACCGCCTGCTGCTGGCCGATCGCATCGAGGACATCGACCTGCCCGGGCTGGAGAAAGACCGCAGGCCGATCATCGCCGGCGGCGTGCTGGTGCTGGAAGCCGCTTTCAACGCGCTGGGCCTGCAGCGCCTGATGGTCAGCAAGGCGGCGATGCGCGAAGGCATCCTCTACGACATGCTCGGCCGCGGCAGCGACAACGATCCGCGCGACCTGTCCGCGGCATCGCTGATGCAGCGCTACGGCATCGACGAGGCGCAGGCCGCGCGCGTGGAAGCCACGGCGATGCGCCTGTTCGAACAGGTTGCGGAGTCCTGGTCGCTCAACGACGACGACGCGCGCCAGCTCGGCTGGGCCGCGCGCCTGCACGAAATCGGCCTGGTCATCGCCCACAGCCAGTACCACGTGCACGGCGCCTACCTGCTGGAGAACTCCGACATCGCCGGCTTCTCGCGGCAGGAGCAGCAGGTGCTGGCCGCGCTGGTCCGCACCCACCGCCGCGGCGTGCCGAAGACCGCGTTCGACGCCCTGCCCGACCGCCTGCTGCTGGCCGCCAAGCGCAAGGCCGCGCTGCTGCGCCTCGCAGTGCTGCTGCACCGGGCGCACGATTCCGAACCGATCCCGAAGCTGGAAGTGCAGGCCGGCGGCGAATCGCTGCGCCTGATCGTGTCGAAGAAGTGGATCGAATCGCGCCCGCTGCTGAAGGCCGACCTGATCGGCGAGCCGGAAGACATGGCCGGCCTGGGCGTGGCGTTCCGGCCATTCGTGGATTGATCCCTGGCAGGAAACTCCACTAACCTGCGGTCCACGCGGCCCCATCCGGGTCCGCGACAGATCGTCCATCTTCCCCACGCGACGACATGCGCCTCTGGTCGATCCATCCCATGTACCTGGACTCGCAGGGGCTTGTCGCCCTGTGGCGGGAAACGCTGCTCGCCCGTGCGGTGTTGCGCGGCGAAACCCGGGGCTATCGCCATCATCCGCAGCTGGAGCGCTTCCAGGAACACGCCAGTCCGCGATTGGCGATCAACGCCTATCTCGCAGCCATCCACGACGAAGCGACTACCCGTGGCTACCGTTTCGACCGCGGCAAGATCGGCCCGGTCCGCGCCGTGGATCCGATCGCCGTGACCGACGGCCAGCGCGACCGCGAATGGCAACATCTGCTGCGGAAACTCGCCATCCGCAACCCACCCTTGTTCGCACGATGGCAAGGCATCGCGAAGCCGGACTGCCACCCCATGTTCCGCCTGCGCCGCGGACCGGTGGCATCATGGGAGCGCGCGAACATGGATGCCACCGAATGAGCAGGATCCACAACGGACCCGACGGCAAGCCGCGTTGCGGCTGGTGCGTGGCCACGCCGGAATACCTGCGCTACCACGACGAGGAATGGGGCTTTCCGGTCGACGACGACCGCCGCCTGTTCGAGAAGCTGTGCCTGGAAGGCTTCCAGTCCGGATTGAGCTGGCGCACCATTCTTGAAAAGCGCGAGAGCTTCCGCGTCGCCTTCCACGGTTTCGAATTCGAGAAGGTCGCGCTTTTCGGAGAACGCGACGTGCAGCGACTGCTGCAGGACGCGGGCATCGTCCGCCATCGCGGCAAGATAGAAGCGACCATCAACAATGCGCGGCGCGCCTGCGAACTGGTCGAACGCGAAGGCTCGCTGGCTGCCTTCATCTGGCGCTTCCGCACCGAAACGCCGTTGGTGAAACCCGAAGTCGTTTCGGCTTCACCCGAATCCATCGCCCTGTCGAAGGCACTGAAGAAGCTGGGCTGGAAGTTCGTCGGCCCGACCACGGCCTACGCTTTCATGCAGGCCATGGGCCTGGTCAACGACCATGCCGAAGGCTGCGCGGTGCGCGCGGAAGCAGAACGCGCACGCAGGGAGTTCAAGCTTCCATCGTAGGGCGGGGCTTGCCCGCCCTGCGGCACCATCGGCGCCCGCGGCTCAATTCCCCGACAACCGGCTCATCAGGATCGCCGCGCGCTTGGCCTGGCGACGCATGCTGTCGAGGTCGACGGTCTCGTCCGGCGTATGGTCGCCGCTGCTGGCCGGGCCCAGGCCGACCAGCCCGTCCACGTCGGCGGCGACGAAGGAGATGTCGCCGGCGCCACGTTTCAGCGGGTCGAGTTCGGGCATCGCCGCGAGGTCCAGGTCGGCATTGATCTCGTTCAAGCGGGCCAGCAGCTTGCGATTGCCCTCGGTCGGCGCCATCGGCGGATAGCCATCCTCGAATTCGATCCCCGCATCCGTACCCGGCAGGTGCGCGGCGACGATGCGTTTCATCTTGTCCACCACGCGCGCCTGCTGCTCGGGGCTGAGCGTGCGGAAATCGCCCTTGGCGATGGCGATGGCGGGAATGATGTTGGTCTTGCCGGTGGACGCGACGCGCGCGCCGTCCGCGCCCAGTTCGGCGCTCTGGCCGCCGCCGATCAGGCCGAAATTGAAGGTCAGGTCCGGCTCCGGCAGTTCGGTGCGGAACGCATCGATGATCCGCGCCATCTCGAAGATCGCGCCGTCGCCGAACGATTCGGAAAATATCCTGGAACTGTGGCCCGAATGGCCGCGCGCGGTCAGCGTCCAGTCGGTGACCGAACGCCGGGCGATGGAGCCCATGTCCTGGCCGCCTTCGACCGACAGGCCTTCGAAATCCAGCGCCACGTCGGCGCGCTGGCCCGCCGCGACCAGGTCGGCGCGGGAAATCGCGTGCGGGTCGCCGGCGTCCTCCTCGTCGCCGGTCAGGAACACTTCCACGTTGGCCGCGTCCAGCGTGCCCGCCGCGCGCATCGCGCGCAGCGCCGCCAGGATAACCACCACGCCGCCCTTGTCGTCGCCCGCACCGGGGCCGCGCGCGCGATCGCCGTCGCGGACGAACTTCTGGAACGGCGAATCGGCTTCGAACACCGTGTCCAGATGGCCGATCAGCAGCAGGCGCTTGCCTTTGGACTTGCCCTCGTGCGTCGCGACCAGGTGGCCGGCGCGCCCTGCCCCGTCCATCGGCTTCCATTCCACGCGGAAGCCGAGCTGCTCCAGTTCCGGCCGCACCATGTCGGCCACCGCGCGCACGCCGGCCAGGTTCATGGTGCCGCTGTTCTGGTCGACCAGCTTCTGCAGCAGGGCCACCGAGCGTTCGTACTCGGCATCGACCGTCGCGACCATGGCCTTTTCCCGCGGCGACAGCGCGGCATCGGCGGCCGGTGCGAAGGCGAACAGCAGGGACAGGGCGATCACTGACATCGAACGGCGCATGCCGGTACTCCTCGGAAGAATGAAACATCCCGATGTTAACGCGAGCCGTCATGTTCCGGCAGCCTGATTGCAACCGCGGCGAAACACGACAGCCGCAGCATGGCCAAAACGCGGAGCCGCGCATGCGCTATGCCATCGTCACCGAGACTTACCCGCCGGAAGTGAACGGCGTGGCCCTGACCGTGCAGAGCCTGGAAGGCGGCCTGCGTGCGCGTGGCCACGAAGTATCGGTGGTACGGCCGCGCCAGCAAGGCGAGACGGCCCGCGACGACGAAAGCGAACTGCGCGTGCGCGGGCTGGGCCTGCCGCGCTACCCCGGCCTGAAGTTCGGCCTGCCTGCCACCGGCGCGCTGCTGCGGCGCTGGCGCATCGATCCGCCGGATGCCGTCTACGTGGCCACCGAAGGTCCGCTGGGCTGGTCGGCGCTGCGCGCGGCGCGGCGGCTGGGCGTGCCGGCGGCGACCGGTTTCCATACCCGCTTCGACGAATACATGCGCGACTACGGGTTTGCGTTCCTGCAGGGCCCTGCGCTGCGCTGGATGCGCCGCTTCCACAACGGCGCGCAGACGACCCTGGTGCCGACGGAAGAACTGGCCGGATTCCTGCGCAGCCACGGTTTCGACAACGTGGTGCGGCTGGCGCGCGCAGTGGATCCCGAACACTTCGATGCCGGCAAGCGGGACGATGCGCTGCGCGCGGCCTGGGGCGCCGGCGACGACACGCTGGTGGCCATATACGTGGGCCGCATCGCAGCGGAGAAGAACCTGGCACTGGCGGTGCGCGCCTTCCGCGAAATCCGCAAAAACCGCCCCGACGCACGATTCGTCTGGGTCGGCGACGGTCCGGCGCGGGCCGGGCTGGCCCGGGAAAACCCGGACTTCGTCTTCTGCGGCGTGCAGCGCGGCGAAGCGCTGGCGCGGCATTTCGCCAGCGGCGACCTGTTCCTGTTCCCCAGCCGCAGCGAGACCTTCGGCAACGTGACCCTGGAAGCGATGGCCAGCGGCGTGCCAACCGTGGCCTTCGACTACGGCGCCGCACGCGAACACCTGCGCGACGGCGTGCAGGGAGCGGCGGTGAACGGCGACGACGCCTTCATCGCCGCCGCCATGCACATCGCCGGCGACGACGCGCTGCGCCGCATGATGTCCGTCGCCAGCCGCGAAGCGATGCAGCGGCTGCGCCCGGAACAGGTCGCGTCGGATTTCGATGCGCTGTTGGCCCGGCTGGCCCGCACGAGGAGGCAACATGCGTCTGCCGCACCCGCGTAACCCGATGCTGGCCCGCGACGCGGGCTGGTGCCTGCGCGCCAACCGCTGGGGCCATTGGCGCAGCCTGCGCCGCTATTTCGCCATCGTCAGCCGATTGGGCGACGGTGCGTTCTGGTACGCGCTGATGGCCACGCTGGTCGTGTTCGACGGCTGGCGCGGCCTGGCCGCGTCGGCACACCTGGCCGCGACGGGCGTGGTCGCGTTGGCCCTGTACAAACTCCTGAAGCGCTGGACTCGGCGCCCGCGCCCGTTCGCGTCGGATTCGCGCATCCACGCCTGGGTCGCGCCACTGGACGAATTCAGCTTTCCGTCCGGGCACACCCTGCATGCAGTGGCTTTCAGCATCGTCGCGCTGGCGCATTACCCGATGCTGGCCGGCCTGCTGATCCCGTTCGCCGCCAGCGTCGCGGTTTCGCGCGTGGTGCTGGGTTTGCACTATCCCAGCGACGTGCTGGCCGCGCTGGGTATCGGCACCGGCCTTGCGTCGCTGTCGTTGTGGCTGGTGCCGGGCGTGACGTTGTTCTGATCGCCCCACCTCCTTTTCCCCTCGCAAGAAAGAGAACCCGCGATTCAATCCCGCCAGCCGTACACCGCCAGCCGCTCCGCAGGCAACAGCACGATCCATGCCCTGCCGTCGCGTTTCGCGGTGAAGTAGGCCGTGCCGGCCTCCAGCTCCAGGGCGCGCCACGGCCGGTAGTCGAACGGTTCGGCGAAGCGGCCCAACGCCGCCCGCGCTCGCGTGGCCGCGCGCAGGAAGCCAAGCGCGTCTTCACGCAGATCGCGCATGGTCGCTTCCGACAAGGTGAAGACGACCACGCCCGAGGGCTTGCGCCGCAGCGGCATCAACAAGGCTGCCAGGCCGCGTTCACTGGCGTCCCTGATCCGCACGCCGGAGGTCTTCACGACCTCCGGCAGTATCCGGCTGGCGCGCCGGTGCACGGTTTCGACATCGAGCATGTCCGCAGCCTCAGCGCAGCGAAGCGCCCAGTTCGTACCAGTCGACCCTGCGGGTAACCCACATGATCCCGGCCAGGATGCCGAACAGCAGCAACGAACCCATCAACAGCGCGTTGTCCTCCGACACCAACAAGCCATACAGCACGCCGTACAGCGCAGTCAGCATCGTGGCGAAACCCGCAGCACGCAGCCAGCTCCTCAGCACGCCCGACAGGTAGAAGAACTGCAGGCCGATGCACGCCGCCGCCGAAACCAGGTAGGCCTTCCAGAACGCGACGTGCTCGGACAGGCTGAGCAGCAGCAGGAAGAAGATCGCCAGCGCCAGGCCCACCAGCAGGTATTGCAGCGGATGGATCGGCAAGCGCTTGATCAGCTCGAACAGGGCGAAGCCGACGAAAGTCAGCACCACGAACAGGATGCCGTACTTGCTGGCGCGGTCGGCCTGGGTATAGACGTCCACCGGATCGACCAGGCTGATCTGCACGCTGTCGATCCCGCTCGTGCCGGAAAGCGCCACTTCTTCGGGCACGATCAGCCTGCGATCGCCGTCGGCCAGTTGCGTCTGTGCGGCGCTGGCGAGCGCTGAAACGTCCCAGCTGGCGTTGAAGCCGGCCGCGCCGATTTCGCGTCTGTTGGGCAGGAAACGGCCGCCGAACAACGGGTGTGGCCAGGCCGAATCCACGGCGATGCGATTGCTGTCGGCCACCGGCGCGATGCCCAGCGACTGCGTGCCGGCCAGCGTCAGGTCCAGTTCCAAATGGCTCAGGCCGCTGTCAGGCAACGCGGCGTGCACGCCGGTCATGCGCCCGCCCAGCACGCCGGTTCCCGCTTCCAGCGACAGCGGCTTGCCGTCGACCAGCAGGCGCGGCGTACCGACCAGTCCACGCACATCGGCCAGGCCGACGACCAGGTAAGGTTCACCGTAGCGACGCTTCGGTTCTGCGTCGAGTTCCAGCGGCCCGAAGGAAGCCTTCAGCTTCGCCGACCACTCGAACACGCGCACGTCGTACAGGCCGATGCGCCGCGTGTCGGGCTTCATCCCGCCCTCGACGCGCAGCGTCGCCGGCGTCTGCAGCACGTAGCCTTCGACGGTTTCGGTGCGGACCCCGGCCGGCTGACCTTCCACGGCGACTTCGCGGGTTTCCTGCCACGGCACTACGCGCAGCGGCCCGACCAGCTGTTGCGGCCCGGCCATGCTCTGCGATACGCGCTGCACCGCTTCGTCGCGGTAGCGCTGCCGGTCCTGCACGGCGCTGCGGATCAGCAGCAGCGGCACCAGCAGCAACAGGATCAAGCCGCCGATGACCAGGAACCGCAACAACAGTTTCAGGGATTTCATTCGCCACGCTCCGTATGGAAACGCGGCCAGCGTGCAGCGCCCGCGTGGGGCAGGTTTGCGGCGAATGTGAAACGGCGATGAAGTCGACCGCGAGCGAATGCGTCTTTGTAGAGCCGAATTCATTCGACCGCTCTTCGTCAAGTAGCCCGGAACGGCAAAAGCAAACGCAGCCTAATGAATTCGGCTCTACAAGGCGTCAGGGCGCCGGCAACTCCAGCACTGCCTCGGTGCCGCCGCTTTCGCGGTTGCGCAAGGCGACCGTGCCGCCGTGCAGGCGCGCGACCTCGCGCACGAAGGGCAGACCCAGGCCGGAACTGCGCAGTCCGGTGTCCGGGCGGGCCAGCGAGTAGAAGCGGTCGAAGATGCGCTCCTGCGCGTAGTCGGGCACGCCGGGACCGCGATCGGTGACCGTGATGCGGACCTTGCCGTCCTCCATGCGCGCGTACAGACCGATTTCCGCGCCCGACGGCGAGAACGCCACCGCGTTGTCCAGCAGGTTCGACAACGCCTGTCGCAGCAGGTACGGGTCGCCCCGCACCGCGAGGCTCCAGTCGCACTGCACATCGATCCGCAGTCCGCGTGCGGACAGCTCGGCGGCTTCGTCCTCCGCCAGCCGGGCCAGCAACGGCGCGAGTTCGACCCGTTCGCGGTTCTGCAGCCAGCCGTGCTGCTCGACTTCCGCCAGCGCCAGCAGCTTGTCGATGGTCTCGGTCAGGCGCTGCTCCTGGGTCTGGATGTTGCGGACGAAGCGCTCGCGCTCGGCATCCGGCAACGGTTCCTGCAGCAACTCGGCCGCGCCGCGGATCGCCGCCAGCGGGCTCTTCATCTCGTGGGTCAGCGACTGCACGTAATGCTCGACGTAGGCCTTGCCTTCCAGCTTGGTCCGCATCGCCTCCAGGGCCGCGCCCAGCGTACCCAGCTGGTCGCGGCCCTGCGGCGGCGGCGGCGCGGGCTGGCCGGCGCTGACCGCCTGCGCGTAGCGCGTCAGGCGGTTGATCCGCAGCATCAGCCACACCGTCACCAGCACGCCGATCAACGCCGACAGGCCAATCAGCCAGGCGCCGCGCAGCATGATGCTGCGCTGGCTGGCATCGATGAACGGCTGGTAGGCGTGGTTGGGCTGGGCCACGCTCAGCACGCCGATCAAGCGCTTCCCGTCGGCGTCCGGGTCGTAGACGGGTGCGGCCACGTGCATCACCGTGCGCGAATCGTCGCCGGGAATTTCGGGCGTCGAGCGCGCGCCGTATTCGCCCCGCAGGGTGCGGTAGACATCGTTCCAGCGCGAGTTGTCGCGCCCCAGGTCGCGGCCCTCGGAATCGTAGACGACGATGCCGCGCGCGTCGGTGACGGTGATGCGGTAATCGATGCGGTGCTTGGCGAACTGCCAGACGTGCGCGCCGAGTTCGCGCTGCCGCGCCTCGGCGACGTTGCGGGCGAATGCGCCGTCGGCGATCCGGCCGTGCTTCAGGTCGTCGGCCGCCATCGCCGCCAGCACGTTGGCGGTATCGACCAGGGTGGATTCCATCGCCTGGCGCACGCCGGGTTTCACTTCGTTGACGAACACGCGCATCACGAAGAACGCTGCCAACCCGACGATCAGGAAGAATCCGAGCAGCAGGCGAAGCCCCAGCCGCACGGCGTCAGGTTTCCAGCGAATAGCCGATGCCGCGATGGGTGCGGATCGGATCGGGGTCGGCGCCGGCCGCGCGCAGCTTGGCGCGCAGGGTCTTCACGTGGGTATCGATGGTGCGGTCGGCGCTGTCGGCGTCGCTGTCCCAGGCGCGGTCCATCAGCTGGGCGCGGCTGAGGATGGCGCCCGGACGCTGCAGCAGCGCGGCCAGCAGCGCATATTCGTAGCGGGTCAGGTCGAGCGGGCGCTCGCCGAAGCGGATGCGGTGGCCCTCGCGGTCGATGGCGAAACCGCCCTGCACCACCCAGCCATCCGGCGTTCCGGCCGGCGCGCGCCGGCGCAGGCGCGCACGCACGCGGGCGACCAGTTCGCGCGGCGAGAACGGCTTGGTCACGTAGTCGTCCGCGCCCAGTTCCAGGCCCAGCACGCGGTCGAATTCGTCGTTGCGCGCGGTCAGGAAGATCACCGGCACCTCGCTGAAGGCGCGCAGCTCGCGGCACACGTCGAAGCCGCTGCCGTCGGGCAGGCCCACGTCCAGCACCACCACGTCCACCCCGCCCGCGCGCACCTGCGCCGCGACCTCGCGCCCCAGCAGGCAATGCTGCGCGTCCATGCCTTCGCTGCGCAGTGCATACAGCACCGCGTCGGCGATGGCCGGCTCGTCTTCGACAACCAGGATCTTCGGCATGGCGCGCAGCATAACCGCTATGCTTGCGCGATGAATTACCGCCACGCCTTCCATGCCGGCAACCATGCCGATGCACTCAAGCACGTCGTGCTGCTGGCCGTGCTGGATGCATTGAAGGCGAAGGACGCGCCGTTCTTCGTGCTGGACACGCACGCCGGGCGCGGACGCTATCTGCTGGGTGGCGAGGAAGGCCGCAAGACCGCCGAAGCCGGCACCGGCGTGCTGAAACTGTTCGGCCAGCCCGACCTGCCGGACGCCGTGCAGCGCTACCTGCGCGCGGTCGAAGCCGACAATCCGGTCGGCGCGCTGGTGGCGTACCCCGGTTCGCCCCTGTTGACCGCACAGGCCCTGCGCGAATACGACCGCCTGGCCGCCTGCGAGCTGCAACCCGACGAAGCCGCGGAGCTGAAGGCGCTGTTCGCCCGCGACCCGCGCGTGGCCGTGTACGCACGCGACGGCTACGCGGCGATCAAGGCGCTGCTGCCGCCGAAGCACGGTGCGACCAGGTTCGCCCGTGGTCTCGTGCTGGTCGACCCGCCCTACGAGGCGCAGGACGCGGAATACCCGCGCATCCTCGATGCGCTGGAAACCGGGCTGGCGCGCTGGCCCGGCGCGACCTGGGCGGTGTGGTACCCGATCAAGCGGCGGCGCAGCCTGCTGCCGTTCCTGCGCAAGGCCGCGGCGCTGCCGGCGAAATCGGCGCTGCTGGCCGAACTGCAGGTGCGCCCCGACGACTCCCCGCTGCGCCTCAACGGCAGCGGCATGCTGCTGCTGAACCCGCCGTGGCGTCTCGAACGAGCCATCGCTCCCGCCTTGCCCGTATTGCAACGATTGCTGGGCGAAGCCGGGGCCTCGTCAAGACTGGAATGGCTGCGCGAAGCTTCGTAGGAGCGCTCTCGAGCGCGACCGGAATTTCGGGCTTTCGGAAATTCCAACGCGACTCCATATTTATGGCCGCGCTCGAGAGCGCTCCTGCGAACAAGGGCCTGTGCGAGAATCCGCCGACTGCCTCGCCCATTCTCCCCCATGCCATCCAGCCTGTTCGTCCTGCTAGACGACATCGCCAGCGTGCTCGACGACGTGGCGACGATGACCAAGGTCGCCGCGAAGAAGACCACGGGCGTGCTCGGCGACGATCTGGCGCTCAACGCCCAGCAGGTATCCGGCATCCGCGCCGACCGCGAACTGCCGGTGGTCTGGGCCGTGGCCAAGGGCTCGCTGCTCAACAAGGCGATCCTGGTGCCGGCGGCGCTGGGCATCGCCGCGCTCGAAGCCTGGCTGAAGGGGCGCGGCATCGGCATTCCGCTGATCACGCCGCTGCTGATGATCGGCGGCGCCTACCTGTGCTTCGAGGGCGTGGAGAAGCTGGCGCACCGGTTCCTGCACGACCGCGGCGAGGACGAACGCCACCGCGCCGAACTGGCCGATGCGGCGAAGGACCCGAAGGTCGACCTGGTCGCCTACGAAAAGGACAAGATCAAGGGCGCCATTCGCACCGACTTCATCCTGTCGGCCGAGATCATCGTCATTTCGCTCGGCACCGTGGCCGCCAAGCCGTTCGCGAGCCAGCTCGGGGTGCTGGTCGCCATCGCCCTGATCATGACCGTCGGCGTGTACGGGCTGGTCGGCGGCATCGTCAAGCTGGACGACCTGGGCCTGCGGCTGTGCCGCCCCGGCGCCGGCAAGGCCAGCGCCGCGGTCGGCCGCGGCATCCTGGCGTTCGCCCCCCTGCTGATGAAGTTCCTGTCCGTCGCCGGCACCGTGGCGATGTTCCTGGTCGGCGGCGGCATCCTGGTCCACGGCATCGCCCCGCTGCACCACTTCATCGAGCCCCATGCGCACGGAGCGATGGGCGGCCTGCTGTCGATGGCGTTCAACGCCGTGGTCGGCGTGGCGGCCGGCGCGCTGGTGCTGCTGGCGGTAAAGCTGTTCGCCCGCATCCGCGGGGCCAGGCCGCACGCCTGAGCGGCCGGGAGGCCGGCAAGGCATCCGTTCACCGCATTCGTGGGAAAATGCCGGCATGAACCCGCGCAAACGCCTCCCCCCCTGGCACGAGCAGTTCCGCCTGCCCGACGGGCGCGAGCTGCTGATCCGGCCGATCCGCCCGGAAGACGAGACGCCGCTGGTGGGCGGTTTCGCCCTGCTGGGTCCCGACGAAGTACGCCAGCGCTTCCTCTATGCGATGAAGGAGCTCAGCCCCGGGCAGGCCGCACGGCTGTGCCAGCCGGACCCGCGCACCGAGTTCGCCCTGGTCGCCGCCGAGCCGCTGCCGCCGGGCGAAGCGCTGGTCGGCGCGGTGGCGCGCGCGTCGATCGTGCCGCGCACCCGCGAGGCCGAGTACGCGATCCTGGTCAGCCACTTCATCGCCGGCCAGGGCCTGGGACGCAAGCTGATGCAGAAGCTGGTCAAGTGGGCGCGCGGCAAGAAGCTCGACCGCTTGTACGGCGACGTGCTCGACAGCAACCAGGCGATGTTGCAGCTGGCGCTGTCGCTGGGCTTCAAGCGCACCCGCGACGACGACACGCCCGGCCTCGTCCGGGTGGTGCTCGACCTCAACGAGTGACCGCCTTGTAGAGCCGAATTCATTCGGCTGCTTTCCGATCCAGTGCGGAAATCCGATACGGAAAACCAAGAGCAGCCGAATGAATTCGGCTCTACAAAGCGGAGCATGACGGCAGCACGTTAGAATCGCATCCTCGCGCTGGGTGCGGACGCATCCGGCGCTGCATTCGTTTTGCGCCCGCCGATGATCACTCCCGACAACGCTGCATCCCCATTCCCGATTCCGCCCCTGCCGCGCACCGGCCAGCAGCGCGCGTACTGGCGCGCGCCGGCCTCGCCCAGCGCGCTGGCCTGGTTCGTGGCCCGCGCCGCCGCATCGCACGACGGCCCGCTGCTGCTGGTCGCGCGCGATCCGCAGCAGGCGCACCAGCTGGAAGGCGACCTGCACACGCTGCTCGGCGATGGCGGCGACATCCCCGCGATCGCTTTCCCCGACTGGGAAACCCTGCCCTACGACCGGTTCAGCCCGCACCCGGACATCGTCTCGCAGCGCCTCGCCGCGCTGCACCGGTTGCCATCGCTGGCGCGCGGCATCGTCATCGTCGCGGTGCAGACGCTGCTGCAGCGCCTGCCGCCGCTGCAGCACGTGCTCGGCGGCAGTTTCGACTACCGGGTCGGGCAGAAACTCGATCTGGACGCGGAGAAACGCCGCCTGGACGCGGCCAGCTACCGCCATGTGCCGCAGGTGCTGGACCCCGGCGATTTCGCCGTGCGCGGCGGCCTGCTCGATGTGTATCCGATGGGCGCCGCTGCGCCGCTGCGCATCGAGCTGTTCGACGATGCCATCGACTCGATCCGCGCCTTCGACCCGGAAAGCCAGCGGTCGCTGGACAAGACCGACGCGGTGCGCCTGCTGCCGGGCCGCGAAGTGCCGCTGGGCGAAGCCGCGCTGGAACGCGCGATGGCCGCGCTGCGCGAGCGCTTCGACGTCGACACCCGGCGCAGCGCGCTGTACCAGGACCTGAAATCGGGACTGGCGCCGGCCGGCATCGAGTATTACCTGCCGCTGTTCTTCGACAGGACGGCCACCCTGTTCGACTACCTCGGCGACAACGCGCTGCCGCTGCTGGCCGACGGCGCCAACGAGGCCGCCGCAGCCTTCTGGGCGCAGACGCAGAATCGCCACGAACAGCGTCGCCACGACATCGAACGCCCGCTGCTGCCGCCGGACGAGCTGTACCTGCCGCCCGACGCACTGCGCCAGCGCCTGAACGATGCGCCGCGCATCGAGGTCTGCGGCGAAAGCCATTCGCGCCGCGCCGACGCGCAACCGCTGGGCGAACAGCCGGCGCCTTCGCTGCCGCTGGCGGCGAAGGACCACACGCCGGGCGAGGCGCTGCAGTCGTTCCTCGCCAGCTATCCCGGCCGCGTGCTGGTCGCCGCCGATTCGCCGGGTCGCCGCGAGGCCTTGCTGGAGGTGATGCAGGCCGCGGGATTGCAGCCTGCCGTGATCGACGGTTTTCCCGCTTTTGCTCGTCATCCCCGCGAAGGCGGGAATGATGATTCGCGATTCTTCATCGCCGTCGCCCCGTTCGAAGACGGCTTCGCCCTTGACGACCCACGCATCGCGGTACTGACCGAACGCCAGCTGTTTCCCGAACGCGCGACCCAGCCGCACCGGCGCAAGCGCAGCGGACGCGAACCCGAAGCGATCATCCGCGATCTCGGCGAGCTCAACGAAGGCGCGCCGATCGTCCACGAGGACCACGGCGTCGGCCGCTACCGCGGTCTGGTCGCGATGGACATCGGCGGCATGCCCGGCGAATTCCTCGAGATCGAATACGCCAAGGGCGACCGCCTGTACGTGCCGGTCGCGCAACTGCACCTGATCAGCCGCTATTCCGGCGCATCGACGGAAACCGCGCCGCTGCACTCGCTCGGCGGCGAAGCGTGGAGCAAGGCCAAGCGCAGGGCCGCGGAGAAGGTCCGCGACGTGGCCGCCGAGCTGCTGGAAATCCAGGCCCGCCGCCAGGCGCGCGCAGGCCTTGCCCTGCCGCTGGACCGCGCGATGTACGAACCGTTCGCGGCGACCTTCCCGTTCGAGGAAACCCCCGACCAGCACCACGCCATAGAATCGGTGCTGCGCGACCTGCAGTCGGCGCAGCCGATGGATCGCGTGGTCTGCGGCGACGTCGGCTTCGGCAAGACCGAGGTCGCGGTGCGCGCCGCCTTCGCCGCCGCCAGCGCCGGCAGGCAGGTCGCGGTGCTGGTGCCGACCACCCTGCTGGCCGAACAGCACTACCGCAACTTCCGCGACCGCTTCGCCGACTGGCCGATCCGGGTCGAGGTGCTGTCGCGCTTCAAGAGCAAGAAGGAAATCGAAGCCGAGCTGGATAAAGTCCGCGAAGGCAAGCTCGACGTGATCGTTGGCACCCACCGGCTGCTGCAACCAGACGTGAAGTTCAAGGATCTCGGCCTGGTGATCGTCGACGAGGAGCAGCGCTTCGGCGTGCGCCAGAAAGAGGCGCTGAAGGCGCTGCGCGCCGAGGTGCACCTGCTCACCCTGACCGCAACGCCGATCCCGCGCACGCTGAACATGGCGATGGCGGGGCTGCGCGACCTGTCGATCATCGCCACGCCGCCGCCGAACCGGCTGGCGGTGCAGACCTTCGTCACCCCGTGGGACAACGCGCTGCTGAAGGAAGCCTTCCAGCGCGAGCTGTCGCGCGGCGGCCAGGTGTATTTCCTGCACAACGACGTCGAAAGCATCGGCCGCATGCAGCGCGAACTGCAGGAGCTGGTGCCGGAAGCGCGCATCGGCGTGGCCCACGGACAGATGCCGGAACGCGAGCTGGAACAGGTGATGCTCGGCTTCCAGAAGCAGCGCTTCAACGTGCTGCTGTGCACGACCATCATCGAATCCGGCATCGACATCCCCAACGCCAACACCATTGTCATCGAACGCGCCGACAAGTTCGGCCTAGCCCAGCTGCACCAGCTGCGCGGCCGCGTCGGTCGTTCCCACCACCGCGCCTACGCCTACCTGCTGGTGCCCGACAAGCGCAGCATGACCGCCGACGCCGAACGCCGGCTGGAGGCCATCGCCTCGATGGACGAACTGGGCGCAGGCTTCATGCTGGCCACGCATGACCTGGAGATCCGCGGCGCCGGCGAACTGCTGGGCGAGGACCAGAGCGGGCAGATGGCCGAGGTCGGCTTCAGCCTCTATACCGAACTGCTGGAACGCGCGGTGCGCAGCATCAAGCAGGGCAAGCTGCCCGATGTGGATGCGGGCATCGAGCACCAGGGCGCGGAAGTGGAACTGCACGTGCCGGCGCTGATTCCCGAGGACTACCTGCCCGACGTGCACACGCGCCTGACCCTGTACAAGCGCATCAGCAGCGCGCGCGACCGCGACGCGCTGCGCGAGCTGCAGGTGGAGATGATCGACCGCTTCGGCCTGCTGCCGGACGCGGCCAAGCACCTGTTCGCGATCGCGGAACTGAAGCTGGCCGCGACCGGCCTGGGCATCCGCAAGCTGGACCTGGGCGAGAACGGCGGCCGCATCGTGTTCGGCCCGAAACCGGCCATCGACCC
>JBDHQQ010000193.1:0-4293 GCA_039807145.1 Pseudoxanthomonas sp. | reverse complement strand
GACGAGGGCAAACTGGACCTGCACCAGCAGGTGCTGCTGAAGGAAGGCGACATCTATCCGGAAATGGGCGGCCCGCTGGACATCCATCTCACGCCCGGTTCGGCCATCACCGTGCGCGACCTGCTGCACATGATGCTGACGGTCAGCGACAACAATGCGACCGACATCCTGATCCGGCTCGGCGGCGGCACGCAGGCGGTGGACGCGCGCATGCGCGCGCTGGGCGTTCGCGGCATCCGCGTGGACCGCTACATCTGGGAAATGCTGGCGAACTTCTACGGCGACCTGGATGCGTCCACGCGCCATCCGCCGGGGCCGGCGGACTACGCAAAGCTGGCGTCCGCGAAGCGGAGTCCGGAGGATTACCGTCGCTACAAACGGCTTTACAACGACGATCCGCGCGACACCAGCACGCCGGCGGGAATGGCGTCGCTGCTGCAGCTGATCTGGCAGGGCAAGGCGCTGAAACCGGAAACCACCGCCGTGCTCAAGGCCATCCTGCTGGACTGTCGTACCGGTCAGGCGCGCCTGAAGGGCATGCTGCCGGGCGGCACGCCGGTGGCGCACAAGACCGGTTCGGTCGACGACGTGGCCAACGACGTGGGCGTGATCACGCTGCCGGCGGGCGGGGGCGACGTGGTCGTCGCGGTGTTCGTGAAGTCGGAACAGGGCGACGCCGCCAAGGACAGGACGATCGCGCAGGTGGCGCGCGCCGCGCACGACTATTTCCTGTTCGCCGGCGGGCGCTAACTCAGCATCCGCGCCAACTGCGTGCGGTTGGCGACGTTCAATTTGCGGAAGATCGAACTGATCTGGGTTTCGACCGTCTTGCGCGAGCGGCACAGGCGCTGGGCGATGGCGTCGTTGCGCAGCCCGGCGGCGACCAGCACCGCCACCTTGCGTTCGCTGGGCGACAGGTTCTTCAGCAGCGACAGCAGGCGCGGCGAACTGGCGTCGATGGCCGTTTCGTTTTCGTCTTCGGGCGTCAGGATCAACAGGTAGTGGGCGTGCCCGAACGAAGTCTGCAATGCCGGATTGACTTCCAGCCGCAGGCGCAGCGATGGACGCCGTGGATGCACGATGGAAAAACGGGCCGCGCTCTGCAAATGCATCGGCGCGGCGGATGCGTCGCGCGGCAGTTGCTCCAGCCATTCGCGCAGCGGGGTTTCGATCGCGCCCGGCAGGCGATTGACGGTGTCCGTTTCCTCGCTCCAGCAGCGAAGGACGCGCCCGGCTTCGCGCGATCGGTACGAAGGGGACAACTCGCGGTCGATCAGCACCGCCGCCAGCGGCAGTTCGTGCAGCAGGCCTTCGAAGGTGCGATGGCGCGTGCGTTCGTATTCCACCATCCGCACCCGTTGCAGACTGGCGCCCAGCAGCGGGTACAGATCCGTCAGGAAGGACAACTCGCTTGCGGACAGTTCGCCGTGCCCGGCGCGGATGCGGATGCTCAGCACGGCTTCCAGCCGCGTCCCGTCCCAGAACGCCAGGTGGATGAACTCGCGCCAGCCCGGCGTGGGATTTTGCGCGCGCAAACGCTCCGCCGCCTGCGCGTCCTGCGAAGCGATCTGCGAGAACGTGTACCACGGGATCTGCGGGTTGGCGTTCAGGTAGGGCGCGGCCACGTCGAGGCTGGTGACCGGCAGCGCGTCGCCGTCGCCGGTTTCGGCCAGGTGGTGCCGGCCCTGCTGGGGGTGCAGGCCATCGATGTCGAACATGAGGCTGCACGAATGGCAGGGCAACGCCTTGCTGATGAGCGCCGAGCACGACTGCCACAGCGACGTCATGTCCAGCGACTTCACCAGCGCCGCACGCTCGTTCGCCATGCTGTCCGCGTGGCCGGATGCGTTGAGGGCGTCGAGCATCGACATGTCGTGTCCGGAAATTCCTGGGCAGGGCCGCGCGACGGCGATTCGGCTTGCTGCGCCAAGGTTGCCACGTTTTAGCACCGCGCCCGATGCACAGGCAAGTCCGGAAAGGGACGAAGACGAAGATGCGGGTTTCTTCCGATTCCCGCGGTCTCAAGCTATGGTCGAATGCAGGGGAAACCGGGGACGCCCGATATGGAGACGATGACATCATGAGCCAGCCATTGAACACGGTGAGTCTGCGCAAGCCCTACCTGCTGTTCTTGGGCGAGGAAACCAATCCGCTCAAGGCCAAGACGGCCTTCGGGCTGCGCGACTGGGCTGCGGAAAGCTGCGTCGGCCAGGCGCGGATGCCCGGAGGTTCGATCGATCTGGGTCTGCCGGAAATGGAACCGGCCGCCGCCGCGGCCGCCGGCGCGCGTTCGCTGGTGATCGGCGTCACGCCGGTCGGCGGACGCATTCCGGAGCATTGGGGCCGGATGGTGCTCGCCGCGGTCGAGGCCGGGCTGGACATCGTCAGCGGCCTGCATACCCCGCTGGCGGCGGTAACGGGCCTGGCGGAGGCGGCGATGCGCACCGGCGCGCGATTGGTGGACGTGCGCTGGCCCCCGGACGATCTGCCGCGGGCCTCCGGCAAGCGGCGCACCGGCAAGCGCGTGGCCATGGTCGGTACCGACTGCGCGCTGGGCAAGAAATACACCGCGCTGATGCTGGCCAGGGCGACGCGCGCGCGCGGCGTGGACTGCGATTTCCGCGCCACCGGCCAGACCGGGATCATGATCGCCGGCGCCGGCATCGCGGTGGACGCGGTGATCGCCGACTTCGTCGCCGGTGCGGCCGAATGCATTTCGCCGGCGGCGGCGGCGGACCACTGGGACTTCATCGAGGGCCAGGGTTCGTTGTTCCATCCGGCCTATGCGGCCGTCACCCTGGGATTGCTGCACGGCTCGCAGCCGGACGGCCTGATCCTGTGCCACGACCCGTTGCGCACGCATCTGGTCAGTTGGCCGGACTATCCCTTGCCGGGCCTTAAGACGGCGCGAGACCTGTACCTGCAGACGGCGCGGCTGACGAATCCGGATGCGCGGCTGATGGGCGTGAGCCTGAATACCTCCGCGCTGGACGACGCCGCGGCGCAGGAGGCGCTGGAACGGGCCGAGCGCGAACTCGGCGTGCCGGCGTTCGACCCCATGCGCAGCCCGCTGGACCGGGCGCTCGCCTCGATCCTGGGCTGACGATGCCATGGCGCGCAATCTGTCCGCCTGGCCGCACGCCTGGAAACTGAAGGAACCCTTCGCCATTTCCCGCGGCGTGCGCAGCGAAGCCAGGGTCGTCGTCGTCGAAGTGCACGAGGATGGCCGGGTAGGCCGCGGCGAAGCGGGAGGCGTCGCCTATCGCGGCGAAACCCCGGAGAGCATGCTGGCGCAGATCGAACAGGCGCGCCCGGCGATCGAAGGCGGTTGCGACCGCCGGGAACTGCTGCGCCTGATGCCGGCCGGCGGCGCCCGCCATGCGGTGGACGCGGCACTGTGGGATCTGGAAGCCAAGCTCACCGGCGTACCCGTTTGGCAGCGCGCCGCCGCGCCACGCTGGGAGCCGGTCGAAAGCGCGGTCACCATCGGCATCCGCGACGTCGATGCCTATGCTACCGCCGCGCTCGAACGCGCGGCCTTTCCGTGGATCAAGGTCAAGGTCGGGCGCGGCTCCCCGCTGGCGGCGGTCGAAGCCGTGCGCCGCGGCGCGCCGGACGCGCGCCTGATCGTCGACACCAACCAGTCATGGACGCTGGACGAACTGCGCGAATACGCGCCGCTGCTGCTACCGCTGCGGGTGGACCTGCTGGAGCAACCGCTGGCCGCCGGTACCGATGCCGGGCTGATCGACTACGTCAGCCCGATCCCGTTGTGCGCCGACGAGTCGCTGTCCACGCAGGACGATCTGCCCGGCCTGATCGGGCGCTATCAGTTCATCAACATCAAGCTGGACAAGACCGGGGGCCTCACCGCCGCGCTGGAACTGGCGGCGGCGGCGCGCGCCGCCGGGTTCCGGTTGATGGTGGGTTGCATGCTCGGCGGTTCGGTCTCGGTGGCCCCGGGCATGGTGCTGGCGCAGCAGTGCGAAGTCTGCGACCTGGACGGCCCCTGGTTGCAGGCCGAGGACTGGCCGCACGGCATCGTTTTCGAGCGGGGCCGCATGGCGTTGCCCGCCCCGGAACTGTGGGGCTGACCAAGCCGGCGCCGGCGCGAAAGCAGTCCGATCAGCGGGTCGCCGGTTCCCGCGCGGGAATCGTGACCATTCGCAACACCGGTAGCCCCGAATCCGGATGTATTCCGCTGCGCTGCGGGAAACCGGCGGTGGCGTCGCCCACCGCCTGCAGCGCCGCTTCGGTTTCCTGGGTCGGTCGCCACAGGTTGACCAGGTTGAA
>JBDHQQ010000025.1:0-21491 GCA_039807145.1 Pseudoxanthomonas sp. | reverse complement strand
GCGACTTGCGCCAGCCGTCGATCGCGGCGGTTTCCCACGGGTGCAGCACGTAGCCGTCCTGGGAAGCGCCGGCGGTCTGGCCGGTGACTGCGTTGACGCCGTCCACCGAGAGCACCACCAGCACGCGGCGGCCGGTGGTGTTGGTCAGGCGCACGGCGTAGCGATGGCCGGGCACGCCGGCGATCCAGGCGTCGCCGCGGTGTCGGTATTGCGGCAGCCAGTCGCCGTTGTCGCGGTCGACGACGGTCATTTCGACCAGCGGCTGCGCCGACAGTGGCGTGCAGGCGGTCGCCGCGAGCAGGGCGGCGAAGGCGAAAGCGATTTTGCGGAACATGGGTGTTCTCCGGGTTGGGCCATGCGGAAAACGCCGGTGGGCGGGCAACGGGGTTAAAGCCCGTGAACCGCGGGAAAACCCTTCGCAGCAAGCCTGTCGAGCCACGCGCCTGGCGGAATCGTTTCGTGCCTGCGTGTTCCGATCGCGGCTGCGAAAAACATGGTTCGACAGGCCCACCACGAACGGGAATCCGCTGGTCCGTGGCCCGATGCCGGGTGCGGCGAACGGTTACACTTGCCCGGTTCCGTTTTCGCCCCGATCCCACCGCATGACTTCCCCCGCCGCCACGCGCGTCCTGACCGGCATCACCACCTCGGGCACCCCGCATCTGGGCAACTACGTCGGCGCCGTGCGCCCGGCGATCGCCGCCAGCCGTGCGCCGGGCACCGAAAGTTTCTACTTCCTCGCCGACCTGCACAGCCTGATCAAGGCGCAGGATCCGGCGAAGACCCAGCGTTCGACCCTGGAAATCGCCGCGACCTGGCTGGCCTGCGGGCTGGAACCGGACAAGGTCTGGTTCTACCGGCAGAGCGACATCCCGGAAATCACCGAGCTGACCTGGCTGCTGACCTGCGTGGCCGGCAAGGGCATCCTCAACCGCGCGCACGCCTACAAGGCCGCGGTGGACAAGAACCGCGCCGATGGCGAGGACGACGACGCCGGCGTCACCGCGGGATTGTTCATGTATCCGGTGCTGATGGCCGCCGACATCCTGATCTTCAACGCCAACCGGGTGCCGGTCGGTCGCGACCAGATCCAGCACATCGAGATGGCGCGCGACTTCGGCCAGCGCTTCAACCACATCTACGGCCGCGAGTTTTTCGCGTTGCCCGAAGCCGCGGTCGACGATGACGTGGCCACCTTGCCGGGCCTGGACGGCCGCAAGATGAGCAAGAGCTACGACAACACCATCCCGCTGTTCGCGCCGCCGGCCGAATTGAAGAGACTGATCGCCGGCATCGTCACCGATTCGCGCGCGCCGGGCGAGGCGAAGGACACCGAAGGCTCGGCGCTGTTCCAGCTGTACCAGGCCTTCGCCAGCGCCGATGAAACCGCGGCGATGCGCCAGGCCTACGCCGACGGCATCGGCTGGGGCGACGCCAAGCGGATGCTGTTCGAGCGCATCGACGCGGAAGTCGCGCCGCTGCGCGAGAAGTACCAGGCCCTGGTCGCCCGGCCCGGCGACATCGAGGCGACCCTGCGCGACGGCGCGGCGCGGCTGCGCGAGAAATGCGCCAAGCCGTTCCTCGCCGAACTGCGCGACGCGGTCGGCCTGCGCGACCTTTCCCGGCAGGACGTTTCCGGCGCGGGGAAGTCGGCCGCAAAGACCGCGCTGCCGGCCTTCAAGCAGTATCGCGACAGCGACAATCGTTTCTATTTCAAGCTGCTCGACGGCGAGGGCAGGCTGCTGTTGCAGAGCGCGGGTTTCGATCTGCCCAAGGACGCCGGCCGCGCGATCGGCGTGCTCAAGCAGGCGCGCACCGGCGACGCATTGCAGACGCCGGAGATACAGGACGTGCCGGTGCCGGTCGAGGACGTGCTGGCCGCACTGGCGGCACTGCGGGAGGACGCCTGATGCCTGACCTGGCCCTGATCCTGTTCATGCCCTGGTTCGTGCTGCTCGGTGCGCTGTTCTGGTTGTTTCCGCGCCAGCCACGCAATGCGCGGCGCAAGGCCTTCGACATCGTCGCGCTGGTGGTGGCGCTGGTGCTGAGCTTCGCCGGCATGCGCCTGGGCTATGCGCTGGGCGCGGCCGACCTGGCCAGCGGTGCGATCTGGAAGCAGGTCCTGGCCACGCTGGTGGCTTATGGCGCCTTCCTGTTCGCGCTGACCGTTGCGGTGCCGCTGCGCGGCTGGTGGTTGGAACGCAGCTGAATTCAGTCCCAGGTGGTCGGCGTTGCGCCGCGTTCGGGATGCTTCATCCGCACCACGCAGAAGCGCTGCCCGGTCGGCGCTTCCATCACCCACCAGCGTTTGACGAAGGCGATCTTCTTCGCGCCGAGCCTCTCCAGCCGTTGCGCCTCGGCGTCGATGTCGTCGGACTCGATGTCGAGGTGCACGCGCGACGGGTGCGAGACCTTCTGTACTTCGATGTGCAGGTCGCCCGGCGTGTCGCCGAGCATCTGGTATTCGGCGATGTCGTCGCCCGCGTAGCGGTCGGCGACGCTGCAGCCCAGCGCCTGCGCCCAGAAATCGGCCGCGGCGTCGAGGTCGCCGGTATTGCAGTCGATGATGAAGCCGGCAAGACGGCTGCGATGGGTCATGGACGTCTCCGGTGATGCCCCTTCTCTTGCGCGTAGCGCAGGGGAGGGTCGGGGAGGGGTGCTTTTGCTGTTGCTCTTATCCAGGTCGATGCGAAAGCCGGATCAAGAGCACCCCTCCCCAACCCTCCCCTTCGCCTTCGGCGAAAGGGAGGGAGCGTTCATTGCGCCAGCGCCAGGTCGTCCAGCATCGCGCGCAGGAAGCGCGCCGCCTCGCCGCCGGTGCAGGCGCGGTGGTCGAAGGTCAGCGACAGCGGGATGACCTTGTGCGATTCGAAGCCGCCAACCACCGGGGTCATCTGGTGGCGGGCGCGGCCGGCGGCGACGATGGCGACGCAGGGCGGCACCACCACCGGGGTAGCGTAGCGGCCGGCGAACATGCCGAAGTTGGACAGCGAAATGGTGTAGCCGGACAGCTCCGACGCCGGGATGCTGCGGTCCTCGACCTGCGCGCGCAGGCGGTTGACGCCTTCGCGCACGCCGCTCGCGTCGAGGATGTCGGCATTGCGCAGGGCCGGCACGAACAGGCCGTCGTCGGTGTCCACGGCGATGCCGACATCCACGTGCGGATGCAGGGTGCGGGTCAGCTTGTCGCCGTCGAACCAGGCGTTGAGCGCCGGCACGGCCTTCGCCGCCGCGCAGATCGCGCGGATCAGGCGCACGGTGACGTCGTTGCCCGGCGTCCACGCATGGATGTCGGCGTCGTCGCCGAGCATGGTCGGCACGACCTTGCTGTGCGCGTCGGCCATCACCCGCGCCATGTTGCGGCGGACGCCCTTGAGCTGTTCCGGCTGGCCGGCGGCGGAAACACCCGGCGGCTGGGTGCGCATCGGCTTGCCGGACGCGGAAATCGCGGTGCGCTGCGGTTCCGAGCCCCTCTCCCCTCGGGAGAAGGGTCGGGGTGAGGGTTCGGTGCGAGCGGGAACGGCGCCAGCGGCCGCACCCTCACCCCCGGCCCCTCTCCCGGCGGGAGAGGGGAGCAACGAGGATGGATTCGCGGCAGCCTGCTTCACGTCGTTCGCGGTGACCACGCCGTCCGCGCCGCTGGCGCGCACGCGGGAAAGATCGACGCCCAGCTTCTTCGCCAGCGCACGCACCGCCGGCATCGCCTTGACCCCGCCGACCGCGACCGCCCGCTCGCTGTGCACCGCGTCGGAAACCTGCATCGCGCCGACCACGGTGCCGGCGTCGGCCTCCTCGCCCGCCTTGTCGCGCTCGGCGGCCTTCTGCGTCGCCGGCGGTGGCGACGGCGCAGCGGCGGCATGCGTCTGTCCATGGGCATGGCCGGTGTCCTGCGCTTCCGCGCGCTGCGGCAGGTTCGGATCGGGTTCGAACTCGGCCAGCGCCGCGCCGGTGACGATCACCTCGCCGGCCGCGCCGGCCAGCTTCAGCACCTTGCCGGACACCGGCGAGGGCACTTCCACCACCGCCTTCGCCGTCTCCATCGACACCAACGGCTCGTCGAGGCGGATCGTGTCGCCCTCCTTGACGAACCATTCGACGATGGTGGCGTCGGGCAGGCCTTCGCCGAGGTCGGGGAGATGGAAGGTCTTGGTGTCGGTCATTGCCATGTTCCGAGTTGTAGAGCGGGGCTTGTCCCGCTTCGATATGTCCGAAATGAAAAACAGCGGGGCAAGCCCCGCTCCACGCCATCAGCCGGCGGCCATCGCCCGTTTCGCCGCGGCGACGATCTTGTCCACGCTGGGCAGGTATTTCATCTCCAGGCGGAACAGCGGGATGTGCGTGTCGGGCGCGGTGACGCGCTCGACCGGTGCCAGCAGGTCGTACATGGAATGTTCGGCCAGGCGCGCGGCGATCTCGGCGCCGAAGCCCGCGGTGCGCGGCGCTTCCTGCACGATCACGCAGCGGCCGGTCCGGGTCACCGATTCGGCGATGGTGTCGAAGTCCAGCGGCCGCAGCGTGGCCACGTCGATGACCTCGGCGCTGATGCCTTCGCCGGCCAGCTTGTCGGCCGCTTCCAGCGCTTCCTTGACCTGCGCGCCCCACGTCACCAGGGTGACGTCGCTGCCGTCGCGCAGCACGTAGCACACGTCCAGCGGCAGCGCTTCGCCGTCGTCGGCGACCACTTCCTTGTACTGGCGATAGATGCGCTTGGGCTCCATGTAGATCACCGGGTCCGGGTCGCGGATCGCGGCCAGCAGCAGGCCGTAGGCGCGCTGCGGCGACGACGGCATGACCACGCGCAGGCCCGGCACGTTGGTGAAGATGGCTTCGTTGGCTTCCGAATGGTGCTCCGGCGCGCGGATGCCGCCGCCCCACGGCACGCGCAGCACCATCGGGCAGTGCAGGCGGCCGCGGGTGCGGTTGCGCAGGCGCGCCGCGTGGCAGATCACGTGGTCGACCATCGGGTAGACGAAGCCGTCGAACTGCGCCTCGGCCACCGGCTTCATGCCCTGCGCGGCCAGGCCGACGGTCAGGCCGGCGATGGTGGTTTCGTCCAGCGGGGTGTCCAGCACGCGCTCGCTGCCGAACCGCTGCTGCAGGCCGGCGGTGGCGCGGAACACGCCGCCGTTGACGCCGACATCCTCGCCCAGCACCAGCACCGACGGGTCGTGGGCGATTTCCCAGGCCAGCGCCTGGGTGATCGCCTCGATCAGGGTGATCGGCGTCGAGGTGGCCGCCGCGGTTTCGGTATTCACGGTCTTGGCGATCTCCACGTTCATGCGCGTCCTTCCGCAGCGATGGCGGCGGCGCGCTGCTGGAGCAGTTCCGGCGGCGGATCGGCGTACAGGTAGTCGAACATCGCCTCGACCGGCTGCACCGGCGTGTTGAGGTAGGCGTTGACCTCTTCGTCGGCGCGCAGCGCGCATTCGTCCTTCCACGCGCTTTCCTCTGCCTCGCTCCACAGCCCCTGCGCGGTCAGCCAGGCGCGCAGCCGGAGCAGCGGTTCGCGCTGCCAGGCCGCCTTCACCTCCGCGTCGTCGCGGTAGCGGCGCGCGTCGTCGGCGGTGGTGTGGTCGGAAAGACGGTAGGTGATGAGTTCGATCACGCTGCCGCCCTGGCCGCTGCGCGCGCGTTCGCAGGCGCGGCGCATGCCTTCGAGCACGGCGAACAGGTCGTTGCCATCCACCTGCAGGCAGTGCAGGCCGCCGGCCAGTCCCTTCTGCGCAAGCGTCTGCGCGCCGGTCTGCGCGCTGCGCGGCACGCTGATCGCCCAACCGTTGTTGACCACGCACAGCACCAGCGGCAGCGCGTAGGCGCCGGCGGAATTCAGCGCGGCGTAGAAGTCGGTCTTGGAACTGCCGCCGTCGCCGCAGGTGGCCACCGCCAGGTGCGGCTCGTTGCGCAGCTTGAACGCCAGCGCCGCGCCGGCGGCGTGCAGGCACTGGGTGGAAATGGGCACGCAGAACGGGAAGTCGTTGCGCGCGTCGCTGTCGCGGTCGAAGTCGCTGCCGCGTTCGTCGCCGCCCCAGTACAGCAGCACCTCGCGCGGCCTGACCCCGCGCATGAACATGGCGCCGTACTCGCGGTAGCTGGGCGCGTAGGCATCCCCGGCCCGCATCGAAGCGCCGATGCCGACGTGGGCGGCTTCATGGCCCAGGCACGAGGCGTACGTGCCCAGCTTGCCGGTGCGCTGCAGGGCCACCGCCTTGCCGTCGAACACGCGCACGAACAGCATTTCCTTGAACAATGCCTTGATCCGTGCGGCATCGCGCGCCGCCTCGGGCAATTCGCCGGTCGGCGTGCCGTCGGGCGCGAGGTACTGCAGGTATTCGATTTCGAACTTCGCCGCGAGGGTCATGGGATTCCGGACGATTGGTTGCAATTGCAACATGATAGGCTGCGCATGTTAAGGAACCTGCAAGCCAACACCATTATGCGCCGCAGCAATCCGCCGCCGTGCGCGTGCGGGGGAGGGGCGTCCGGGCAACCGTTACCATGCGGGAATTTCGTCATGCGGACCTTTCGATGAGCGTTCAGGACAACCAGCGCGCGCTGGAAGACGGCATCCACACCGACCTGGCCGGGCGGATCACCTACGGCGGCTACCTGCGCCTGGACCGCCTGCTCTCGGCGCAGCAACCGCTGTCGCAACCGCCGCACCACGACGAGATGCTGTTCATCATCCAGCACCAGACCAGCGAACTGTGGCTGAAGCTGCTGGTCCACGAGATGGGCGCGGCCATCGACCACATCCGCAACGACCGCGCATGGCAGTTCGGCAAGGTCGCCGCGCGCTGCAAGCGCGTGCTGGACCAGCTGACCGCGCAGTGGTCGGTGCTGGAAACCCTGACCCCGTCCGAGTACATGGAGTTCCGCGACATCCTGGGTCCGTCGTCCGGCTTCCAGTCGCTGCAGTACCGCACGCTGGAATTCCTGCTGGGCAACAAGAACGCGGCGATGCTGAAGGTGTTCCGGCACGACCCGGAAGGCGAGGCGCGGCTGCGCGCGGCGCTGGAGGCGCCCAGCCTGTACGACGAGTTCCTGCGCTACCTGGCGCGCTGGGGCCATGCGGTGCCGGCGGCCAACCTGGAGCGAGACTGGAGCAAGCCTCACGTGCGCGACCCGGCGCTGCTGCCGGTGTTCGAGCGCATCTACGAGGACACCGACCGCTACTGGCGCGAGTACGCGCTGTGCGAGGACTTCGTCGACCTGGAGACCCAGTTCCAGCTGTGGCGTTTCCGCCACATGCGCACGGTGATGCGGATCATCGGCTTCAAGCGCGGCACCGGCGGTTCGTCGGGCGTGGGCTTCCTGAAGCAGGCGCTGGAACTGACCTTCTTCCCCGAGCTGTTCGACGTGCGCACGCAGATCGGGCCGTGGCGCTGATGCGCCGCTTTCCCTTCTTCCGAGGGGAGAAGGGAATTTGACGCGAACTGCATCATTCGGCGATTCTGCCGCGTCCCGTTCCCACGGCGGGCTTCCATTCCTGAACGACTTTACAGAAGGGGAAACCGCATGAGCGGTGCTGCCACGACCACGCCGGCGAACCCGCCGGAATTTCCGCAACTGCTCGGACACCCGCGTCCCTTGTGGATGCTGTTCATGTCGGAGTTCTTCGAGCGGTTCGCGTTTTATGGCATTCGCTGGGCAATGGTGTTGTACATCGTGGCGCAGTTCCATGGCGGCGATGCGTCCGGCGAGAAGCCGGCCAGCGAGTTGTATGGGGCCTATCTGGCGTTGGTTTACGCCGGCGCGATCTTCGGCGGCTACGTAGCTGACAAGCTGATCGGTTTCCAGCGTTCGATATTGCTGGGCGCGATAATCATGGCAGCGGGTTTGTTCCTGTTGGCTTCACCGACCGAAACCATGTTCAAGCTGGGTCTGGCCACGATCATCGTCGGCAACGGCTTGTTCAAGCCGATCATCTCGACCATGGTCGGAAAGCTATATGCGCAAGGCGACGAGCGTCGCGATTCGGGCTTCACCATCTTCTATATGGGCATCAACATCGGGGCGCTGTTGGCTCCGTTGATTACCCAGTATCTGGCTAAGAAGGTCTTCGGCATCGAGGACATGCCGGCCTACAAGGTGGTTTTCATTGCCGCCGGCGTCGGCATGCTGCTCAGTCTGGTCTGGTTCTGGTTCGGTCGCAGCCAGCTGAAGGGCATTGGCTTGCCTGCAGGACACCAAGTAGGCATGCGCAACGTGAGCTTGGTGCTGTTGTTCGGCGTTCTGATTGGTATTCCGCTGTTCTATGCCCTTCTGACCATCAATGCCAACCTGTTGCAGGCGATTCTGATGGCGTTGTTCGTCATTCCTGCGGTCATGTTGTTCCGCGAGGGCGTGGTTGAAGGCAAAGTGTCGCGCGACAAGGTCATGGCGATGCTGACCATCTTCGTGTTTAATGTCCTGTTCTGGATGTTCTTCGAGCAGGCGGGTAGTTCGTTCAACTTCCTTGCTGAGAAGATCGTCAATCGCGACATCGGCATGCAGGGCCTATTCCAAGCGTTGGCGGGCACCAACGATTTTCCCGTGTCGTGGTTCCAGTCGGTGAACTCGGTAGCGATCATAACGTTGGCGCCAGTGTTGGCGTGGTTGTGGGTGAAGATGGGGCGCAACAACCCGATCATCCCGCGTAAGTTCGGCATGGGCCTGGTCTTCAACGGCCTGGCTTTCCTTCTGCTGATGCTGGCGTTGTCTGGCATGGTCGACGGTAACGGCAAGATTCCGTTCTGGACTCTGTTCATGGTGTACGTGATCCAGTCGGTGGGCGAGCTGTGCTTGTCGCCGATCGGCCTGTCGATGACTACCAAGCTGGCCCCGGCCCGTCTGGCCGGGTTGGCGATGGGTTGCTGGTTCCTGTCGATAGCCATCGGCAACAACTTAGCCGGCATATTCGCCGGGCACGTTAGCGGCGAAGGCGGCATGACCGTGGAGTCCGCGCATGCCGGCTACACCTTCGGTTTCTATGCATTGGTCGGTTCGGGCGTGCTGTTGTTCCTCATTGCGCCGCTGATCCAGAAATGGATGCACGGCGTGAAGTAATTCCCCACGGCGGAAAAGACAACGGCGGCCCTTGGCCGCCGTTGTCGCATCCGGGAAGCGAAAGCCTCAGATGTGTTCGTTCATCCGCTTCAGGCCTTCCTTGCCCAGCTTGTCGATCAGGCGGTCGAGCTGCGCGCGTTCCTCGTCGCTGAGCGGGCTCAGCAGCTGGCGCTCGCATTCCAGCACCATCGGCGCGACCTCGTCGTAGACGCGGAAGCCATCCTCGGACAGGGTCAGCACCGAACGGCGCCGATCGTCGCCGTGGATGCCGCGCTGGATCAGGTTGCGTTCCAGCAGGCGTGCGACCGCGCGGCTGACCGCGACCTTGTCCATCGCGGTGCGCTCGGTCACTTCGCGCGCGGACAGGCCGGGGAAGCGCCCCAGCACCGCCATCACCCGCCATTCGGTGATGGCCAGGCCGAAGCGGCGGTGGTATTCGCCAGCGATCGCGCTGCTGACCCTATTGGAAAGCACGCTGAGCCGGTACGGGATCAGCCGCTCCAGGTCGAGGATTTCGTGGGGAGGTGCTTCGGGCTTGGACGGGGTCATGTGGCGCTGCCGCTTGCTTATGGTTACGAGTGAAACTATAAAGGACACTGCACGCAATTCTTTCACGCGGCGGCGCCGTTCGCGCGCCCGCCACCGCAGGAGACGCCATGAGCGCACAACCCCCCCGTGGCATGCAAGTCACGACCTTCGACAATCCCATGGGCATCGACGGCTTCGAGTTCGTCGAATACGCCGCGCCGGCGGGGCAGGCCGGCGCGCTGCACGACTATTTCCGCAAGCTGGGCTTCACCCAGGTGGCCAGGCACAGGACCCGGCCGATCAGCACCTATCGCCAGGGCGACTGCACGTTCCTGATCAACGAGGACCCGGACTCGTTCGCCGCCCGCTTCGCCGCCCAGCACGGGCCCAGCGCCTGCGGCTTCGCGATCCGGGTCAACAAGCTGGCCGAATGGGCGCGGGTGCAGGCGCTGAAGAACGGCGCCGAGTCCTTCGACGCCGCCGACGAGCTGACCAAGGCGGTGGCCGCACCGGTCATCAAGGGCATCGGCGGCTGCATGCTGTACATCGTCGACCGCTACGACGACCAAGGCACCATCCACGACCCGGACTACGAAATCCTGCCCGGCGCGGAGCTGATGCCGAAGGGCTTCGGCCTGACCTTCATCGACCACCTGACCCACAACCTGTACCACGGCAACATGGCCAAGTGGGCCGACTACTACGAGCGGCTGTTCAACTTCCGCGAGATCCGCTACTTCGACATCAAGGGCGCCAAGACCGGACTGCTGTCGAAGGCGATGACCGCGCCGGACGGCATGGTCCGCATTCCGCTGAACGAGTCGTCCGACCCGAAGTCGCAGATCAACGAATACCTCGACGCCTACCACGGCGAGGGCATCCAGCACATCGCCTGCTTCACCGACGACATCTACGACACGGTGGAGAGGATGCGCGCGGCCGGCGTCGAGTTCCTCGACACGCCGGACACCTATTTCGACGTGATCGACCAGCGCGTCCCCGACCATGGCGAAGACGTGGCGCGGCTGGCGAAGAACAGGATATTGATCGACGCCGACCCGGAAACGCACAAGCGCAAGCTGCTGCAGATATTCACCCAGAACGCGATCGGCCCGATCTTCTTCGAGATCATCCAGCGCAAGGGCAACGAAGGCTTCGGCGAAGGCAACTTCCAGGCGCTGTTCGAGAGCATCGAGCGCGACCAGATGAAGCGCGGGGTGCTGTGAGGAACTCGCTTCAGGCCCCTCTCCTGATGGAAGAGGAGCTATAAAGACGTCACTGATGAACATGACATCTGAAAATCGCTACATGACCGGCTTTGGCAACGAGTTCGCGACCGAGGCCGTCGCCGGCGCGCTGCCGGTCGGGCGCAATTCGCCGCAGAAGGTCGCGCACGGGCTGTACGCCGAGCAACTGTCCGGCACCGCGTTCACCGCGCCTCGCGGGCAGAACCGCCGCAGTTGGCTGTACCGCATCCGCCCGGCGGCGGTGCACGGCGAATTCGCACCGTTCGAGCAGCCACGCTTCCACAACGATTTCGGCGACGGCCCCGTCACGCCGGAGCGGCTGCGCTGGAGCCCGCTGCCGTTGCCGCAAGCGCCGACCGATTTTGTCGAAGGCCTGTATACGATGGCCGGCAACGGCTCGGCCGCGGCGCAGCAGGGCGTGGGCATCCACATGTACGCGGCCAACGCGTCCATGCGCGGGCGCTGGTTCTACGACGCCGACGCCGAACTGCTGATCGTGCCGCAGCAGGGTCGCCTGCGCATCGCCACCGAACTGGGCGTGCTGGACGTCGAGCCGCAGCAGATCGCCGTGGTGCCGCGCGGCGTGCGCTTCCGCGTGGACCTGCCGGATGGCGCTTCGCGCGGCTACGTCTGCGAGAACTTCGGCGCGCTGCTGCGCCTGCCCGACCTGGGGCCGATCGGCGCCAACGGCCTGGCTAATCCGCGCGATTTCGAGACGCCGGTCGCCGCCTACGAGGACGCCGAAGGCGACTTCGAACTGATCGCCAAGTTCCAGGGCCATCTGTGGCGCGCGCCGATCGGGCATTCGCCGCTGGACGTGGTCGCCTGGCACGGCAACTATGCGCCGTATCGCTACGACCTGCGCCGCTTCAACGCCATCGGCTCGATCAGCTACGACCATCCGGATCCGTCGATCTTCACCGTGCTGACTTCGCCCAGCGACACCCCCGGCACGGCGAACATGGATTTCGCGATTTTCCCGCCGCGCTGGCTGGTGGCGCAGGACACGTTCCGGCCGCCGTGGTTCCACCGCAACATCGCCAGCGAGTTCATGGGCCTGGTGCATGGCGTGTACGACGCCAAGGCCGAGGGCTTCGCGCCCGGCGGCGCGTCGCTGCACAACTGCATGAGCGGGCACGGGCCGGACGCGGCGACGTTCGAGAAGGCGAGCGGCGCCGACCCGTCGAAGCCGGACGTCATCGTCGACACGATGGCCTTCATGTTCGAGACGCGCGCCGCGATCCTGCCGACCGCGCAGGCGCTGGAAGCGGCGCACCGGCAGCGCGACTACCCGCAATGCTGGGCGGGGCTGGAGAAGCATTTCGTCGCGCCGCGCTGAGCTTCACGGTCGCCGGAGGCCGGGCGTTGCATAATCGCTCCGGCCCATTCGGAGACAGGACATGCGTTGTGTATCGATAGCTGCAATCGCGTTGCTGCTTGCCGCCTGCAAGGCGCCATCGCCGCCAACCGCTGCGGAGACTCCCCCGGAAGCCGCGCCCGCGCCGTCGGCCGCAGCCCCTTCCGCGGAAGAACCAGCGAATCCTGCGACGGGCTCTCTGCACGTCGATCTGCCGGCCGAAGGCGCCATCGGTTTCGCCGGCTTCGGCCCGGCAAAGTTCGGCGCCAGCGCCGAGGAAGTGCGCATGGCCTGGGGCGGCGACCTCGGCGACGCCGCGCCGTCCGAGCCGGGCGGCTGCTACTACCTGATTCCCGCCACGCAGCCCAGGCAGGGCTACAAGATCGCCTTCATGGTCGAGGGCGACCGCTTCGTGCGCATCGACGTGGCATCCGCCGAAATCGTCGCGCCCGGCGGCGGCCGCATCGGCATGGATGAGGCCGAACTGCAGAAGCTGTACCACGACGCGCTGCAGTCGATGCCGCACAAATACGTCGAAGGCGGGCGCACCCTGTCGGTCGCCGCCAGCGGCGTGTCGCCGGCCAGGCTGGTGTTCGAAACCGGCGCCGACGGCAAGGCCACCGCATGGCGCATCGGCCTGCCGCCGCAGGTGGACTACGTCGAAGGCTGCTCCTGACGGTCGCGGCCACCCGCGCGGGCTGGCCGTCCGCGCGGCACTGCGCATAGAATCGCCCGACCGCCGGGGAGGAACTTGCGATGGCAGAGGCTTGGGGTTTTTTCGTGCTGGGGCTGGTGCTGCTGGCGCTGGGCGGCGATTCCATCGTCAAGGGTGCGTCGGGACTGGCGCAGAAGCTGGGCGCGTCGCCGTTCGTCGCGGGCCTGCTGCTGGTCGCGTTCGGTACGTCGCTGCCGGAGCTGTTCGTCAATGCCTACGCCGTCGCGCGCGGACAGGGCGAACTGGCGCTGGGCAACGCGGTGGGCAGCAACATCGCCAACCTGGGCCTGACCCTGGGCGTCGCGGCGATCGCCGCACCGCTGCTGGTGCGCATGCGCCTGCTGTCGCCATTGCTGGTGCTGCTGGTACTGGCGACGCTGATCGTGATGGGCATGGGGTTGGACGGCACGATCGGTCGTGTCGAAGGTATCGTGCTGCTGTTCGCGTTCGTCGCGCTGGTGTCCTCGGTGCTGGCGCGCGGCCGCAAGGAAAGCGCCGAAGTGCGCGAGGGCCTGGAGGCGTTCGCCGCCACCCGCACCGTGCTGTGGCTGAACCTGCTGCGTTTCGTCATCGCATCGGCGCTGCTGTACTTCGGCGCGAAGTTCGTCGTGCAGGGCGCGCCGCAGATCGGCGCGGCCTGGGGCTGGTCGCCGCTGCTGGTCGGCCTGCTGCCGGTGGCCATCGGCACGGCGCTGCCGGAAGCCGCCGCCGCCGTGGCCGCCGCGCGGCGCGGGCAGGGCGACATGGTGCTGGGCCACGTGATCGGTTCCAGCCTGTTCAACCTGCTGGTCGTGATCGGCGGCCTGGCGGCGCTGAAGCCGCTGCCGCTGCCGGCGTCGTTCGTCAAGCTGGAGCTGCCCGCCGCCATCGCCTTCGCGCTGGCGCTGTATCCGATGCTGCGCGGCGACCTGCGCATCGCCAGGAACGAGGGCGCAATCCTGTTCGTCGCGTTCCTGGCGTTCGTGGCGCTGGAGTGTTTCCTGATTTCGGGTTGACCTCGCGCCGTCTGCATTTGTAGAGCCGAATTCATTCGGCTGCTTTTCGCAGGGATACGACAAAAACCAAGGCAGCCGAATGAATTTCGGCTCTACCTGCCAAGTTGCGACGCATCGCTCCCCTATAATCGCGCAATGAGCCGGATCGCTCCCGTCGCCCGCGCGCTGCACCTGCTGCGCGAATTCTTCCGCCTGCAGGCGGCCGGCGGCATCGTGCTGATCGGCGCGGCGGCATTGGCGCTGCTGGCGGCGAACTCGTCGCTGCACGACGCCTACGAACGCTTCCGCCACCTGCCGCTGGGTTTCAGCGCCGGCGCGGTCGCGCTGGAGCATCCGCTGGAATGGTGGGTCAACGATGCGCTGATGGCGGTGTTCTTCCTGCTGGTCGGGCTGGAGATCAAGCGCGAAACCCTGAGCGGCCAGTTGTCCAGCCTCGACCAGATGCTGCTGCCGGTGCTGTGCGCGGCGGGCGGCGTGGCCGTGCCGGCATTGCTGTTCACCGCGGGCAACCATGCCGATGCCGTCGCGATGCGCGGCTGGGCGGTGCCCACCGCCACCGACATCGCCTTCGCTCTGGGCGTGCTCGCATTGCTCGGCTCGCGCGTGCCGCTGGGGATGAAACTGCTGCTGTCCACCATCGCGGTGGTGGATGACCTCATCGCGATCCTGATCATCGCGGTCTTCTACACCGACAATCTGTCGGTGGGTCACCTGGCCTGGGCCGGCGCGGGCGTCGGACTGATGCTGCTGCTGAACTGGCGCGGCGTGACCCGGCTGTGGCCGTACCTGCTGCTGGGCGCGGCGGTCTGGTATTTCGTGCTGCTGTCGGGCGTGCACGCGACGCTGGCCGGCGTGGTCACCGGGCTGCTGATTCCGCTGCGCGCGTCGGCGGACGAAACCTCGCCGCTGGAACGCCTCGAGCATGCGCTGCATCCATGGGTGGCGTACCTGATCCTGCCGCTGTTCGCCTTCGTCAATGCCGGCCTCGCGCTGGGCGGAATACGGGCGGCCGATGCGCTGGCGCCGGTTCCATTGGGCATCGCCGCGGGCCTGCTGCTGGGCAAGCCGGTGGGCATCGTCGGCACCGCGGTGCTGGCGCGCGCGACCGGCGCTGCGCGCTATCCGGATGGAATGAATTTCCCGGCAATGCTGGGCTTGGGTTTGCTGTGCGGCGTCGGCTTCACCATGAGCCTGTTCATCGCCGAACTGGCCTACGGCCAGATCGACGGCCATTTCAAGCAGTCGGCGGTGCTGGGCGTGCTGTGCGGCTCGCTGGTTTCGGCGGTGCTGGGCTGGGCATGGCTGCGGATGACGCTGAAGTCGCAAGTTCGGTAGCGGCGTATCCGGTTGGAGCGGCTATAGCCGCGAGAGGCCTTCGCAGGAAATCCTCATCGCGGCTATAGCCGCTCCCATGAGTCAATACTTCCAGCCCATCTTGCGGAAGAACTTCGCCAGCACCCAGATCGGGCCGATCAGCAGGTAGGTCAGGTCGGTGAAAAAGCTGGGCTTCTTGCCTTCATACAGCTTGCTGTGGCCGACGAACTGCGCGATCCAGGCGACGACGAACACGCCGAGCGCCAGCTTGAACAGGCCGCCCTGGCCGATTTCGGCCTGCAGCAGGCGGCACAGGCAGCCGAAGAAGAAGAACACCGCGAGCATGCCGAAGCCGATGGGCCGCGACAGCCGGTAATAGAACATCCACGCGCCGAACATCGCCAGCGCCGCCCATACGCCGGGCTTGAACAGGGTGTTGGACGCCGGGATGCACCACAGCAGCGCGACCACCGACCACAGGATCGCCGGCACCGCGAACACGTGGATCGCCTGGTTGACCGGATTGCGGTGGTCGGCGGAGTAACTGGTGAAGAAACGGTCGATGGGGCGGTCGGCGGCGGCGTGCATCGTGCGCTCCAGGGCAGTCTTGGCGGACAGGATAGCGCAGGGGTAGGGCGGTTGGCGGTTCGCGGCGGGCGGCCCGTTCCAGGCCAACGACCCGCTACGAATCCGCGTCCCGCTTCAGTCCACCGAAATCCCCGCCAGCCGCTGCAACGCCTCGGCGTACTTGGCGCGGGTGCGTACGATCACCTCGGCGGGCAGCTTCGGGCCCGGCGCGGTCTTGTTCCAGTCCAGCGTTTCCAGGTAGTCGCGCACGAACTGCTTGTCGTAGCTCGGCGGGCTGGTACCGACGGTGTATTCGTCCGCCGGCCAGTAGCGCGAGGAATCCGGGGTCAGCATCTCGTCCATGACATACAGGCGGCCATTGGCGTCGGTGCCGAACTCGAACTTGGTGTCGGCCAGCAGGATGCCGCGCTGCGCGGCGAACGCGGCGGCGAACTGGTAGATGCGCAGGGTGGCGTCGCGCACGCGCTCGGCCAGGTCCGCGCCGATGGTCTTGACCATCGTGTCGAAGTCGATGTTTTCGTCGTGGTCGCCCACGGCGGCCTTGGTCGACGGGGTGAAGATCGGTTCCGGCAGCTGTTCGGCCTGGCGCAGGCCCGCGGGCAACTCGATGCCGCTGACCTTGCCGGTGCGCTGGTAGTCCTTCCAGCCGCTGCCGATCAGGTAGCCGCGCGCGATGGCCTCCACCGGCACCGGCTTCAGCTTCTTCGTCACCACCGCGCGCTTCGCGTACAGCGCCGCATCGACGCCTTGCGGCAACACGCCGGCCACGTCGATGCCGGTCAGGTGGTTGGGCATCAGGTGCGCGGTCTGCGCGAACCAGAAGTTGGAGATCTGGCACAGCATCTCGCCCTTGCCGGGAATCGGGTCGGGTAGCACCACGTCGAACGCGCTGAGGCGGTCGGTGGCGACGATCAGCAGGTGGTCCCCGGCCGGTGCGTCGGCGGGCAGGCGTTCGCGCGGCAGGTCGAACACGTCGCGCACCTTGCCGCGATGGCGCAGCGGCAGGCCGGGCAGGTCGGATTCAAGCAACGTCGTGGACACGGGCACTCCTGGAACGGACGGCGGCCGTCCGCGGGCCCGTGTTGGCCGTGGGCCCGCGCCCGGCGGGCCGCGTAGTGTACGACTGTGCGCCGCCGCGTGCCGTAGAATGCGGGTCCAACTCCGATGCAGGGCCACGGATGACGCGCTGGTACGGCAAATTGCTGGGTTTCGTCGCCGGCTGGCTGTTGATGAAGCATCCGGTCGGCGGCCTGATCGGCCTGCTGCTCGGGCATGCCTTCGACAGCGACTGGTTCAAGCTCTCGCGCGACAACCCGTACCGGGTGTTCGACCTGACCGGCGACGCCAGCGACGCCGAGGTCGAACAGGCCTATCGCCGGCTGATTTCCCAGTACCACCCCGACAAGCTGGCCGGCGCGGCGCCGGAACTGCGCGCGCAGGCCGAGGCCAAGGCGCGCGAGATCAACGCCGCCTACGACCGCATCCGCAAACTGCGCAAACGCTGAGCGAACCCATGTCGAACTGCATCATCGCCCCGTCGATCCTTTCCGCCGACTTCGCCCGACTGGGCGAGGAAGTGGACAACGTGCTGGCCGCCGGCGCCGACTGGGTGCACTTCGACGTGATGGACAACCATTACGTGCCCAACCTGACCATCGGCCCGATGGTCTGCGCCGCGCTGCGCAAGCATGGCGTGGCCGCGCCGATCGACGTGCACCTGATGGTGTCGCCGGTGGACCGCATCGTCGGCGATTTCGCCGAGGCCGGCGCCAGCGTGATCAGCTTCCACCCGGAGGCGAGCAGCCACGTCCACCGCACGATCCAGCTGATCAAGTCGCACGGCTGCCGGGCCGGGCTGGTGCTGAACCCGGCCACGCCGGTCGACGTGCTGGACTGGGTGCTGGAAGACCTCGACCTGGTGCTGCTGATGTCGGTCAACCCCGGCTTCGGCGGCCAGGCCTTCATCCCGTCTGCGCTGGACAAGCTGCGCGCGGTCAGGAAGAAGATCGACGCCACCGGCAAGCCGATCCGGCTGGAGATCGACGGCGGCGTCAAGGCCGACAACATCCGCGAGATCGCCGCCGCCGGCGCCGACACCTTCGTCGCCGGCTCGGCGGTGTTCAACGCGCCCGACTACGCCGCGGTGATCGCGAGGATGCGCGCCGAAGTCGCCGCCGCGCGCGGCTGACGTGTCACCCCGCCGCGGATTCGCCGCGGAACTCGTCGTAGGCCGCCTGCGCGTTCGCCGCGTACATCAGCGACGGCCCGCCGCCCATGTACACGGCCACGCCGAGCATCTCGCGGAATTCCCCGGGCGTGGCGCCCAGCCGGACCAGCGCCTTGGCATGGAAGCCGAGGCAGCCGTCGCAGCGGCTGGCGACGCCGATCGCCATCGCGATCAATTCCTTGGTCTTCTCGTCCAGCGCGCCCGGCGCCATCGCCGCCTTGCTCAGCGCGCCGAAGCCCTGCATCACCTCGGCGTTGTGGGTGCGCAGCGGGGTCAGGTGCCTGGAGATGTTGCGGGTGAGGTCGGCGTAGGAATCGATGGCGGACATGGGGGTTCTCCTTGCATCGTGCGCAATTCGGCGGTACGCGATCAGGGCTTACGCGTCACCGGCAATCCGGCGGCGATCCACGCGGACATGCCGCCGGAAACGTTGACGTAGCGTCGCCGCGCATCCCTGGACAACAGGCCCTGTGCGATCTTCGAGCGCATGCCGCGCTGGCAGATCAGCAACACTTCCGAAACATCCGCAGGCAGGCGCAGCGTGTCGAGCGCGGCAATGCCTTCGCTGCGGAGCCGGCTGAGCGGCAGATGCAGGGCGATGGGTACGTGACCGCAGGCGTATTCGCTGGTTTCGCGCACGTCGATCAGCACGGCACCGAGATGGGTGCGGTCCATGGCCTCCTGCGGGCCGACCGAAGTTCCGGCGCGGCCGAACAGCGATTTCAGCAGTCCGATCATCGCTTGCTGGCTCCTTTCCCGGCGCGGCGCGGCGCGCAGTAGATGCCGTGCAGGGTCCGGATCACTTCGAGCGCCGGTCCGGGCGTTACCGAGTAGTAGATCGTCTGCGCCTCGCGTCGGGTATCGACCAGGCCCTCCTCGCGCAGCACGGCGAGGTGTTGCGACAGCGCAGACTGGCTCAGGTCGAGCGCGGTATTGAGTTCGCCGACCGAGCGTTCGCCTTCGGCCAGCATGCACAGGATCAGCAGGCGCTTCTCGTTGGCCAGCGCCTTGAGCAGTTGCGCCGCGTTGCCGGCATGGCTGCCCATCTCGTCGAGGTCGAGGTTGGCGGGGAGTTTGCGGCGGGTGTCCATGGCCGGTGCGCTCATTGTCTGCAAGTGGATGGGAACGCGTCGCGCCGTGGAACGGCCGCGCGCATGGCGCCCGCAGCCATAATATCATTATTTTCTAAATCAGTTGACACTAATATAAGAAGATACTAATGTGGCTGCAACGCCCATCGCCTCCGTCGGAGGCCGGCGCCGGGAGGAGACCGAAATGGCCAGGATCGTGGTGCTGGGCGCGGGCATCGGCGGCATGAGTGTCGCCTACGAACTGCGGGCATTGCTGGGCCGCAACCATGAGATCGTCGTCATCGGCGATGGCAGGCAATTCTCGTTCACGCCGTCCAACCCGTGGGTGGCGGTGGGCTGGCGCAAGCCGGACGACATCCTCGTGGACGTCGCCCCGCACCTGAGCAAGAAGCGGATCGACTTCGATCCGGTGGGTGCCGAGCGCGTGCATCCGGAAGCGAACCGCATCGACCTGCGCGACGGTCGCAGCATCGGCTACGACCATCTGGTCATCGCCACCGGCCCGCGGCTGGCCTTCGACGAAGTGCCGGGGCTGGGGCCGGAAGGCGGCTTCACCCAGTCGATCTGCACCACGCCGCATGCGTTGCGGGCGTGGGATGCCTATCAGGAATTCCTGGAGCAGCCCGGGCCGATCGTGATCGGTGCGGCGGCCGGCGCGAGCTGCTTCGGACCTGCCTACGAGTTCGCGATGATCCTCGATCGCGACCTGCGCAAGCGCAAGCTGCGCGACAAGGTGCCGATGACCTACGTCACCCCGGAGCCGTACATCGGCCACATGGGCCTGGGTGGCGTCGGCGACTCCAAGGGCCTGATGGAGGCGGAGCTGCGCCAGCGCCACATCAACTGGGTCGTCAACGCGAAGATCGCCGAAGTCCGCGACGGCGAGATGGACGTGGCCGAGATGACCGAGGATGGCCAGCCGAAGAAGACCCACACCCTGCCGTTCCGCTATTCGATGGTGCTGCCGGCCTTCACCGGCGTGGACGCGGTGCGCGGGATCGAGGGGCTGGGCAATCCGCGCGGCTTCGTCCTGATCGACAAACACCAGCGCAATCCTGTCTACCGCAACATCTTCTCGCTCGGCGTGTGCGTGGCGATCCCGCCGGTGGAACAGACGCCGGTGCCGACCGGCGCGCCCAAGACCGGCTTCATGATCGAGTCGATGGTGACCGCCGTCGCGCACAACATCCAGGCCGACCTGGAAGGCAAGCCGGCCACGGCCGAAGCTACCTGGAACGCGATCTGCTTGGCCGACATGGGCGACACCGGCGCCGCGTTCGTCGCGCTGCCGCAGATTCCGCCGCGCAACGTCACTTGGGCCAAGGTCGGCAAGTGGGTGCACCTGGCCAAGGTCGCCTTCGAGAAGTACTTCCTGATGAAGATGAAATCCGGCAATACCGAACCGATCTACGAGAAGTACGTGCTCAAGCTGCTCGGCATCATGCGTACCCATTGACCCCCAGCAACATCCCTCCAAGGAGATATCGCAATGAACCTCGACCGTGCCGTTCTCGCCTTCGCCGGCGTGATGATCCTCGCCAGCCTGGCGCTGGCCCACTTCGTCTCGCCGCTGTGGCTGTGGCTCACCGCCTTCGTCGGCCTGAACCTGCTGCAGGCCAGTTTCACCGGCTTTTGTCCGGCGGCGGTCGTGTTCCGCAAGCTGGGCGTTTCCAGCGGCTGCGCGTTCAAGTGAGGCCGACGTGGCGATGATCCGGCACTTCGTCTCCGGCCTGTTGGCTTCCGTGCTGCTGGCCGCCTGTGGCAGTGGCGAGAAGGCGGGGGCGCCGGAGGCCGTGCAGGGTTTGCGCACCCTGACCGTGAGCGAGGCGGCTGCGGCGGATGGCCGTGCCTGGGACGGCGTGGTCGAAGCGGTGCGCCAGGCGGCGCTGTCGGCGCAGACGGCCGGCCGCGTGGTGGAAGTGCGCAAGGACGTCGACGACCCTGTCGCCGCGGGCGAGCTGTTGGTACGGCTGACAGCCATCGAACAGCAGGCGGGGGCCGACAGCGCGCGCGCGCAGTTGCGCGCCGCCGAAGCCGCGGCGGCGGAAGCGGAAGCCACGTACCGCCGTTTCGCAGCGCTGTCGCAGGGGCAGTTCGTCTCGAAGATGCAGCTCGACCAGGCCCGCGCGACCCGCGACGCGTCCGTCGCCGCGCGCGACGCGGCGCGCGCGCAGCTCGCGCAGGCCGGCCAGCAGGCCGGATACACGGCGATCCGCGCCCCGTATGCGGGCGTGGTCGCCAGGCGCGACGTCGAGCCGGGCGAGAGCGTCGCGCCCGGCCAGCCGCTGATGACCGTGTTCGCGCCCGACGCGCTGCGCATCGAGGTGAGCGTGCCGCAGTCCGACGCGGCGGCGATCCGCACGAATGCGGCGGCGAAGATCGCG
>JBDHQQ010000192.1:0-4312 GCA_039807145.1 Pseudoxanthomonas sp. | reverse complement strand
GGGAATTCCAGCAGCGCGTCTTCCAGCGCGCGCAGGGTCTCGATGTCCAGGTCGTTCGACGGTTCGTCGAGCAGCAGCACGTTGCCGCCCTGCAGCAGGGTCTTGGCCATGTGCAGGCGGCCGCGTTCGCCGCCGGACAGCGAGCCGACCAGCTTCTGCTGGTCCTGGCCCTTGAAGTTGAAGCGGCCGATGTAGGCGCGCGACTGGATCTCGACGCCGTTGATGTTGAGGATGTCCAGCCCGCCCGACACTTCCTGGAATACGTTGTGGTTGCCGGCCAGCGCGTCGCGGCTCTGGTCCACGTACGACAACTGCACCGTCGGACCGATCAGGATTTCGCCGGAATCCGGCTTCTCCTGCCCGGTGATCATCTTGAACAGGGTCGACTTGCCCGCGCCGTTCGGGCCGATGATGCCGACGATGGCGCCGGCCGGCACGATCATCGACAGGTCGTCGATCAGCAGGCGGTCGCCGAACTTCTTGCTGACGTTGCGGAACTCGATGACGTTGTTGCCCAGGCGCTCGCCCGGCGGGATGAAGATCTCGTTGGTCTCGTTGCGCTTCTGGTAGTCGACCGACTGCAGTTCGTCCAGGCGCGCCAGGCGCGCCTTGCCCTTGCTGCGGCCTCCTTTGGCGTTCTGCCGCGCCCATTCCAGTTCCTTCTGGATGGCTTTCTGGCGCGCCTTTTCCTGGTTCTCTTCCTGCTTCAGGCGCTCGTCCTTCTGCACCAGCCACTCGGTGTAGTTGCCCTTCCACGGAATGCCGCGGCCGCGGTCCAGTTCGAGGATCCACTCGGCGGCGTTGTCGAGGAAGTAGCGGTCGTGGGTGACCGCGACCACGGTGCCGGTGTAGCGGGCGAGGAACTGTTCCAGCCACTCCACCGATTCGGCGTCGAGGTGGTTGGTCGGTTCGTCGAGCAGCAGCATGTCGGGTTTCTGCAGCAGCAGGCGGCACAGCGCGACGCGGCGCTTCTCGCCGCCGGACAGCTTGCCGATCACCGCGTCCCACGGCGGCAGGCGCAATGCGTCGGCGGCGATTTCAAGCTGGTTTTCCAGAGTGTGCGCGTCGCCGGCGGCGAGGATGGCCTCCAGCCGTTCCTGTTCCTTGGCCAGCGCGTCGAAGTCGGCGCCTTCCTCGGCGTAGGCGTCGTAGATTTTGTCCAGCGCGGCTTGTGCCTGCAGCACTTCGCCGACGCCTTCCTCGACCGCTTCGCGCACGGTCTTTTCCGGGTCCAACTGCGGTTCCTGCGGCAGGTAGCCGACCTTGATACCCGGCTGCGGGCGCGCCTCGCCTTCGAAATCGGTGTCCACGCCGGCCATGATCTTCAGCACCGTGGACTTGCCTGCGCCGTTCAGGCCCAGCAGGCCGATCTTCGCGCCGGGGAAGAACGACAGCGAGATGTCCTTGATGATCTGGCGCTTCGGCGGCACGGTCTTGCTGACGCCGTTCATGGTGTAGATGTATTGCGACATGGGGGTTCCTGCAGGCAGCGGGCCGCGCGTGCACGGGGCAGGCGCGGCATCGGGAATTCGGGAATCGCCAATTATAGCCGCTTGGCGAGGCGGCCTTGCCGGCTCAGGTCTGCCCGGTGCCTACCTGCACCAGCAGGCTGGCCAGCGCCACCGCCGCCCACACGCCCAGGCCCAGCAGGATCGGGCGCGGGCCGGCCGCGGCCATCTGCCGCAGCCGGGCGGACAGGCCGATCGCGGTCATCGCGGCGACGATCATGAATTCCGCCAGCCCGTGCAGCAGCGGCAGCATCGCCGCCGGCACCGCGCCGACGCTGCGCAACGCCGAGGCGGCCAGGAACCACAGGATGAACCAGGGAAAGGCCTGCATCAGGCGGAAACCGTCGCCGCCTTCGCGCTGGTGCCGCCAGGCCTGCCATGCGACCAGCGCCAGGCAGACCGGCACGATCAGGGTGGCGCGGGTCAGCTTGACGATGGTGGCGTAGTCGCCGGCCGCGTGGCTGTACTGGTAGCCGGCGGCGACCACCGACGAGGTGTCGTTGATCGCAGTGCCCGCCCACAGGCCGAAGCCGGCGTCGGTCAGGCCCAGCAGGTGGCCCAGCGGCGGGAACAGCAGCACCGCGGCCACGTTGAACAGGAAGATGGTCGAGATGGCGTAGGCGGTTTCGTGTTCTTCCGGCTTCACGATGGGCGCCGCCGCCGCGATCGCCGAGCCGCCGCAGATCGCGGTGCCCACCCCGATCAACGTGGTCAGCTTGCCCGGCACCTTCAGCCACCGGCCCAGCGCCCACGCGCTGGCGAAGGCCACCGCCAGGGTGACCAGGGTCACCGCCAGCGAGTGCAGGCCGGTCCGCGCCACCTGGCCCAGGTTGAGGCCGAACCCGAGCAGGACCACCGAAGCCTGCAGCACGCGCCTGGCGGCGAAGGCGATGCCGGGCGCGAAGCGCGGCGCCGGCGGGAAGACCGTCGCCACGACCATGCCCAGCACGATGCCGATCACCGCGCCGCCGACCAGCGGGAAGGCCCGGCCCAGCGCCATCGCGACGCCCGCCAGCGCCGCGGTCAGCAGCAGTCCCGGCCAGAGGCGGGCGGTGGGCGGCTGCGAGGCGGCGGCGGGCGTTGCGGCGGCGTGCATCGAAGGCGGAAGGGCGGCGGAAGGCGCGCAGTATGCCTTCGCGCCGCCCGCCGCGCCGGGCGGAACCTCGCCGCCGCGGGGCTGGGGCTACAATTGGGGCGGTCCAAGACCGGTTTCCCGGCCGGTTTCTCCGTCTCCCCCTGCCCCTGGAGTGCCGATGTTCCCGCGCGACGCCCGCATTGAAGGTTACGACCCCGAACTGGCCAAGGCCATCGCCGACGAGGCGCAGCGCCAGGAAGACCACGTCGAGCTGATCGCCAGCGAGAACTACGCCAGCCCGCGCGTGCTGGAAGCGCAGGGCAGCCAGCTGACCAACAAATACGCCGAAGGCTACCCGGGCAAGCGCTACTACGGCGGCTGCGAATACGTCGACGTCGCCGAGCAGCTGGCCATCGACCGCTGCAAGCAGTTGTTCGGCGCCGACTACGCCAACGTGCAGCCGCACAGCGGCTCGCAGGCCAACCAGGCCGTGTATTTCGCCCTGCTGCAGCCGGGCGACACCATCCTCGGCATGTCGCTGGCCCACGGCGGCCACCTGACCCACGGCGCCAAGGTCAACGCTTCGGGCAAGTTGTTCAACGCCGTGCAGTACGGCGTGAACGACGACGGCCTGATCGATTACGACGAAGTCGAGAAGCTGGCGCTGGAACACAAGCCGAAGATGGTCGTGGCCGGCTTCAGCGCGTATTCGCAGCGGATCGACTGGGCGCGCTTCCGCGCCATCGCCGACAAGGTCGGCGCGTACCTGTTCGTCGACATGGCCCACGTCGCCGGCCTGATCGCCGCGGACGCCTACCCCAACCCGGTCCCGCATGCGCACGTCGTGACTTCGACCACGCACAAGACCCTGCGCGGCCCGCGCGGCGGCATCGTCGTGGCCAGCAGGCAGGGCGCGGGCGAGCATTTCGACGACATCACCAAGAAGCTGCAGAGCATCGTCTTCCCCGGCATCCAGGGCGGCCCGCTGATGCACGTGATCGCGGCCAAGGCGGTGGCGTTCAAGGAGGCGCTGGAGCCGGAATTCAAGGCCTACCAGGAACAGGTGGCGAAGAACGCGCAGGCGATGGCGAAGACCCTGATCGCGCGCGGCTACAAGATCGTCTCCGGCGGCACCCAGAACCACCTGATGCTGATCGACCTGATCGGCAAGGGCGTCACCGGCAAGGATGCGGAAGCGGCGCTGGGCAAGGCCCACATCACCGTCAACAAGAACGCGGTGCCGAACGACCCGCAGAAGCCGTTCGTCACCTCCGGCCTGCGCATCGGCACCCCGGCGGTGACCACGCGCGGCTACAAGGAGCCCGATTGCGTCGCGCTGGCCGAATGGATCGCCGACGTGCTGGACAACCCGGGCGACGAGAAGGTCATCGCCGGGGTGCGCGAGAACGTGACCAGGCAATGCCGGCAATTCCCGGTGTACGGTTGATGCCGTAGGGTGGGCCCTGGCCCACCGCCATGACAATCCGATTGGAGCAATGGTGGGCTGAAGCCCACCCTACGAAATGCACTGTCCTTTCTGCCAGCACACCGATACGAAAGTCATCGACTCGCGCGCGTCGGAAGACGGCGCGACGATCCGCCGCCGGCGCGAGTGCGAGGCCTGCGGCGAGCGCTTCAGCACGCTGGAAACCATCGAAATCAAGCTGCCGGCGATCATCAAGAGCGACGGCCGCCGCGACACTTTCGACGCGCGCAAGCTGCGCGCCGG
>JBDHQQ010000191.1:0-4330 GCA_039807145.1 Pseudoxanthomonas sp. | reverse complement strand
CTGCACCAGGCGGATGCGGGTACGCTGCTTGCGCTGCATGTCGGGGCTGCGCAGGTCCAGGTAGCGGTATTTCAGGCGGATGTCCTCGCCCGGGTTCTCGTGGTGGTGGAACGGCAGCGGCGCGGCCTTGTTGAGGATCTCGATCTTCGTCGCGATCACCTCGACCTTGCCGGTCCTGATCCTGTCGTTGACCGCATGGCGGGCGCGCACCGTTCCCTCGACCTTCAGCACGTCCTCGTAGCCCAGCGTGGCGGCGACGGCGAACACCTCCGCGTTGTCGGGCTCCACCGTCACCTGCACGATGCCCTCGTGGTCGCGCAGGTCGATGAAGCACACGCCGCCGAGGTTGCGGGCGACGTCGGTCCAGCCGCACAGGGTGACGCTCTGGCCGATCAGTGCCTCGTCGACGAGGCCGCAGTAATGGGTACGCATGGAATTTCCGTAAGAATCCGGCGCGGGGCCGGCAGGGGCCGCATAGTTTAAGCCAGCGAGGGTTTCCTTCTCCCGGCGGGAGGAGGAAAAGCCGTCACTCCGCCGGCTTGGCCGCCGCCGGCGCGGGCTTCGCTTCGGCCTTCCCGGGCGCGCTCTCGGCGGCCGGCTTGGGCGCTTCGGGTTTCGCCTCGGCAGCCGGCTTGGCGCCTTCCCCGCCTTCGGCCAGGTTGCGCTTCCTGTCGCCGTCCTTCTTGAAGTCGGTCTCGTACCAGCCGCTGCCGGACAGGCGGAACGCCGGCGCGGTCAGCTGGCGCTTGATCGCATGGGCGCCGCAGTCCGGGCAGGTATCGGGGTCGGGGTCGGAGAGCTTCTGCAGGCGGTCGAAGCTGTGGCCGCACTGGGTGCACTGGAAGGCGTAGATCGGCATGGCGACTAAATGGTGGGAAAGCGGGTTTACCGCTCCCCAGTGGGGGCGGCAGCCGCATTTTCAACCACGGCGCTCGCGTCGGCCAGCGCCTCGTGGACGCCTTCCCGCATCGGGTCGATGTCGAACGGCCGGCGCAGCACCAGCGAGGGCAGTAGCGTGTTGAGGATGGTGTACAGGATCAGCGCGCCGAACAGCTCGCCCGGGATTTCGAAGCGCACGTAAAGGATCTGCGCCAGCACCAGGGTGAACACCAGGGTCGGCGCCAGCGCCACCGACACCCGCATCGCGCCGGCGCTGCTCTCGCGGAACAGCCAGCGCCGCTGCAGCCAGATGATCGCCAGGCGCAGCGGCAGCACCACCGCCGTGATCGCCAGGCCCAGCGCCAGCGCCTCCCAGCCCAGCGCTTCGCGCGAGATGCCGGTGCCGGCATGGAAGAAATAGAACGGCACGAAGAAGGTGGCGAACAGGCGCAGCGCGCGGATGTTCTCGTCCGAGACCAGCGCCGGCATGCGCACCTGCAGCATGCGCGCGGTCAGGCCGGCGATGAATGCCCCGACCAGGTAATACACGCCCAGCTTGTAGGTGACGTACGCCGCGACCATGCCGACCATCACCAGCAGCGAGAATTCCGATCCCGGCGCGTGCGGCATCACCCAGCGCCCCAGCGCCAGGAACAGCAGCGGCAGGCCGGCCAGCAGCGCCACCATCGCCAGCGAGGACACCGCCAGTCTCCCGGCGTCGCCGGCCTGCAGGGCCACGAACAGCACCGCCAGCGCCAGCAGCTCGCCCGCGATCGCCTTGCTGGTGACCCAGAATCGCTCGCTCTCGTCCAGGCCAAGCCGTTCCAGCGTGTCCAGGATGAAACCGGTCGAAGGGGTCAGCAACGCCAGCGCCAGCAGCGTCGCCGCCTGCCAGCCCAGGTCGAAATGACGCCAGCCCAGCCAGGCCACGCCGGCCAGCGACAGGGTCCGCACCAGCAGATGCGCCAGCAGCGGGCCCAGGTTGCGACGCAGGGCCTGCAAATCGACTTCCAGCCCGGCGAACAGGAACAGCGAGGAGATGCCCAGCGTGGACAGCAGCACCACCACCGCATCGTGGGTCTTGTCGCCCCAGGCCAGCATTGCGCCGACGCCCAGCAGCAGGCAGCTGATCGGCGCCGGAATCTTCAGCCGCTGCAAGGCGCGCGGGATCACCAGCAGGCCGAAGATCAGCAACAGATAGATCAGTTCCTGACTCATCCGCGCAGCCTAACCGATCACCCCGCGGCCCCGTAAAGGTCAGCCATACAGCGCCAGCAGCTCGTTCTCGGCCTCTTCCAGCTCGGCGCGCAGCTGCATCTGCTGGCGACCGATATCGGCGACGCGGCCCGCGTCGGCGTACACGGCCGGATCGACCATCTGCGCCTCGCACTCGGCCAGCTTTTCCTCCAGCCGCGCCACCCGGGCCTCGGCCTTTTCCAGCTTGTGCGGATTCGGCGGTTTCCGCGCCGGCATCGGCGGGGTCGGCGGCGGAGGCGCCGGCGCGGCTTCGGCCATCTTCTGCTTGGTGCCCTGCGCGGCGGGGCGCGTGCGCAGCCATGCGGCGTATTCGTCCAGGTCGCCGGCGAACGGTTCGACCTTGCCGTCGGCGACGCGCCAGAAGGTGTCGCAGACCAGGCCGATCAGGTGGCGGTCGTGGCTGACCATGACGATGGCGCCGTCGAAGTCGCTGAGCGCCTCGGCCAGCGCCTCGCGCATTTCCAGGTCGAGGTGGTTGGTCGGTTCGTCGAGCAGCAGCACGTTCGGCTGCTGCCACGCGATCAATGCGAGCGCGAGGCGCGCGCGTTCGCCGCCGGAGAAACCATCGACCGCCTCGAACGCGCGGTCGCCGGGGAAGTTCCACTTGCCGAGGAAGTCGCGGAACGCCTGGGTCGGCGAATCCGGCGAGATTTCGCGGAAGTGGTCGATCGGCGACTGGCCTTCGTGCAGCGATTCGACCGTGTGCTGGGCGAAGTAGCCGATGCGCAGGTCGGGATGCGCACTGCGCTCGCCCGCGATCAGCGGCAGTTCGCCGACCAGGGTCTTGACCAGCGTGGTCTTGCCCGCGCCGTTGGGGCCGAGCAGGCCGATGCGGTCGCCGGCTTCCAGGCCGAAGCCGACGTCGTGGAGGATGGTAATGGCCCCCTCCCCCGCATGCGGGGGAGGGTTGGGGTGGGGGCGAGCATCCGGGGTCTTGCCCCCATCCGCCCTTCGGGCACCTTCCCCCGCAAGCGGGGGAAGGGAGTACCCCGCTTCACCATGATTGATGCGGATCAGCGAGTGCGGCAGCTTGTTCGGTTCGGCGAATTCGATGCGGAATTCGCGCTCCACGCGCACCGCCTCGGTGCCGGCCAGCTTGGCCAGGCGCTTCATCCGCGACTGCGCCTGCCTGGCCTTGCTGGCCTTGGCCTTGAAGCGATCAATGAAGCTCTGCAGGTGGGCGCGCTCGGCCTGTTCCTTCTCGTGCGCGATCTGCTGCTGGCGCAATTGTTCGGCGCGCTGGCGTTCGAAATCGGTGTAGCCGCCGACGTACAGCTTCGCCCCGCCGCCGTGCAGGTGCAGGGTGTGGGTGGCGACGTTGTCGAGGAACTCGCGATCGTGCGAGATCAGCAGCAGGGTGCCGGGATATTTCAGCAGCCATTGCTCCAGCCACAGCACCGCGTCCATGTCGAGGTGGTTGGTCGGTTCGTCGAGCAGCAACAGGTCGCTGGGCATCATCAGCGCGCGGGCTAGGTTCAGGCGCACGCGCCAGCCGCCGGAGAACGCGGACACCGCGCGACGATGGGTCTCGGCGGGAAAACCGAGTCCGTGCAGCAGCTTGCCGGCGCGCGCTTCGGCATCGTAGCCGTTCAGTTCGGCGATGCGCAGGTGCGCGGCGGCGACCGCGTCCCAGTCCTCGGCGGCGGTCGCGTCGGCCTCGGCCTTCAGCGCGGCGGCGACCTCGGCATCGCCGCCCAGCACGAAGTCGATGGCCGCGTCGGGCAGCGACGGGGTTTCCTGGGCGACGCTGGCGATGCGTATCCGGCCGGGCAGGTCGACGTCGCCCTTGTCGGCCTCCAGCTCGCCGCGCACCGCGGCGAACAGGCTGGACTTGCCGGTGCCGTTGCGGCCGACCACGCCGACCCGGTAGCCCGCGTGCAGGGCCAGGTCGACATTGGACAACAGCAGGCGCTCGCCCCGGCGCAGGGCGAAATTGCGGAACGAAATCACGGCGTTATTGATTACTTGTAGTTATAAGAAGATGAGACATGTTCAGCCGCAATTCTAGCTGTTAACGAATATTTGACCTTATATTGCAATGCAACAGGTCTTGCCCCCTGAAGCCGGCCTGTTCTTTTTCATTTCACCATGACTCCAGCACCGAACTTTGCTGGACTACGCCGAAGCCCGATACAGCAGGTTTATCAATAACTTAGGCGAGTTCAACATATGCCGGTGCTTTCCGAAACCTGAC
>JBDHQQ010000190.1:0-4331 GCA_039807145.1 Pseudoxanthomonas sp. | reverse complement strand
CGCTTGCCGTAGTTGCCCACGCGCACCCGCGCGCGGCCTTCCACCTGGTCGCTGGGCCGCTTGGTCACGATGGACACCGCGCCGGCGGCGGTGTTGCGGCCGAACAGCGTGCCCTGCGGACCCTTCAGCACCTCGATGCGCTCCACGTCGAGGAACGGCAGCACGGTGCCACCGCCGCGGCCGGCGTACACGCCATCGATGTACACGCCGACGGTCGGGTCGGTGCCGATGCCGAAGTCGCCGGTGCTCAGGCCGCGCAGCTTGAAGCCGGCCTGGGTCGGCTGGTTGTCGTCGACCGACAGGCCCGGGACGAAACTGTCCAGGTCGCCGAGGTTCTCGGCCGCGGTCTGCTCGATGACGTTCTCGCCGATCACCTGCAGGGCGATGGGCACGTCCTTCAGCTCCTGCTCGCGGCTCTGCGCGGTGACCACGATCCTGTCCAGTTCCACCGCCTGCTGCTTCGCCTGCGGCGATTCCTGCGCCTGCGCGGCCAGCGCCGGCGATGCCAGCAGCGAAACAACCAAGGCCTTGCGGACGCCGCGTGCCAGCTTGTTGTACGTCATCGAGTTCCCCTCCCGTTGGTTTCGCGCGGCAGCGCGAAGGTCGTTGCTTCGGTTCCGTCTATGCGCCGCAATCCTGCGCGGGCATCGCCGCGATCCACTGTCGGATCAGTTCCACGCCCTCGTCGTGCACGATGCTGCGCCCCAGTTCCGGCATCATCGTGCCGGGGTCGGTGCTCTGCATCCGGTACGTCAGGATCGAGTCGTCCGGCGCGCCGGGCGCGATGTCCCAGGGCCGGTCGCCGGTGCCCTGGCCCGCGGCGATCGGCAATTTGCAGCGGCCCAGCCGCAACGGCTCGACCGTGGCCGCGTCCAGCCACATGCCGGAAGTGCGCGCCGCGCCCTTCTGGCTGTGGCAATGCCCGCAATTGATGTCCAGGTACGAACGCGCACGTGCCTCCAGCGGCGCCTGCGGGTCGTCCCAGGCGACGTTCCTCGGCAGCTCGCCCGCCGGCACGCCGGTCAGGTAGCCGAGCTTCCGCCAGTGCGCCAGCTGGTTCTCGCGGCCGCCGGCATAGGCGAAATCGTGGTTGAGGTGCCGCGCCTTCGGCCCGATCGGGAACACCGCCTTCGACTTGAGGTCGGTGCTGTGGCAACCGGCGCACTGGTTCGCGTCCGGCACCAGGTAATCCACCTGCTCGCTGCGGCCGTCCGCGGCGGCCAGGGTCAGCGCGACCAGATCGCCGCCGCGCATCAGCCGCGCCTCGGTCTGCTGCGCGTCCCACACGTACGGCAGCGCGATCCAGCCGGATTCGCGGCGCACCAGCAGGCGCGTTTCCACCAGCCGCACCTTGTCCATCGCCAGCCCGCCGTCCGCCTCGGGCCCGGCGTCGGCGCTGCGCAGCACCGCGTCGCCTTCGCCGCGTGGGTAATAGAACGTCTTGCTGATGATCGTGCCGACCGGGAAGTCCATCGCGTCTTCCGCCTGGTAGCGCGCCGACTTGCCCGCCGGCATCCACACCGTGCGCAGCTTGTGCGCGTAATCGGTGAACAGCGGGGTGTCCAGGTCGTAGGGCAGCACCTGCGCGTTGAGCCGCAGGCGGCCGTCTGCCACGTACACCACGTTCCAGTCGGACAGCCGCTCGGGCATGCCCTCGGCGAAGAAATGCACCGGCTTGGCCGCCTGCGTGCGCGCGCAGGCGGCCAGCGCCAGCGCGGCCAGGCCGATCAGGATGCGCCGCGGCGACATGCGCAGGCTCAACCGCGCTTCAGGTCCACCGCCGACAGCGACGGCAGCGCGCAGTCGTAGGGCTTGGCGTCCTTGCTGGGATTCTTGTAGCCGCCGGGGCCGTCGGCGTTGAGCACGCCGGACACGCCGCGCAGGCAGATCTGCGGACCTTCCTTGCGCTGCGGATTGACGTAGCCGTCGAACAGCACGTCGGGGAAGCTGCCGCCCAGCCCGTACGTCGCCAGCTTCAGCGCCTTGAAGTCCAGGCGGTCGGGCGCATCGCCGCCGCCGGACAGGCGGTTGTCGTGCACGTAAATGCGCTCGGGATACGGGTCGAATTCGCCCGAGGCCTTGTCGTCCTTGTAGCCGGTGGAATACACGCTGGAGACGATGATGTTGGCCGTGCGGTTGCCGGCGATGTCGTTGTCGAAGATCTCGATGTTGTCGTTGGAATTGACCACCACGCCGCTGCCGGCCGGCACGCTGGCCACCGGCGTGCCCTTGGCGCCGAAGTTGTCGAGGTTGTTATCGACCACGTTGTTCTTGAACACGCGGATCGCGTCGCCCTGCTGGGTCAGCGCCGGCATGTTGAACACCAGGATGCCGCCGGTGTTGCCGGTGGCCACGTTGCCGTACACGTCGGCGTTGACCGTGTTCTCGATCTCGATGCCGGCCACGTTGCGCTCGGCGCGGTTGTTGCGGACGATGACGTCGCGCGACTGGCCGACGTAGATGCCGGAATCGGAAGCGCCTATCGCCACCGAGTCCTCGATCAGCACGTTGTGGCACAGCACCGGGTACAGACCATAGCCGCCGTTGCTGGTCTTCGGCCCACCGGTCCATTCCACCCGCACGCCGCGGATGGTGACGTTCTCGCACTGGCTGACCTTCAGGCCGTCGCCCTTGCTGTCCTCGATCGCCAGGTTTTCCAGGGTGAAGCCGTTGGCGTTCACCAGCAGTCCCTCGGCGCCGGCCTTCTGCCCCTTGAAGCTGAGGATCGACTTGTCCATGCCCTGCCCGCGCAGGGTCACGTCGTCCACGCGCAGGCTGAGGCTGCGGTCGAAGCGGAAGATGCCCGCCGGCACTTCGATCACGTCGCCCGGCTTGGCATCCAGCAGTCGCTCCTGCAGGCTCTTGGCGAAGGCGGCGTCGCCCTCCGGCGCCACCGACGCCTCGGGCGCCTTCTGCTGGCAAGCGGATGCCAGAAGCACCATGGCGCCGATCGCGCCGACAAGAATGCTGCGCTGCATGAATTCCCCTCCTGTACGTGCCGCAAGGCCAAGCCGCAGTCTGGTGCGGCGATATGCGGTGCGCGAAGGGCAGAAGCGGCATACTAAGGGGGGCAAAGCGGTCAAGCTGGAGGGGCTTCGATGCGTTTCAAACCGGCGGGCGGCCATCGCCTTTCCATCGCCGACCGGCCCACCAACATCCTGTGCGGCCTGATGCTGCTGGCCGCCGAGATGGGCGTCGATTGCAACGGCTGGTTCACCGGCACCCGCCTGCAACCGCAGGAAATCAGCAGCCCGGACACGCGCATGTCGTACCGGCAGGCCAGCGAGGTGATCCGCCGCGCCCTGCCCGCCCTGCCCGTCGATGGCGTGGGCCTGGTGCTGGGCGACAAGCAGAACCTCGGCAACTTCGGCCTGCTCGGCCTGGCGATGAAGACCGCGCCCGATTTCGGCGAGGCGGTGCGCATCGGCATGGAATACCAGCGCAACAGCGGCGCGCTGATGGACCTGTCGCTGGAAGAACGCGACCTCGACTGCGTGGCCGCGGTCGCCACCGCGCCGACCGAGGCCCGCGACCTGCTGCCGTTCCTGTGCGAGGAACTGTTCGCCAGCGTGCTGAAGCTGGTGCGCGAACTGGTCGGCCCCGAATTCCGCCCGCTGCGCATGGAGCTGGGCTATCCGGCGCCGCACTATGCGCAACGCTACCGGGACCTGTTCGGCTGCGAGGTGCGCTTCGACCAGCCGCAGCACGCGATGGTGATGGAACGCTGCTGGCTGGAACTGCCGTTCGCCAGCTACAACCCGGTGACTTCGAACCAGGCGCTGGCCCTGTGCCGGGCGCAGCAGGACGCCCTGCCGCCGCGCGGGGAAACTGCCGCCGCGGTGGAAAGCCACCTGCGCCCGCGCCTGCGCGAAAACCCGCAGATGGCCGAAGTGGCCGCCGCGCTGCACCTGAGCGAACGCACCCTGCGTCGCCAGCTCGCCGAGGAAGGCACTTCGTTCAGCGCGATCCACGACCGCGTGCGCACCGAGCGCGCGCAGGAACTGCTGCAGGATCCGGAACTGACCATCGCCGCCATCGGCGGCCAACTGGGCTTCAACGACGCGCGGGAATTCCGCCGCGCGTTCAAGCGCTGGACCGGGCAGGCGCCGAGCGAAACCCGGCGCCACGCCGGTTGAACGGCGCGACCCGCCGGACGACTGATATCAGTCCAGCAGCATCGTGGCTTCGACCTCGAAGGCCACGCCCTTCGGCAACGCCGACACCTGCACGGTGGAACGCGCCGGGAACGGCGCCTGGAAGTATTCCTGCATCACCGCGTTGACCGCCGCGAATTCCGACAGGTCGGTCAGGAACAGGCCAAGGCGGACGAT
>JBDHQQ010000189.1:0-4359 GCA_039807145.1 Pseudoxanthomonas sp. | reverse complement strand
GGATCGAGAACGAGTCGTTGATCGCGGCACGGCCTTCGGTCGTGTTGACGATGTAGACGATCTCGCCGTTCTTGATGCTGTCGACGATGTGCGGGCGGCCTTCGACCACCTTGTTGACCACCTCGCAGGCAATGCCCTGCTGCTGCAGCCACGCCGCGGTGCCGCGGGTGGCCACCACCGAGTAGCCGCGCTCGACCAGGCCCTGCACCGCCGGCAGCACGCGCGGCTTGTCGGCGTCGCGCACCGAGATGAACGCCTTGCCCGGCGGCGGGGTCTTGATGCCGCCGGCTTCCTGCGCGCGCGCGAAGGCGGCGCTGAAGCTGCGGCCCACGCCCATCACCTCGCCGGTGGAACGCATTTCCGGCCCGAGGATCGGGTCCACGCCCTGGAACTTGGCGAACGGGAAGATCGCCTCCTTCACCGAGTAGTAGTCCGGCACCACTTCGCTGGTCGCGCCCTGCTCGGCCAGGCTCATGCCGGCCATGCAGCGGGCGGCGATCTTGGCCAGCGGCACGCCGGTGGCCTTGGACACGAACGGCACGGTGCGCGAGGCACGCGGGTTGACTTCCAGCAGGAAGATCACGTCGTTGCCATCGGCGTCGGGCTGGATCGCGAACTGGGTGTTCATCAGCCCGACCACGTTCAGCGCCTTGGCCAGTTCGCGCACCTGGCGGCGCAGCTCGTCCTGGGTGGCCGGCGACAGCGAGTACGGCGGCAGCGAGCAGGAGGAGTCGCCCGAATGCACGCCGGCTTCCTCGATGTGCTCCATCACCCCGCCGATCAGGACGTTGCCGTCCTTGTCGCAGATGATGTCCACGTCCGCTTCCACCGCGGCGTCGAGGAAGTGGTCCAGCAGCACCGGCGAGTCGTTGGAGACCTTGACCGCGTCGCGCACGTAGCGCGCCAGGTCCGATTCGCCGTAGACGATCTCCATGGCGCGGCCACCGAGCACGTAGCTCGGGCGCACCACCAGCGGGTAGCCGATCTCGCGGGCCAGCACCAGCGCCTCGTCGGCGGTGCGCGCGGTGCGGTTCGGCGGCTGCTTCAGGCCCAGTTCCTGCACCAGCTTCTGGAACCGCTCGCGGTCCTCGGCCAGGTCGATGGAATCGGGCGAGGTGCCGATCACCGGCACGCCGTTGGCTTCCAGCGCGCGCGCCAGCTTGAGCGGGGTCTGGCCGCCGTACTGCACGATCACGCCCTTGGGCTGCTCCAGCTCGACGATCTCCAGCACGTCCTCCAGCGTCAGCGGCTCGAAGTACAGGCGGTCGGAGGTGTCGTAATCGGTGGAGACGGTTTCCGGATTGCAGTTGACCATGATGGTTTCATAGCCGTCCTCGCGCAGGGCGAGCGCGGCATGCACGCAGCAGTAGTCGAACTCGATGCCCTGGCCGATGCGGTTGGGGCCGCCGCCGAGGATCATGATCTTGTCGCGGTTGCTCGGGTTGGCCTCGCACTCGTCCTCGTAGGTCGAGTACAGGTAGGCGGTGCTGGTGGCGAACTCGGCGGCGCACGAATCCACCCGCTTGTACACCGGGCGCACCTTGTGCGCGCGGCGCAGGGCGCGGATCGCCGCCTCGTTGGTGCCGGTCAGCTGCGCCAGCCGCGCGTCGGAGAAACCGGCGCGCTTGAGCGCGCGCAGGCGCTTGCCGTCGAGCGCGTCGATGCCTTCGGCGCGCACCTGCTTCTCGTCGGCGATGATGTCCTCGATCTGGTCCAGGAACCACGGGTCGATCCAGGACAGGCCGTAGACGTCGTCCACGCCCATGCCGGCGCGGAACGCGTCGCCCACGTAGAACAGGCGCTCGGGGCCCGGCGCCTTCAGCTCGCGCTTGAGCGTGGCGATGTCATCCTCGTTGCCCAGGTCCAGGCCGGTCGGGTCCAGCCCGATCTTGCCGGTCTCCAGGCCGCGCAGGGCCTTCTGCAGCGATTCCTTGAAGGTGCGGCCCATCGCCATCACCTCGCCCACCGACTTCATCTGGGTGGTCAGGCGCGCGTCGGCGGCCGGGAACTTCTCGAAGGCGAAGCGCGGGATCTTGGTGACCACGTAGTCGATCGACGGCTCGAACGAGGCCGGGGTCAGGCCACCGGTGATCTCGTTCTTCAGCTCGTCCAGGGTGTAGCCCACCGCCAGCTTGGCGGCGACCTTGGCGATCGGGAAGCCGGTGGCCTTGGAGGCCAGCGCCGAGGAACGCGATACGCGCGGGTTCATCTCGATCACCACCACCCGGCCGGTGGTCGGGCTGATGCCGAACTGCACGTTGGAACCGCCGGTGTCCACGCCGATCTTGCGCAGCACGGCGATCGAGGCGTCGCGCAGGCGCTGGTATTCCTTGTCGGTCAGGGTCTGCGCCGGGGCCACGGTGATCGAGTCACCGGTGTGCACGCCCATCGGGTCCAGGTTCTCGATCGAGCAGACGATGATGCAGTTGTCCGCGGTATCGCGGACCACTTCCATCTCGAACTCCTTCCAGCCCAGCACCGACTCCTCGACCAGCACTTCGGTGGTCGGCGACAGTTCCAGGCCGCGGTTGACGATCTCGATCAGCTCTTCGCGGTTGTAGGCGATGCCGCCGCCGCTGCCGCCCAGGGTGAAGGACGGGCGGATGATGGTCGGGTAGCCGACCCGGGTCTGGATCTCCAGCGCCTCTTCCAGCGTGTGGGCGACGGCGGCCTTCGGGCACTCCAGGCCGATCTCCTGCATCGCCACGCGGAACAGCTCGCGGTCCTCGGCCATGCGGATCGCCTCGCGCTTGGCGCCGATCAGCTCGACGTTGTACTTCTCCAGCACGCCGTGGTCGGCCAGGTCCAGCGCGCAGTTCAGCGCGGTCTGCCCGCCCATGGTCGGCAGCAGCGCGTCCGGGCGTTCCTTGTCGATGATCTTCTCGACGGTCTGCCAGTTGATCGGTTCGATGTAGACCGCGTCGGCCATCTCCGGATCGGTCATGATCGTGGCCGGGTTGGAGTTGACCAGCACCACGCGGTAACCCTCGTCGCGCAGCGCCTTGCACGCCTGCGCGCCGGAGTAGTCGAACTCGCAGGCCTGGCCGATGACGATCGGGCCGGCGCCGATGATCAGGATGGTTTTTAGATCGGTGCGCTTTGGCATTTCAGTACTCGCATGGGGGCTGCGGCGGGCCGCAGTGAGTGAAGACGTGCGCTGGAGGGCCGCATCCGTCGCGGCCGTGCCGGAACGGGAGGCCGGTCCGGCGGCGGGATTACCTGGCCTGGGCCATCATCGCGATGAAACGGTCGAACAGCGGCGCCACGTCGTGCGGCCCGGGCGACGCTTCCGGATGGCCCTGGAAGGAGAACGCCGGCGCGTCGGTGCGCTCCACGCCCTGGATGGTCTGGTCGAACAGCGAGCGCTGGGTAACCCGCAGGTTCGCCGGCAGCGTGCTTTCATCGATGGCGAAGCCATGGTTCTGCGAGGTGATCATGACCCGGCCGCTGTCCAGGTCCTGCACCGGGTGGTTGGCGCCGTGGTGGCCGTGGCCCATCTTCATGGTGTTCGCGCCCGAGGCCAGGCCGAGCAGCTGGTGGCCCAGGCAGATGCCGAAGGTCGGGATCTTCTTGTCGAGGAAGGTCCTGATCGCGTTGATCGCGTAGTCGCACGGCTCCGGGTCGCCCGGGCCGTTGGACAGGAACACGCCATCGGGATTCATCGCCAGCACCTCGGCGGCCGGGGTCTGCGCCGGCACCACGGTGAGGTCGCAGCCGCGCTCGGCGAGCATGCGCAGGATGTTGGCCTTGACCCCGAAATCGTAGGCCACGACCTTGAACTTCGGCTCGGCCTGGACGAACTGGCCCTGGTCCAGGTCCAGCTGGCCTTCGCGCCAGGCATAGGGCTTGTCGGTGCTGACCACCTTGGCCAGGTCCATGCCCTTCAGGCCAGGGAACTTGCGCGCCGCTTCCAGCGCCTTGTCCACGTCGATGTCCGGGCCGGCCATCAGCGCGCCGTTCTGGGCACCGCGCTCGCGCAGGATGCGGGTCAGCTTGCGGGTATCGATGCCGGCGATGGCGACCACGCCGCGCTGCTGCAGCCAGTCCGGCAGCGAGCGCTGGTTGCGCCAGCTGCTCGGGCGGCGCGGCACGTCGCGCACGATCAGGCCCGCGGCCCAGACCTGCGACGCCTCGTTGTCCTGCTCGGTGGTGCCGGTGTTGCCGATGTGCGGATACGTCAGGGTGATCATCTGCCTGGCGTAGGACGGATCGGTCAGCATTTCCTGGTAACCGGTCATCGCGGTGTTGAACACCACCTCACCCACGGACAGGCCGGGCGCGCCTACGGATTCGCCCTCGAATACGGTGCCGTCTTCGAGCACGAGGATTGCGGCTTGGGTCACGGGAATCTCACTTTGG
>JBDHQQ010000024.1:0-21963 GCA_039807145.1 Pseudoxanthomonas sp. | reverse complement strand
GCGCCGACGCGCAGCGGATCGAGGCCGCCCAGGGCGAAGCGGCTGGCGTAGCTGACGGCCAGCGCGTCCAGCGGTCCGCGCAGTGCCGCGGCGGCGCCCAGCACCAGCGCGATGGCCAGCGCGCCTGCAGCGAGTCCGTACCACGCGCCGAGATAGATGAAGGGACGGCGGATGAAGCCGTCGCTGGCGCCGAGCAGCTGCAGCACGCCGATTTCCTCGCGCCGCGACTGGATGTCCAGGCGCACGGTGTTGCCGACCACCAGCAGCGCGCCGAGACCGAACAGCGCGGCCAGCACCCACGCCAGGCGCTGGCCGAAGCCGAGCCAGCCATTCAGCCGCTGGCGCCAGCCGGCGTCGTGCTGCACCTGGTCGGCCTCGGGCAACGCCTGCAGCGCGGCGACCAGTGCGGTTTCATCGCCGCGCGGCACCAGGCTCAGGCGGCCGGGCAGCGGGTTTTCGTCCAGCGCGGCAAGGGCGTCGTCCAACCCGCTGAGCTTCCTGAATTCGACCAGCCCCTGCGCCGGCGTCAGCAGTTCCAGCTTCGCCACGTCGCCGCGGCCGCGCAGTTCCTCGGCCAGCGCCTGCGCGCGCGAGGCGGCCACGTCCTGCTTCAGGAACACGTCGATCTGCCGCGACTGCTGCACGTTGCCGGCGAAGCGCTGCACGTTGTCCAGCGCCAGACCCAGGCCCAGCGGCAGCGCGAACGCCACCGCCATCACCCCGACGGTCAGCAGCGTCGCCCACGGCCTGCGCACCGCGCGGCCGAGGCTGGCGATGAAGCTGTACAGGTGCTGCTCGAACCAGATGCCGAAGCCGCCGCGCGGTCGGCTGCGGGCGTTGGCTTCGTTCTTCTCGACAGGGGTATCGATGGCATTCATTCGGCCAGCTCCGCCGGCGAGATGTCGTCGACCAGCTGGCCGTGGTCGAGGATCAGCACGCGCTTCTTCATCCGTTTGATCAGCGCCAGGTCGTGGCTGACCACCAGCACGCTGGTGCCGCGCTCGGGCATCGAGGCGAACAGCGACATGATCTCCGCCGCCAGGGTCGGATCGAGGTTGCCGGTCGGCTCGTCGGCGACCAGCAGGCGCGGTTCGCTGACGATCGCGCGGGCGATGCCGACGCGCTGCTGCTCGCCGGCGGAAAGCTGGCCCGGCAGCGCGCGCTCGCGGTGGCCCAGGCCCAGCCGCGCCAGCACCTCGCGCACGCGCTTGTGGATGTCGCCGCGGCGCTCGCCGCGCAGGATCAGCGGCAGCGACACGTTTTCCTCGACCGTGCGGTCGGTCAGCAGGCGATGGTCCTGGTACACCGCGCCGACCTCGCGCCGGTGCAGGGCGACGCGCCTGCCGCGCACCTTCAGCAGGTTGCGCCCGCCGAACACCACCGCGCCGCGCGTGGGCCGTTCGCTCAGGTGGATCAGCTTCAGCAGGGTGCTCTTGCCGGCGCCGGAATGGCCGGTGACGAACAGCATCTCGCCCTGCGCGACCTCGAAGCTGACGCTGTCCAGCGCGGCATGTCCGCCGGGATACTGTTTGCTGACGTTTTCGAATCGAAGGGCGGCTTCCATGCCGTCTATTATGCTCATGCTTGGCCTGCATCCGCCGGTGAAGCACCACGGACGCCGCGAAAATGCCCGCTCGGAACCGCCAGTCGAACCGGATGGCCGCTTCTCGTGAGCCGCCGCGGTCGGTGTCCCGGGCCATTATCCGACTCCGGACCGCATACGCCGACGGGATGCCTGCGTCTCCGGGCCGTCTTGCCAGCCTGGGCGATACCCGCATTTGCGCTGGTGCCGACGACGGCCCGGAGCTGCGCATGGCGCACCGCGGGCGCCGTCATGCGTCGTCGGACCGTCGCGGCAGACGCATCGCGCGACGCTGGTTGAGCTGCCCGTCCTTGTCGTCGCGCAGGTCGTAAACCTCCATCACCCGCTGCATGTTTTTCCCGTCGAGGGCGTCGTACCGCTCCAAGGCCGCAGGGTCACCGTGCGCGAACACGGGATAGTCCTCGTGGTCGAACGTGTCGCACACGACAAGCAGGTGCGTCGCGCCTTGCCCAATTCCTCGGTCGAACCATTCGGAAACGCATGCTTTCGATGCGGCCATGTCGTCCTCGTTTTCAGGACCGCGGCCCGATCCTGCAGCGGACCATGGGCATGCGGATTCATTCCTTGCCGGCTTCTTCCTCGCGGATCTGGCGCATGACCTCCTCGTGGACGCGGCTGCGCTCGGCCTCGGCGCGCTGGTAGAAGGCGGCCTGCTGTTCCGGGCTCATCGCCTGCACCTGCTGCGGGCTGGCGCCCTGCCAGGCGCTCGGCCCGTCTTGCGGCGGTTGCGCGTTGGACGTCATGGGCGGATTGCCTGCGCCGGGATAGTCGCCCATGCCCTGCGGCATTCGCGCATCGCCGCCGGCAGGCAAGGTGCCGGCATACGCATCGCCCGCCTGCGCGAGCGGTTGCCCCGTTTGCGGATAAGCGTTCGGCATCGCCGCCGCCTGCGGGTAGCCCTGCGCCGCGCCGACCCGACCGGCCGGCACGCCGGGATAGCCGCCGGGATTCTGCGGAAACGCGTCCTGCGCCATGCCCTGTGCCGGCACCGGGCCGTTTGCGATCCCGGTTCGGGCGTAAGGGTCGACCGTGTTCGGGTACGTGTTGACCGGTGCGTCGGCGGCGGCCGCCGCCGGACGGTTTTCCCCGCCGCCCTTGCCGCAGGCGCACAGCACCAGCAGCGCAGCGACTGCCGCCAGCAGCGGCGGTGAATGACGCTTGTTCATGGCTTCCCTCTCTGCCGGGCAGGATTGCCCTGTCTTCCGTCAAGGCGCGGAAAGCACGGAAACCGGCTCATTCGCAAGGTCCGCAAGCTTCCCGCGCGGCGGCGGTCGCCGGCGGTTCTCAGAACTGCGGCGTTTGCGGCGAATTCTGCTGCGGCGTCTGCTGCGGCGTCTGCTGCGGCGTCTGTTGGGGCATCTGCTGCGAGTTTTCGCCCTGAATCGGCAATCCCGCCTGCTGCCAGGCTTCCAGTCCGCCGCGATACCAATGCACGTTGCGGAAGCCCATGCGGATCGCGCGCAGCGCGGCGTTGTACGAAGCCCAGCACTGCACGCCCTGGCAATAGAACACCAGCATGCGCGCGGTGTCCCCGCCGGTCGCCTGCTGCAGGTATTGGCCGAACTCGCGCTGCACCTGGTCGTCGAAGCTGCCGCCCTGGCCGGCCGGCACCACCGGGATCGCGCCGGGCAGATGCTGCGGCGAGGGGAAGGCGTGCAGCAGCATCGGGTTGCCCTGGCCGGACTGCAGCGCCTGCTGCAGCTGCCGGGTGTCGATCACCTTGCCGCCGGGAATCGAAGTCGGCGTCGGGGCGTGCAACTGGTCGGTGGGACGCAGCTGCGCGGTCGGCTTCACCTTGAAGTCGGCGGTTTCCGGCGCGCCGGCATAGGCCGACTGGTCGGTGACGCCACCGCCCTTGGCCGACTGGCCGCAGGCGCACAAGGCCAGCAGCGTGCCGCTCGCCGCCAGCAGTTGCAGGAATCGCCGGGTATTCACGCGTTCGCTTCCCCATCGGGCGGGATTGCCCTGTCCTTGCCCAAGGCGCGGAAAACGCGGGAATCGGCTCACCTCCCGGAGGACCTGCCCGGACGAGCGTGGCAGCGCCTCAGTATCCGTCGTCGCCTGCGCGATGGTCCCAGACACCCATGCTGTCCATGCTCTGGAAATCGCCGTGATACGGGTGCGTGTCCTGGCACAGGCCATCCGGCCTGGGGCGACAGTCGGACAACTGGTAGCGCTCGTAACCCTGCCACCAGCGCGCTTCGTCCACCGGATCGAATCGCAGCCGCGCCAGCAGCGCCTGCGCGGACGCTTCGTCGAAATCGGGGTCGGCCGCATGGAGCGCCAGCACCGGCAGGGACTGCGCGCGTCGCGCATCGCCGCGATAGCCGGCTGTCACCCGTGTCGCCAGCCACACCCGGTGCGGCACGCCGGCGGGCGACGTGGCCGCGAACGCCACCACGACCAGTGGCGACGCGGTCTGTGCATCAAGCATATGCACCTGCAATCCATCGGCGTCGGGATAGTGGCGACCGACCCAATCGCCCAGCCACGCTTCGGCGGTGCGCACGGCGGGCACGCCCTGGCCTCTCACGGTCGCGCCGCGCTGCGGCGGCCATGCCTCCAGCCAGGCATCGGCGGCGACGGCATGGGCCACGGCGGCCGCGCACAGGCGCGAAGCATGCCAGCAGCCGAAATCGGCAGCGTCCGCTTGCCAGCCTTCGGGCAGGCTGTCCGGCAACGGACGCAAGCCGATGTCGGGCCGCGACGGTTGTTTCCCCCGCTCGAACGACGCAAACGGCGAATATTCCGGCGCCGCCGATTCTGCAGGCGCAGCGGCGGACTGCGCCGCCCCCGGCAGCCTGTCCGCATCCGCCGTCGGCGCCGCCGCTACCAACGATGCCGGCGACGCAGCGCGCAGGCGGGCGGCGGCACGGTCGGTTTCACCGCGCAGTTCGCGCACGGCGATCTCGCGATAGCTGGTGTCGTTGCGCAACAGCAGCCGTTCGCCGCGATCGGGGCCCTGCACCGGGGCCGGGCGTTGCGACACCGCGCGCTCCCAATCGGGGTCGGGCCGTATCGACTCGCGGATGGTGTCGCCCATGGCGAAGTCCAGCCGCCCCGCCGGCGCGCGCTGCGCGAACATCGCGCCGACGCCACCGTACAAGGCATCGCCGTTGCGAGTGAACAGCACCGTCGCGGTCAACACCTCGCGCATCTGCACGCCGTCCTGCGCGAACCCGAGCAACACGCGGCCGCTTTCGTGCCGCCATTCGACGCCTTGCGGCACGGCGTCCGGACCCAGTTTTTGCAGCAGCGCCTGCCTGGCCGCTTCATCGACCTGCGGCAGGTCCCGGTAGTCGAGCAGGCGCGCGTGCGGACGCCATCGCGCAGCCATCGCTTCCAGGAAGGCGCGGGCCGTGCGGTATGGCAGGAACGGACAGCCACTGTCCATGTCCTGCATGCCATCCACCTGCCAGTACAGGCCCGGCAGCAGTTCCACCGCCGAAAGCCCGTCTTCCGACAACGCCGACCAGGCCAACTGCAAACGATTGGCCGCACAGTTGGCGCGGTCGTTCCAGCCGACGCCGCCGAACGTGCGCCACCCGGCCGGAACCTGCACCGTCGCAGCCAACCGCGGTTCGGCGAATCCGCCGCGGTCGTCGATCCGCGCGGCATGCAGGGTCGCGGCGGGCGCCGCGACATCGGACGCCCGTGTCGGAGCCGGGCGGGCGCAACCGGCGCCTGCCAGCGCCAGCAGCACGACCGCCACCTTCCGGACAAGAGTCCGCCGGTCCTGCACGGGCGGCGAAGCGTTCGCGTTGCGCATGCGTTTCCCCTTCACTCCATGCCATCCACTTTCGCAACGTTGCTGTTGAATCCACTGGCGGAACGGCGGCGCGCCGCACCGGCCGCAATACGCTTATCGCATCGGTTCCAGCTCGACGTAACCGCTGGGCGGCTGCGCGTAAGGCTGGTCGGTGCTGTAGGCGTTGTTCGGGTTGCCGGTGTCCTGGAACACCCGCGTGCCGTTGTGGATGCTGTTTTCGACCGTGGTCCCGTCGACGCCGGCATAGTTGTTGACCTCGCGCACGCCGGACATCGTCGTCGCGTGCATGCCGTCGTTGGTCTGGCTGGTGTTGGTGGCGATGCTGTTGTAGATGCTGGCGACCTCGCTGTTGGTGCGCATGCGGATCGCATGGCGGTCGGCGTTGCCGCGCGCGTTGATCACCGCCATCTGCCGGTTGTGCCAGTCGTTGATCGCCTGCGAGCGCGCGCCGGCCCATTGCCCGATGTTCTGCTGCGCGCGCTGCCGTACCGCGGCCATGTACTGCGCGTCGGGTTGCATCGTGGCGGAGATGCGACCGGCCAGTCCCATGTCCACCCGTCCCTTCGGCCCACGCACCGAATTCACCGTGCCAACGCTGCCCATCGTGCCGCCGCCGTTGCTGGTGAACGTGACCACGGCAAGCAGGCTCTCCTCCATCTCCACGCCATCCTGCGGGTAGCCGACGATCAGCTGGCCGGCGTCGTAGCGTATGCCCTGTTGCCCAGCCGCGGCGATCTGGCGCACCAGGTCGGGGCGCTCCCGGTATTCGACGATGCGCATGCCGGGGCGCAGCTTCTGCACGTGCGCGGCGAGGAAGTCGCGGGCGCCGCGGAACGGCGCGACCGGGCAGGGATTCTCCGGATTCTGCGTGCCCTGCACTTGCCAGTTGAAACCCGGCAGCAGCGCCACAGCGGTCAGGCTGTCCGGGCCGATCGCCGACCAGTTGACCTGCATCTGGTTGGAGAAGCACGGCGTGCCGGTGTTCCAGGTGATGCCGCCGCCGGACTGCCAGCCCGCCGGGATCTGTACCGTTCCGGCCACCACCGGTTTGCCGAAGCTGTTCATGTCCATGATCTGCACCTGCTGCCCCAGCCGCGTGTCCAGCGGTGGCGGCATCGGCGGCCGTTGTGGTTGCGGCAACGGCTGCGCGGCGCGCATGTCCGCGGTCATGCGCGGATCGGCCTGCATGCCGCCGTCCTGCGGCCACGCCTGCACGGGCGCGGACTCGATGCCCTGCGCAAGACCTCCCGTCGATGCGTCCGCGGTGCCCGTCGCCGCACCGCCGCCGCACGCGGCCAGCATCATTGCCAATGCCGATATCGAAAAGCCTGTCTTGATCCCGCCGTTCATGGTCTGCTCCCGGGGCCGGATGGCCCTCTTCACTCTGCAAGGCGCAGGACGCGGCCAAACCGGCTCACGCCGGGCGAAGGCGGGACGCGTGAGCCGGTTTTCCCGTCGATTGCGCCTGTAGCCACATGATCTTCGCTGCGAGAGGGCTCGATGACGGCAGACAGGAATGGCGAACACGCGGACGCGCACGTGTTGATGGCGCTGTTTTCCCCGGACATCGACCCCGGCACGCGCCGCCGCGCCGACAGGTTGATGCGACGCGCGATGGCCCGCGGCTGGCCGGCAAGCCGGCTGAAGCCATTGCTGGCGCGGTTGCTGCGTCGCTCTCCGGCGGGCGGAATGGAGACCGTGTCCGGATGACGACGCCGTGCGGAAAATCCGGGGCCGACTCAGTCCGTTCCGGCCAACGCCTCGTACAGCCAGGCCCGCGCGACCTGCCAGTGGCGCTTCGTCGTGGCCGGGGAAATCCCCAGTGCATCGGCGGTTTCCTCGATGGTCAGGCCGCCGAAATAGCGCAGCTCGACCAATTGCGCGCGCAGCGGGTCGATTGCCTCGAGCCGGGTCAGCGCAACGTCGAGCGCTGCGACGTCGATGTCCGCGCCGGACGCCGCCAGATCGACTTCGGTCAGCGGGATGCGCTCGCCGCCATCGCGCTTGACGGCGCCATGCCGACGCGCGTGGTCGACCAGGATCTCGCGCATGATTTGCGCCGCCACCCGGACGAAGTGCACGCGATCGTGCCAGTCGATCCGCCGCAGCCCGCTCAGGCGCATGTACGCTTCGTTGACCAGCGCGGTCGGCTGCAGGGTATGGTCGGAGCGCTCGCCGGCCAGCTGCCGGCGGGCGGCCGCGCGCAGCTCGGGATAGGCGGCCGCGACCAAACGGTCGCGCGCGGTCGCGTCTCCTTCGCGCCAGGCGGTCAGCAGCGAGGTGAATTCCCCGGTCATGGCCGCCAGTCTAGAGCGTGCCATGGGTTTTTGGGTGCATCATCCGGGTGTCTGCGCAACCGGCGCGCGCGCTGCCGGCGGGGGCGATGCCGATGAGTGCTGCGAGCGAAGGCGAAGTGCTGCAATGGTTCGAGCGGGCGCTGGACATCGCGTCCGACGCCCGCCTGGACTGGCTGCGGGCGCAGGCGTTGCCGGAATGGCTGCATGCGCGCGTGCTGCGGTTGCTGGATGCCGAGGCCCGGGCCGGCGACGACGGCTTCCTCGACCGGCCGGCGACGCCGCCGGCGCCGGAAGATTTCCCGCAGCTCGGCGAACGGATCGGCCCGTTCCGGCTGGTCCGGCGCCTCGATGCCGGCGGCATGGGCGTGGTGTATCTGGCGCGTCGCGACGACGCCAGCTTCGAGCAGCTGGTCGCGTTGAAACTGATCCGCCCGCTGCACCTGGCCGCCAACGCCGGGTTCCGCGCGCAGCTGATCGAGCGCTTCGAGAACGAACGCCAGCTGCTGGCGCGGCTGGAGCATCCCAACGTGGCACGGATCCTCGATGGCGGCGCCACCGCATCGGGCGTGCCGTGGCTGGCGATGGAATACGTCGATGGCGTTTCGCTGGTCGAACATTGCGAACGCGAGTCGCTGGACATGCCTGCGCGGCTGCGCCTGTTCAGCAAGGTCTGCGCCGGCGTGCAGGAAGCGCACCGCCACCTGATCGTGCACCGCGACCTGAAGCCCGACAACATCCTGGTCGGCCGCGATGGCGAACCGAAACTGCTCGACTTCGGCATCGCCCGGCTGCTGGACGATGCCGCCGCCGATGCCGCGCAGCTCACCCGCTTCACCGCGATGACCCCGGCCTATGCCAGTCCCGAACACGTGCGCCGGCAACCGTTGACCACGGCCTCGGACGTGTACTCGCTGGGCGTGCTGCTGTACCAGCTGCTGACCGGGGAGCGCCCGTACCGGCTGGACGGCCTGAGCCCGGCCGAGGCCGAACGCACGATCTGCAGCTCCGAACCGGCCACCCTGCGCACGGCGCTTCGCCAGGCCGGCGATCCGCGACGCGCGCCGCGCGCCACGCAGATCACGCCGGACCTGGAACAGGTGGTCGCCAAGGCCATGCACAAGGACCCGGCGCGCCGCTACGACACCGCACAGGCACTGGCCGACGACATCGGGCGCTGGCTGGACGGCAGACCGGTACTGGCGCATCCGGATTCGGCGGGCTACCGCATCGGCAAGTTCGTGCGCCGGCATCCGCTGGGCGTGGCCGCGACCGGTACGGCGCTGGCCGCCGTGCTGGCCGCATCCGGCGTGGCGCTGTGGCAGGCGCGTCAGGCGCGTCAGGCGGCCGCCGACCTGCGCGGCATGAATGCGTTCCTGCTGGACGTGTTGCAGACATCGGACCCGTTCGACGCCGACCGCGAACTCACCCTCAGCGAGGCGCTGGACAGCGCCGCCGACGGCATCGACGCCCGCTTCGCGCAACGCCCCGACCTGTCCGCCGAACTGCGTTTCGGCATCGGCTACAGCATGCTCAGCCGCTACCGGCTGGAACAGGCGGACCGGCAACTCGCACGTGCGCTGGACGAAAGCCGGACCGCGTTCGGCGACGACGACATCCGCACCCTGCGCGTGCGCGACGGCATTGCCTACCTGCGCCAGGAACAGAACCGCGGCGGCGAGGCCGAAGCCGGGTTCCGCGACCTGATCGCCAGGATCGAACGCCTGCGCCTGACCGACGACCCGCTGTACGGCAACGCACTGGGCAACCTGGGCAACCTGTACCTGACCCGCGAAGACTATCCGCAGGCACACGCGTGGCTGCAACGCTGCAAGGCCTGGTACGACGCGCACCCCCAGGCCCCGGCCAACGAACGCGCCAACCTGCTGTCAAACCTTGCCCACGTCGCGCACGGGCAGGAAGACTTTGCGCGCGCCGAAACGCTGTACGCGCAGGCGCAGCAGGCGATGGCGGCGCTGTATCCCGACGGCAATCCCGACCTGTCGATCCTGCTCAACAATCGCGCCCTGCTCAACGAAGAGCGCGGCGATCCGGTGGCGGCGCTGGACCTGCACCGGCAGTCGCTGGCGATGCGTCGCAAGGTCTTCAGCAATGAACACCCGATGACGCTGACCGCATTGACCCACGTGGCGCGGCTGTCGGCCATCACGGGCGATGCCCGGCAGGCCCTGCCGCTGGCCGAAGAAGCCGCGAAGATGTCCGACCGCGTCTACGCCGAAGCGCCCAACGATCGTCATGCTTCGACCTGGGCGACGCTGGCCGCGGTGCGCCTGGCCAACGACGACGCCACCGGCGCGGCGTCCGCGCTGCGCCGCGCGGATGCGTTGCTGGCCACGGTCGAGGATCCGGCCCCCAGCGTGGCGGCCTATCTGGAGAAAGTGCGCGCCAGCCTGTGCGAACGCGCCGACGGCCCGGCCTGTCGTCCCCGGCACGGGTCGTGAATCTTGCGCGGGCCGGGACGGCGGAGATCCGCCTTCCGATCAGCTGCCGAACAGTCCCTTGACCTTGCGTCCCAGACGGGTCAGGAACGAATCACCGCTGTTGCCCGGCACCGCCGCCGGCGCTTGCGCCACGGCGACCGGTGCGGCGACGGCATCGACGCCCTCCAGCGGACGCCCGCGACGGCGGCGGCGACGCTTGCGCGGCGCGCGTTCGCCTTCCGGCACGGTGTCTGCCGCGACGGCGGGGCGAGCGGCCTCCACCTGCGGCACAGCCGCGGCGGGCCGTTCCGGACGCGGGCCGCGCGGCGGGCGCGGACTGTCGCCGTCACGACTACCGCGTTCTCCACGCGGACCGCGACCGCCTTCGCCACGACGGCCGCCACTGCTGCGCCCGCCTCCGCTCTTGCCGCCGCGCTTGGCATCCTCGGCGGCGCGCGCCTCGCGGGCCTCCTTGAATATCTCGCCGATGCTCTCGCCTTCCTCGGCCACCGCTTCCACGCCTTCGCGCGGCTTGCGCGGCAGCGCGGTCAGCAGCTCCTGGGTGACCGGCTCGGACGGGATCTTCTGCTCGATGTAGGCCTCGATGTCGGGCAGGCTCATCGCGTAGCGTTCGCAGGCGAAGCTGATCGCGTCGCCCTCGGCGCCCAGCCGCGCGGTGCGGCCGATGCGGTGCACGTAGTCCTCTGCATCGAACGGCAGGTCGTAGTTGTAGACGTACTGCACGCCGTCGATGTGCAGGCCGCGCGCGGCCACGTCGGTGGCGACCAGGATTTCCAGCTGGCCGGCCTGGAATTTCCTCAGCAGCGTCTCGCGCTTCTTCTGCGGCACGTCGCCGCTGAGCACGCCGACCCGGTAGCCGGCGCGTTCCAGCGCGCGCGCGACGCGTTCGACGAAGGCCTTGGTGTTGACGAACACCATGGTCCGCGCGCCCTCGCTGCGCGACAGCAGGCCCAGCAGCAGCGGCAGCTTTTCCTCGTCGGACGGGTAGTACAGCTTCTGCCGCACGCGCGCGGCGGTGATCGATTCGGTTTCGACGACGAGCTTCTCCGGCTCGTTCATGTGCTCGTAGGCCAGTTCCAGCACGCGGTGGCTCAGGGTGGCGCTGAACAGCAGGGTCTGGCGCTCGGTGCGGATCGGCATGCGCCGCAGCAGGAAGCGGATGTCCTTGATGAAGCCCAGGTCGAACATGCGGTCGGCTTCGTCCAGCACGCACACTTCGCAGGCGTGCAGCGACACCACCTTGTGCTGCTTGACGTAGTCGATCAGCCGGCCGGGGGTGGCGATGATCACGTCCACGCCCTGCTGCAGCAGTTCGCGCTGCTTGTCGTAGTCGACGCCGCCATAGACCAGGGCGAAGCGCAGGCCCAGCTCGCTGCCGAACTTCACCGCGTCCTTGTGGATCTGGATCGCCAGTTCGCGGGTCGGCGCCAGGATCAGCGCGCGCGGGTCCTCGGGCTTGCGCTCGGCCAGCGCGGGACGGGTCAGCAGGCGGTTCATCACCGCGACCAGGAAGGCCAGGGTCTTGCCGGTGCCGGTCTGTGCCTGCCCGGCGACGTCGCGGCCGGGCAGCGCGACCGGCAGGGTCAGCGCCTGGATCGGCGTGCAGCGGGTGAAGCCGGCGGCTTCCAGCCCGGCCAGCAGCGCCGGGTGCAGATCGAACGAATCGAAAGTGATGTCGGTAAGAGGTTTGTCGCTCATCGAGGCTTCTACATGAATGCGGAGATTGCGCCGCTGTGTTTCGCTGGCGCGCGGGTGAAGGCCGGCTTTGCGCTTGCATCGGCTTGATCGCCGTCGCACACTGCGCTCCTGATGCCGGTACCGTGCGTTGCCTTCGGAAACCCTTGATGGATTCCAGAACAGCCGCTTCTCCAACCGCCCCGCAACACCTGCCAGGGGGGCCTTGAACCCGGCCACGCAATACCCCAGTTTAACCCAACCGGCGCCCGGCCTTGACCGGACGCCTTGCGTTTTCCGCAGGAGACCCGAAGTGAGCGACAAGGTTACCCATGTCGGCGATGCCGATTTCGACGCCGCCGTGCTGCAGTCCGACACCCCCGTGCTGGTGGATTTCTGGGCCGAATGGTGCGGCCCGTGCAAGATGATCGCCCCGGTGCTGGACGAGCTGGCCGAGGCCTACGACGGCAAGCTGAAGGTGGTCAAGTTGAACGTGGACGAGAACCGCGGCAGCGCGATGAAGTACCACGTGCGCTCCATCCCGATGCTGCTGCTGTTCAAGGACGGCCAGGTCCAGGCCACCCAGATCGGCGCGGTCGGCAAGGGCCAGCTGACCCAGATGATCGACAAGGGCATCGCGGCGCACGCCTGACGCTTTCTCCTTCCCCGTCAAGGGGAAGGCCGGGGCGGGGTTCGCGTTTGCCGGCATGGACAGGCGACCCCATCCCCAGCCGACCCTCCCCTTGACGGGGAGGGCTTTTCAAGCTGAATCGTCCGATACGGACGGCTTGCGCATCGATGCGGCCCGGTGCTAGTGTCATCGCATCCGGCGCGGGGGATACGCGCCGCACCCATCTACCGGAACCCACTCCTTCCCGTTTCTTCCACCACGCCCGCATCCATGCCGGCGCTCGCCGTCTTAGCGAGGATCTTCCACTTGTCCGATACCACTTCCGAAACCGGCGAAACCGCCGAGAAGCGCGTGCGCAAGCCGCGCGTCGCCAAGGCCGCACCGGCCGCGACCCCCGAACAACCCGCCGCCGCGCCCCAAGCGCCGCCGCCCGCACCCAGCGCCCCGCCCGCTTCCGAAGCCGCCGCTCCGCCGCCTGCCGCCGACAGCGGCAATGCCGCGCCGAGCGCCGAAGGCGGCGAGCCGCGCGACGGCCAGCAGAACAACCGTTTCAACAATAACAACGGCAACAACAACCGCCGCGACCGCTTCCGCAACCGCCGCGACCGCAACCGCGACCGTTACGCCCAGCAGGGCCTGCCGCAGGACGGCGAAGGCGGCAACGAGAACTACGCGCCGCGCCCGCAGCCCAGCGTGCCCGAGGGCTTCCCGCAGTATTCGCTCAGCGACCTCAAGCGCATGCCCGCGCAGAAGCTGCTCGACATCGCCGAGCAGCTGAACATCCATGAAGGCGTGGCCCGCGCGCGCAAGCAGGACGTGATCTTCGCCCTGCTGAAAGTGCTGACCCGCCACGGCGAAGGCGTGGCCGCCGACGGCGTGCTGGAAATCCTGCCCGACGGCTTCGGTTTCCTGCGCGCGGCCGAGGCTTCGTACCTCGCCGGCCCGGACGACACCTACATTTCGCCCAGCCAGATCCGCCGCTTCAACCTGCGCACCGGCGACCACATCGCCGGCCGCATCCGCTGGCCGAAGGACGGCGAGCGCTACTTCGCGCTGAACATCGTCGACACGATCAACGGCGAGCCGACCGAGGCCAGCAAGGGCAAGGTGCTGTTCGAGAACCTGACCCCGCTGTTCCCGCGCAGGCGCTTCGTGCTGGAGCGCGGCAACGGCTCCAGCGAGGACATCGCCGGTCGCATCCTCGACCTGATGGCGCCGCAGGGCAAGGGCCAGCGCGCGCTGATCGTGTCGCCGCCCAAGGCCGGCAAGACGATCATGATGCAGCAGGTCGCCACCGCCATCACCACCAACCATCCGGAAGTGCACCTGATCGTGCTGCTGATCGACGAACGCCCGGAGGAAGTCACCGAGATGCAGCGCACCGTGCGCGGCGAGGTGATTTCGTCCACCTTCGACGAGCCGGCCGCGCGCCACGTGCAGGTCGCCGAGATGGTGATCGAACGGGCCAAGCGCCTGGTCGAGCACAAGAAGGACGTGGTGATCCTGCTCGACTCGATCACCCGCCTGGCCCGCGCCTACAACAACGTGGTGCCCAGCTCCGGCAAGGTGCTGACCGGTGGCGTCGACGCCAACGCGCTGCACCGGCCGAAACGATTCTTCGGCGCCGCGCGCAACGTCGAGGAAGGCGGCAGCCTGACCATCATCGCCACCGCGCTGGTCGAGACCGGCAGCAAGATGGACGAGGTGATCTACGAAGAGTTCAAGGGCACCGGCAACAGCGAAGTGCACCTGAACCGCCGCATCGCCGAGAAGCGCGTGTTCCCGGCCATCGACATCAACCGCTCCGGCACCCGCCGCGAGGACCTGCTGATCGAACCGGACCTGCTGCAGAAGATCTGGATCCTGCGCAAGCTGCTGCACCCGATGGACGAAATCGCGGCGATGGAGTTCCTGCTGGACAAGATGAAGAACACCAAGTCGAACGACGAGTTCTTCTCTTCGATGAAGCGCTGAAGTCCGGAAGGATGCGCAACCCGAAAAGCCCCGCGATGCGGGGCTTTTCGTTGGCTCTTCGCCCAAGTCCAGGCAAAGCCGGGCGTCAAGCGCCGCCTCTTCGCGGCCGAACGAATGGAGCGCAATCAAGCTTGGCGCTATCGTGAGCGTCCCTATCCCGGAGCCTCGCCATGCGCCTCATGCTTGCCGCGTCCTGCCTGTTGGCCGCCGCTGTGGTCGCGCCCGTTTCCGCCTCCACGCCGGCCACGACCACGGCGGCGAAGATCGAAGTCGTCGCTGACGACGGCCACAAGCTGGCGCTGTGGGAAAAAGCGCCGCCGCAGCCCAGGGGCGCGATCCTGCTGCTGCACGGGCGCACCTGGTCGTCGCTGCCGAATTTCGATTTGCAGGTCGCCGGCACGCCGCGTTCGGTGCTGGACGCACTGGCCGCGCATGGCTACGCGGCCTATGCGCTCGACCAGCGCGGCTACGGCGCGACCAGCCGCGACGCTTCCGGCTGGCTGACGCCGCAGCGCGCCACGCAGGATGCGCTGGCTGCGGCGAAAGCGATCCGCGCGCGCCATCCCGGATTGCCCGCGCCGATCGTCGTCGGCTATTCGATGGGCTCCTTGACCGCGCTGCTGGCCGCGCAGGATCGCGCCGACGCCTTCTCTGCGCTGGTGCTGTACGGCTTTCCGGCGGATGTCGAACGGCCGACGCCGGCGGCGACCGGCGACGCAAAACCCGCGCGGGCAAAAACCACGGCCGCGGCCGCCGGCGAGGATTTCGTGACGCCGGATGCTGCGCCGCCCTCCGTCCGCGACGCCTACGTGCAACAGGCGCTGGCCAGCGATCCGGTGCGTGCAGACTGGACGCACCTCGAACAGTTCCGGTTCCATCCGGAAACCGTGCGCGTGCCGGTATTGCTGCTGCACGGCGTCGACGATGCGTATGCGCAACACGCCAGCCTGGAGCATCTGTTCGTCAAGCTCGGCACGCCGGACAAGAGCTGGGTGGTATTGCCGCACAGCGATCACGCCGCGCACGTCGAGGATTCGCAGGGCGCGTGGCTGCAGGCGCTGACCGACTTCATCGAGCGCCCGCGCCCGCCAACGGCGGATTGAGCGAAGCGAAGTTCCCATCGCGGCCGCGCGGTTGCGCCAAAGGCCATGGCCGAGCGCATGCTCACCCGCCGCTCGCATACGTGCATGCAACAGCGTTCCGTTCCATGGCGCAAACGAAAAAAGCCCCGCCTCGGCGGGGCTTCTTCTTGCAGGTGCTGCAATCCCCGCCGCCGTCCGTCACTGGACCGTGCAGGTGGCGGTCAATGTCACCGTGTTGCCCGAGCCCGACGCGGCCAGCATGCCCAGGGCCAAACCCGTCCTCAGGTTGTTCATGGTGATCGGGTTGGGGCTGGCCGGGCAGCCACTGCCCGTGCAGACGACGACGTTGCCGCCCGGGCAGTTCAGGCCCACGTCCGGCGTGTCTTGCACGACCGCGCCGGTGACCGCGCTGGGCCCGTTGTTGGTCACGGTGACCGTGTAGGTGGTGGACATGCCCGACATCACGGACGTGGCATTGTTGGTCTTGGCGATGCTCAGGTCGGCAGAACGAAGGGCGTTGACGATCAGGCAGTCGAGATCGTCGCCGGCCGCGGGCGAGAATTCCGGCCATTGCAGGCGATTACCGACCGCAGTGCCGGGTCCGCTTGGCAGCACCGTGGTCGAGCCAGAGGCGGTGTTGGTGCACGTCAGCGCAACGGCGTATGCGGACGGCAACTGATCCGGGCCGGTGCCACCAGCCTTGATCGCTTCGTCAAACTGCAGCGTGTTGCCGGCAGGAATCACCTGCAGGTTCGTGGTCGCGGTAGCGGGCGACGCACTGCCGCTGGTGGTCGCGGTACCGGCTACGAGGCCGCCGGAGAACAGGCGCACCTGCGCCTGGTCCGTCGCAGTCGCGCGACCTTCCAGGCGTTTCCTCAGAGTCACCCACACCGGTGTCGGCGTGTTCTGGCATGCACTTCCGATGAAAGTACCAGACGGAGACTGCAGCGTTGCGGTGACGCTGTTGTGCAGGCCGCTTCCGCTAGCGGAGGGCACCGCGCAGGTATCGTTGCCGGCGCTGCCGCCGCGATTGACCTGGATGCGAACCGTCACCGTGTAGGTATCCGTCTGCCCCGCAGGCAGCGTTCTTTGCCCGGTCGTCAGCGCCCATGGCCCGCTGCCACTCAGCGTCAAGTTGGCAGCACCGCCGCCAGCGCCGCCGCCGCTGCGGCTGGAACTGGCCGAGACGATGCCCACGTCCGGATCCATCCCCGGCGCATCCGTCAGGCCGTAGCTGGCGGATTGGTTGGACGGGTTGTTGACGGCGATGGTGTAGATGATGTCGAACTGCGTCGGCTGTCCGGATACCGGCGCAGGCGCGGCTGCGTTCTTCACCACGCTGATGCGCGCATCGTCATCGATGATCGTGTAGGTGAACGCAGCCTGTGCCGTGCCGCCGCAACTCGCGCTGGAGCGCAGCTGGAACTGCGCGGGCGACGTCGTTGACGGCTGGATCTGGAACTGGATGGTTTCGTTCGGCTCGCTGTCGATATCGTTCGTCACCGTGATCGGCAATGGAAACAGTCCACTGCTGACGCCATCGTAGATGCCCGCCGGCACCTCGATCGTCAGCGTGGCGCTGTTGCCGGGCGTGGTGTAGTCCGTCCCCAGCGTCGCCGTTCCGCCCGTGACCAGCACGACCACCGTGAATGCGGTGTAGACCGTGCCGTTGACGCGCAGCGTGGGCAGGTTGTTGCTGGCGCTTTCCGGCGTGGAACCACTGGGTGCCGTGAATTCCACGAAGGGAGCGAGTTCGATCTGGATGTTGTCGAGCAGGTTGCCGGCAGTACTGCCGCCGACCGCCTCGAAACCCAGGCTGGTGCTGCCGCTGGCGCCGCTGTAGGTGTACAGGCCGCTGTAGTCGATCCAGGTTTCGTTGCCGGATATCGGCGTCGCGGCAACCCCGGTCGTCCCGGCGCCTGCGACCGGCGTCTGTCTGGCACCGGTGTTGGTGGTGGCCACGCTGACGATGTTGGTGGCCGCGCCGACCACGAAATTGGCGCGGTCGTACGCGGTGCCGCTGGAGCGGCCGCGGTGGCTGAAACGCCAGCGGAAGGTTTCGCCGTTCACCAGACAGACGTTCTGGTACAGCCGTGAAGCGACCTCGGCGTTGAGTTCGGCGATCTGCGCGCCATCCGGCGCGTTCACCGTGCCACCGGAATCGTTGCTGCGCGGCGTGCGCCACAGCTCGATGATCGGCACATTGGCGCGCGGCCAGCCGGGGAAGCCCGCCGTCGCCGTAGAACAACTCTCGCTACCCGTCCCTTCGGTGTACGGCGTATGCGTCGTCAGCCAGCCATTCACGCGCGTCCGGTCGATGTAGACGCGACAACCGTTGCTGATCAGGTTCGGCGCCTCGAACGACGGATTGACAATGCTGCGTTGGACCTGGGCAGCGGCCGGAAGACAGGCGCCTGCCAGCAGGCACGACACGACAAGTCGGCGCCCCGGGCGAATGAGGACCGATCCAAGGCTTCCTGCGCATTTGCGCGCTTTCCCGCCAGCCAATCCTTGTTCGCTCATGGCATTCACCCTTGCCTGTCAGGCCTGGCGGCACCACGCGGGCCCGGGACCGGGCCAGGCAAGTCGCCGTCCTTCGATGGATCCCGCATTGTTCACGGACATGGTCTCAGTGCAAATCGCATGTGGGCCTGAAATCCTGGACGTGGTCGCCATGCATCATTCCACCGTGCAGGTTCCGGTCAATGTCACCGTGTTGCCCGGCGACGTGGCGGTCAGTGTGCCCAGAGTCAGCCCCGAACTTGAGCTCACGTCGTTGACGGTGATCGGGTTGGGGCTGGCCGGACAGCCGCTACCGGTGCAGGTGATGATGTTGCTGCCCGGGCAAGTAAGTCCAGCACTCGGTGTATCTCTGACGACCGCGCCGGTGACCGCGCTGGGCCCGTTGTTGGTCACGGTGACCGTGTAGGTGGTGGACATGCCCGACACCAGGGACGTGGCATTGTTGGTCTTGGTGATGCTCAGGTCGGCCTGCCTACGGGCGTTGGCGTACGTGCACACGATCGCGGTGTCCGCGGTACCCACGGTCAGCGTGGTTCCGTTCAGACCACCGGTGCCGGTACAGGCCAGCGTGCCGTCGTACAAGCCCGCGTTACCAGATGCCAATGTCTCGGCCAGGGTCAGCACGTCGCCTGCGTTCACGTTGACCGAGGTCGCGTCCGCATCCAGCTCGTTGGCCGATCCCGCATCCGACACGAAGCTGCGCAGCTGCGTCGCGCCCCGCGATACCGTGATCGTGGCACCGTCGCCGACTACCGCGTTCGCCCATTGCTTGCGCAGCGTCAGCGCGGCCGTGCGGCGGGTGTTGGTGTAGGTGCAGGTCACCTGAGTGCCTGCCGCCAAGGTATTGGGAATGGTGACGGTGTTGCTCTGCTGACCGTCGGTACCCGAGGGCGTCACGCCGTTGTCGCAGGCCAGGGTCGTGGCGTAGTTCGCCGCATTGCCTGTGGCGAACGTCTCCGCCTGCAGCGTTGCCGTCTGGCCCGCGATGGCCGTCACGTAAGCGCTTTGGTTGGCGGTGGAGGCGGTAGAAGTGAAAGCCGCCGTGTTGGTGGTCAACCCGGCCGTGGCGGCGATGGACGCCACATCGCCCGCAATCGCGTTCGCACCCCAGACCTTGGCCAAACGGAACTGCACCGTTTTCCGCGTATTGGTGAAAGTACAGGTCAGGTCGTCGCCCGCCACCGGCGTCACGCTGAAGCTGGCGCCGCTGCCGCTGGGCGTTTGCCCGCCGGACTTGGCGTTGGCGCAGGCGTAGCTCGTGGTGTAGTTGGCAAGATTCGCACCGTTGGCGCCAGTTTCCGACAACGTATAGGCCGAGCCTGCCGTCGCGGTGGAATGTGCAAGCGTGCCGGCCACGGTGCTGCCACTGCCGGTCGTCGTCACCGCCGCGGGCGCATCGGGGCCGCTCATGCCAATCGTGAACTGGTCCGCGGCCACAGCACGCCCGCTGGGCAGCGATTTCTGCAGGCGCAGGATCGGCAATTTGATGTTGGTGAAGGTGCAAGTGATGGCGCTGCCGTTGGCGGTCGCTGCGGCATTCAGCACCACTTGCCGATTGGCCAGGTTCGGGGTCGCTGTCCCGCCGGACCCAAGACCACTGCAGCTGATGCCCTGCAATGCATATCCTGCGGGCGGCGCACCTTCGGTGATGGTCGTGCTGGTACTGGCGGTGGTCAGCGTATACGTGGTACCGGCCACCGGAACGCTGTCGGTGGTGGTGACGATGTTGTGACTGCCGATGCCGTTTGTACCGCTGAACGAGAACGTCCCGGTGCCGCCCAGGCTGACCTTGTTGACGGTCACGGTCGGCTTCACCACTGACGTCGTGTTGGTGATGGTGCAGACGATCTGGTCGGCTGCCCCCGCCACGACGCTCCATCGCCGATCCGGCAAGGAGACTACGGTCGGCGTGAAGGCGGTCCCGTTGCGCGTGCATGCAATCGAAGTCGTGTCGTAGTTCGCAAGGGTGGAGACGCTGCCCGTCGCCATCACTTCGCGCAGGTAGTACGTCGTACCGGTCGTCGTTGCAAAATTCGTGCTGGCCTGCTGGCCGGTGCCGGAGCCGGCCGTGGTTGCCGAGGCGACAGTGTTGCCTGTGGTCGAAGTACCGATCTGGATGGTGAACTGGTCGGCAGCGTTGATGCGCGGTGAGCCAATTACCTTGTTCAAGGTGATGCCGGCGATGTTGCCGGTGATCGAGCCATTGCAGCCGTTGGCGCTGCTCACTGCCGCCGGATCGCGGAAGGCCGAGGCGGGAATGATCTGGGTGGTTCCACCCGGCGTCGTCCAGCGCAGGTGGTTGTAGTTCAAACCATTCTGGTTGTTCCAGTACATGCGCAGCAGCGCGCAGCTGTTGGCATTGGCGGCCGTGAAGGTGCCGAACGTCTGGAAGTCGGTCTCGCTGTTGCTCCAGTCGCTCACCTGCCCCGCAAGGATGCTGTAACTGGCCGTACGATAGTTGGTGTTGGTGAAATCGGGCGAAAGCTCGATCACCACGTTGTCGTCGTGCGCAGCGGCGATGCTGTACGTGCCCGCCTGCGGGAACTGCACCAGCGCATAGGCGACCTTGCCCTGCGCCTGCAGGCGGCATGGCGTACTGGCGACCCCGGTACCGGCAGGGCCGTTCGTTCTGTTGTCGCACAAGGCGTCCGTCGCGCCGCTGGCGAAACTGATGGTATTGCTGGTTCCGGTACGCACGGCGTTTGCCGGGTTCGCGGAAACTGCCCTCAACGCGGCAATAGCCCCCGAATTGGGGAAGTTGACGAACGTCGGCGGCGTCGGATTGGTCGGACCGTTGTAAGTGCCGACATTCTGGTCGCCGCGGTAATCTTCCCAACGCACGCTCTGTGCTTGTGCAGCGCCGCCCAGCAACGACAGCGTCGCGCAAAGAGCGAAGCTCCACAACGGGATCAACCGCGAGCGCCGGCCTTTTGCCGAGATGCCAGTTCCGCGACCCGTTTTGCCCAGTTTTTTTTCCGCAATCCACATAAATGCAAATCTCTTGATTCCAAAGTGCAATCGGCGGCGGCTTATCTGTCCGCAGCCATGCTCGTGCGTGCGATCAATATGTCCCGACCAGGTTGAGGAACCAGCCCTTGTGGTCGTAGTCGAAGTCGGTCAGGTCGTCGCTGAACTCGGTGAAGTTGTAGCCCACGCCAACGCGGAAATTCCTGCCGATGTCGCGGTCCGCGCCGAGCAGCCAGCCGTTGCGGGTGCCGCCGTCGTCGACATCCAGCACGCGGAATTCGCCCAGGGCATGCCACTGCTGCGCCAGTTCGTAGCGGACCTGGCCAGCGTAGAAGGTGGTGGCCGAATCGAACCAGTCCCCGGTACCGCGACCGTAGCGCGCTTCGCCTTCGCGGCGGGCCAGCTTGCCGGCGAATTCCCAGCGCTGGTCCAGCCGGTACACGCCTTCCAGCGACAGCACCTGGGTCTTCTGGTCGTACTGCGCGCCGCCGACCTGGCCCAGGGTGGCGAGGTCGTACAGCCACGTGTAGCGGCCGAACACGCCCCAGCGGGTCGAATTCCACGGGCGATAGGCGAAGCCGACGTTGCCTTCGATGAACTTGGCGCCGGCGGTCGGATCCAAGTTGTCGTCGGTCTTCGAGTAGTTCAACCGCGCGGCAATGCGCCAGCTTTCGTCGATCTTGTAGGCCAGGCGATTGGTGCTGACCCACTGTTCGCGATCTTCGGCGCCGGTGTCGCGACGCCACTCCAGCTTGCTCTGCCAATCGGTATCCGGCGAGGTGCGGCCGGCGTTGACGCTGATGGCGCGGCGCTCCACCGGGCCGTTGGCGGTGTCCAGGTCGCCGCGCTGCAGGGTGAAGCCGGTGTTCCAGCCCTGCGCCGGGTAGAAATCCAGGCCGAAGGTGTGGGCCAGGCCGGATTCGCCGCCGGTGTCGGATTTCAGGTACTGGCTTTCGTTGAAGACGTTGACCTGGTTGGACAGGC
>JBDHQQ010000188.1:0-4430 GCA_039807145.1 Pseudoxanthomonas sp. | reverse complement strand
ATCCGGCGGGCTGGCTGCGCGGCCCCGCGGCGCTGGGCACCAATCCGGCGCGCATCCAGTCGCTGCTGGACGCGCTGCGCCCGTTGCTCGGCGCGAACGGCGCGAACGGCGCGGCGCTGCAACTGGCCAACGGCGTGCGTCTTGCGGTCGCGGCCGATGGCCCCGGCGCGCGTCTATCGCTGCAGGTCGATCCCGGCGCATGGACCGCGCCCGCCGGCGTCGATGCGCGGCTGGCCGTCGGCTTGGACGCCGGCCTTCGCCTGAGCCTGTCCGGGCCGCCGCAGGCGATGCTGGAAACCCATCTGGGGCTGGACGCCGCGGCCACCGGCCGGCAGGCGGTGCACTTGCGCCTGGGCGCAGGCGGCATCGAAGCCTTCCTGCGTCCCGCGGCCGGCGCGGACATCGCGCTGCTGCCGTTCGCCGGCCTCGGTTCGCTGTCGGGCGTCGCCGAAGCGGCGTTGCCCTTCCTGCTAGACCGGCTGGGCGGAATCTCCGGCACGCCGGGCGAACTGGTACGCGCGGTCGGCGATGCGCTGAACCTGCGCAGCAACGACAAGTTCGACGCCGCGGCGCTGCGCAACTGGACGGCGGATCCGGTCGGCGCGCTCGGCGGCGCGATTCCGAACCTGACCACGACCGGCATCAACGCGTTGGCGCCGCTGGTCGACGACTTCCTGCAAGGCCACGGCATCGACGCCAGCGCGAACGCGGGAGAACTGCGCGTCGCGGTGGGCGCGCTGACGCTGGCATGGAATCCCGGCGCCGGGCGCGTGCGCGTTTCCAGCGACGGCGTGGCGGTTCCTGGCATCCACACGCTGGGCGGCGCGCTGGCGATCAGCGCGGCGGGTCTGGACGAACTCAGCCTCGCCCTGGGGCCGGCGCAGATCGACGCCGGCGGCGTGATGCTGCGGCCGTTCGTGCGCTTCGGCGCCGGCAACGCGCCCGCGGGCGGCCGCCAGGTGCTGGTCGGCCTGTCGGCCGACGACACCCATCACTTCGCCGCGCGCTGGCTGCTGGACGCTGGCCAGTTCGAACTGGTCGCCGGCGACGGCGCGCTGGCCGCGACGATTCCCACGCCCGACCCGGGCCAGGTCGCGCTGCGCGCGGTCGAGGTGCTGGCCGACCTGGTCGCCGCGATGGCGATGGCGCAGGCGCCGGTGCAGGCGCTGCTGGATACCGATGTCGGCGGCGCCGGCAAGGACGTGCGCTTCCTGCTGCGCGGCGTGGCGCTGGACGACGTACCGAATCCGAGCGGACTGATCGACGGCCTGTTCGATCCGGATCCGGACGTGTGGGCGGCGCGGCTGCGCAAGCTGTTCGACAACATCGCCACGGCCGCCGTCGGCTTCGACATCGACGGCATGCACGTCGGCTTCGCCAAGGACGGCGCCGGCACCATCGGCCTGCAGCTGGGCCTGACCGACCGCTTCGCGCTGGTCGAAGGCGACGTGTCGCTGTGGCTGGAGAACGACGCGCGCTGGATCGAGCCGGCGCCGGCCGGCGGTTCCGATGGCGGCGTGTTCGTCGGCTTCGTGCCCGGCAGCGGGCAGTTGCGCTTCGGGCCGAGCCTGGCGGTCAACGGCGTCGGCCTGCGCATCGGCAAGGCCAGCGGGCCGCTGCTCGACGCCGGCATCACCCTGGAATCGATCGCGCTGCACGCGTTCGCCGAACTGCGCGCCAACGGCGACAAGAGCGGCGGCGTGCAGTTGCAGTTCTCCAACCTGGCGGTGTCGCCCGCCGGCGCGCAGGGTGAAAACGGCATCGCCAGCGGCCTCCTGCGCGACACCGGGCCGACCCCGCCGAAGCCGGCGTTCTCGCCGGCGCTGGCGATCCAGAAACACCACGGCGGCGACCTGTCGGTGACGCTGAGCGCGGGCGAAGGCAGCGGGCCGTGGTGGGTCGCGATCCAGCGCGGCTTTGGCCCGCTATACCTGGAGCAGGTCGGCTTCGGCGCGACCTCGGTGCAGGGCAGGCTGCAGCGCGTGTCGCTGCTGATGGACGGCTCGGTATCGCTATTCGGCCTGACCTGCGCGGTCGACGACCTGCAGATCACCTATCTGGCCGGCAACGACGACTTCTTCAACCCGGCCAGCTGGCAGGCCGACCTGGCCGGGCTGGCGGTGTCGGCCGACATGGCCGGCGTGTCGCTGGCCGGCGGCCTGCTGAAGCAGCAGACGCCGCAGGGCATCGAATACCTCGGCATGCTGCTGGGCCGCTTCGGCGTGTACGGGCTGACCGTGTACGGCGGCTACGGCGAGGGCAAGCAGGGCGACGAACGCTTCGTCTCGTTCTTCGCCGTCGGCGCGGTCAACGGGCCGATCGGCGGGCCGCCGGCGTTCTTCCTGACCGGCATCGGCGGCGGCTTCGGCATCAACCGCAAGCTGGTGATCCCGGACAAGCTGGACAACTTCGCCGACTACCCGCTGGTGCAGGCGCTGGACATCGCCGCCACGCCCGGCGACCCGATGACCCAGCTGCGCCAGCTGGGCCAGTACTTCCCGATGCAGAAGGGCACGTTCTGGTTCGCCGCCGGGCTGTCGTTCAACAGCTTCGCGCTGGTCGACGGCATCGCCGTCGCCGGCGTGCAGATCGGCGACGGGCTGGACATCAACCTGCTGGGCCTGGCGCGGATGGCGTTGCCGCGGCCGCAGGCGGCGCTGGTGTCGATCGAACTGGCGCTGCTGGTGCGCTTTTCCAGCAGCGAGGGCGTGCTGTGGGTGCAGGGCCAGCTGACCGACAACTCGTGGCTGCTGTACCCGGACATCAAGCTCACTGGCGGCTTCGCCTACGTGATCTGGTTCAAGGGCGACAAGGCCGGCGAATTCGTGCTGACCCTGGGCGGCTACCACCCGGACTTCCACCGCGACGGCTATCCGGTGGTGCCGCGGCTGGGCCTGCGCTGGAGCATCGGCAGCAACATCGTGATCAAGGCCGGCGGCTATTTCGCACTGACTTCCGAAGCGCTGATGGCCGGCGGCGATTTCGAGGCCTCGGCGCACTTCGGCCCGGCCTGGGCCGAGGTGAAGTTCGGCGCGCACGGCATCGTGTTCTTCGATCCGTTCCACTACGACGTCAGCGCCTACGCGCGCATCGCCGCCGGCGTGACCATCGACACCTGGATCTTCGGCGAGGTGACCATCTCGGTGCACCTGGGCGCGCGCATCCACGTGCAGGGCCCGGAGTTCCGCGGCAGCGTGACCTTCGACGTGGGGCCGATCAGCCTGACCTTCGAATTCGGCGACGATGCGCGCGAGCAGAAGCAGTACATGGGCGCCGCGGCCTTCGTGGACAAATACCTCGAGGGCGACGGCGGCCGCGCCCGCCCGCATGCGCTGATGGTCAACACCGGCGCGCTGCCGGCCAAGGGCGAGAAGTCGACGCCGGACGGTTCGGCGGCGCGGCCGTTCGTGGTGGTCGCGGAATTCTCGCTGAGCTTCGCCAGCACGGTGCCGGCGGCGCGCGTGACCCGCGCGCAAGGCGGCGCCAGCCATCACCCGCCGAGCCACGCGCTGGCGGTGGCGCCGATGAATGCGGACGCGGCGGGTTCGACCATCACGCTGGCCTGGCACGAAAGCACCGGCGCGCAGCGACCGTATCCGTTCGTCGACGCCGCGCGGCCGTTCGGGCACTTCCCGGTCGGCGTGTGGGGACCGGCGCAGGATCCGAATGCGCGCAAGGTGCCCAAGGGCGAAATGGTCAAGGCGCTGAACGAACTCGACCTGGCCTGCAAGGCCACGCCGTCGCCCGGCGGCCCGTCGATTCCCTACTACCAGGTCGAAATCAACCAGCGCAAACCGCTGCCCTTCTCCCGCCGCGGCAGCGACATCGCCGCGCTGCGCGTGCTGGCGCAATCGGTCAGCGGACTGCTGACCGCGCCGACCACGGCCGACCAGGCCTTCGCCACCGCGAAGACCTGGCTGCAGGGCCACGCCTCGCCGACCGCGATGGCCGCGCTGCGCGGCGAGCGCCAGTCGCCGCCGCGGCTGGGCACGCTGACCGAAGGCCTGGAGTCGCTGACCGAAACCGTGGCACCGGCCGTGGTCGAACCGCCGCCGAAGCAGGTCTTCGACCACTTCATCGAGCCGCCGAAACTGGTCGGCCTGCTGTCCGGCGCCACCCAGGGGCTCAGCGTCGCCTCCGCGAAACGCACCACGGTCAAGGACGCGCACGACCGCTACGCGAACGTCGCCACCGAGTGGCGCGTGGTGCCGCCGACGCTGGCTTCGGTCGAAGCCGAGCGCAGCCGTTCGATCGCCGCGCGGCTGGTGGTGGTGGATACGCCGGCGATTTCCGAACGCGGCCGCGGCACCCTGGTCGCCGCCGGCGCCGTGCCGCCGACCGCGCTGGCGCAGGCGCCGACCGCGCTGGTCGCACGGCGCGGCGCGGCGCTGCCGGCCACCCTGTCCGGATTCGATGCGGCCCTGGCCATC
>JBDHQQ010000187.1:0-4446 GCA_039807145.1 Pseudoxanthomonas sp. | reverse complement strand
CGCGTAGACCGCGCCGGCCGGGGCGATGCGCTGCTCGACGCGCGCGACCGCCTGCGGGGATGCTTCGGTGGGAATCGCGCGCTGCAGGAACGACGCGAAGATGATCAACCCGACCGTGACGACAGCCAAGATGGCGATCACGATGGAGAAGCGCTTCAGGAACTGCAGGTCGTAATTCCGCACGTATCAACACCCCTGGCAAGTAGTCGGTGGACCACAGCTACCGGCGGAGTATAGACCAGCGCCCCCACCCACCGGCAACGGGCACCGGTGGCCACGGGCCGGCCGCGATCAGGCGTGCTGCGCGCCGATGCCGGCACCGGCCGCGCGCAGGCACAGGGCCCCGATCGCCTCGACCAGCGGCTCGCCACCGCGCAGTCCGTCGCGGCTGGGCGCGGTCGGGCCGACCAGTGCCTCGGTGAACGCACCGACGATGCAGGCCGCGCCCACGTCCAGGTCCTGCGGCGGGAACTCGCCACTGCGCACGCCGTCGCCGAGGATGCGTTTGAACACGTCGCCGAACAGGCGCCGACAGCGGATGCGCTCGGCCTCGACCTCCGGGTCCACCGGTTCGGCGATGAAGGCATAGGCCAGCGCCGGCCCGGCCAGTGCACGGCGCACGAAGGAGGCCACCGCCTGCTGCAGGCGCAGCGCCGCCGGCTGCGGCTGGTCGGCGATGGCCGAGAGGATGTCCAGCTCATGCTCGACCGCGGCGGTGAGCACTTCCACGAACAGGTCGGCCTTGGACGGGAAATGGCGATAGATCAGGCCGGTGGATACCCCGGCCTCGGCCGCCACCGCGGTGACCGGCGCATTGCGGTAGCCGCCGGCGGCGACCAGCCGGCGGGCCGCGGCCAGGATCGCCTCGCGGTTGCCGGCGAGGCGCTTTTCCATCAGTTCCGAACGTTTGTAGGCCATGGGCTGATTCTAGGTTCAATTATTGAATTTGTATTCACTTTTTCATGGAGACCGGCTAGGCTGCGCGCAAACGCCCGTGCCGACGGTCCGCCCGTCCCCCTCCCGGAGCGCCCACCCGTCCTGCCGTACCGGAGCCGCCCCCATGCACGTCCCCACCCTTTCCTTCGATCTCGGCGAAGAGATCGACATGCTGCGCGCGAGCGTGGCCCAGTTCGCCGCCGCGCACATCGCGCCGCTGGCGGCCGCTGCCGACGCCGGCAACCAGTTTCCCAATGCGCTCTGGCGCCAGCTGGGCGAGCAGGGCCTGCTCGGCATGACCGTGGAGGAAGAATACGGCGGCAGCGGCATGGGGTATCTCGCCCACGTGGTGGCGATGGAGGAGATCTCGCGCGCCTCCGGCGGCATCGGCCTGTCCTACGGCGCGCACTCCAACCTGTGCCTGAACCAGCTGCGCAAGAACGCCAGCGAGGCGCAGAAGCACAAGTACCTGCCGAAGCTGTGCAGCGGCGAGCACGTCGGCGCGCTGGCGATGAGCGAGCCGGGCGCGGGGTCGGACGTGGTGTCGATGAAACTGCGCGCCGACCTGCGCGGCGACCACTACGTGCTCAACGGCAACAAGATGTGGATCACCAACGGCCCGGATGCCGACGTGCTGGTGGTCTACGCCAAGACCGACCCGGAGGCCGGGTCGCGCGGCATCACCGCCTTCATCGTCGAGAAGGGCATGAAGGGATTCTCCACCGCGCAGAAGCTGGACAAGCTGGGCATGCGCGCGTCCAACACCTGCGAGCTGGTGTTCCAGGACTGCGAAGTGCCGGTGGAGAACGTGCTCGGCGAGGTCGGCGGCGGGGTCAAGGTGCTGATGTCCGGCCTGGACTACGAACGCGTGGTGCTGTCCGGCGGCCCGCTCGGGCTGATGGCCGCGGCGCTGGACGTGGTGCTGCCGTACGTGCACGAGCGCCGGCAGTTCGGCGAGGCGATCGGTACTTTCCAGCTGATCCAGGCCAAGCTGGCGGACATGTACGTGGGGCTCAACGCGTGCCGCGCATACGTGTATGCGGTGGCCAGGGCCTGCGACCAGGGCCGCACCACCCGCCAGGACGCGGCCGGCGCGATCCTGTACTCGGCCGAGAAGGCCACCTGGGCCGCCGGCGAGGCGATCCAGATCCTCGGCGGCAACGGCTACATCAACGAGTACCCGGCCGGGCGCCTGTGGCGCGACGCCAAGCTGTACGAGATCGGCGCCGGCACTTCGGAAATCCGCCGCATGCTGATCGGGCGCGAGCTGTTCCAGCGCACCGCGTGATCCAGGCCCGGCGACCGCCGGACCTCTCCCCGGGGGGCTGGCGGGTGAACGGCATCGACGGGGTTCGCGCATCATGATCCCGGCGCGCCCCGCACCCGCCCTTCGGACGCCCCCACCGACGGCACCCAGGCCACCGCAGGAACCACTGCCATGAGCGTACTGAAAACCCAGCTGCAGCCCGGCAGCGAGACATTCGAAGCCAACCGCGCGGCGATGCAGGCGCTGGTCGACGACCTGCGCGCCACCCTGGAACGCACCGCGCGTGGTGGCAGCGATGCGGCCCGGGCCAAGCACACCGCGCGCGGCAAGCTGCTGGTGCGCGAGCGCATCGACGCGCTGCTCGACCCCGGCAGCGCGTTCCTCGAGATCGCGCCGCTGGCCGCGCACGACATGTACGACGACCCGGTGCCCGGCGCCGGCATGGTCGCCGGCATCGGCCGCATCGAGGGCGTGGAATGCCTGGTCGTCGCCAACGACGCCACGGTCAAGGGCGGCACCTACTACCCGGTGACGGTCAAGAAGCACCTGCGCGCGCAGGAGATCGCGCAGCAGAACCACCTGCCCTGCATCTACCTGGTCGATTCCGGGGGCGCGTTCCTGCCGCTGCAGGACGAGGTGTTCCCCGACCGCGACCACTTCGGCCGCATCTTCTACAACCAGGCCAACCTGTCCGCGCAGGGCATTCCGCAGATCGCCTGCGTGATGGGCAGCTGCACCGCGGGCGGTGCCTATGTGCCGGCGATGAGCGACGAGACGGTGATCGTCAAGGAACAGGGCACCATCTTCCTCGGCGGCCCGCCGCTGGTGAAGGCGGCGACCGGCGAAGTGGTGAGCGCCGAGGACCTGGGCGGCGGCGACGTGCACACGCGCATCTCCGGCGTCGCCGACCACATGGCCGACAACGACCTGCAGGCGCTGGCGCGGGTGCGTGCCATCATCGCCAGCCTCAACTGGCGCAGGCCCGAGCCGCGCGTCGCGCTGCAGCCCGCCGAAGCGCCGCTGTTCGATGCGCGCGAACTGTATGGGGTGATCCCCAGCGACACCCGCAAGCCCTATGACGTGCGCGAGGTGATCATGCGCATCGTCGACGGCTCGCGCTTCGACGAGTTCAAGCCGCGCTACGGCAACACCCTGGTCACCGGCTTCGCCCACGTGCATGGGCACCCGGTCGGCGTGATCGCCAACAACGGCATCCTGTTCTCCGAATCGGCGCTCAAGGGCGCGCACTTCATCGAGCTGTGCTGCCAGCGCGGGATCCCGCTGCTGTTCCTGCAGAACATCACCGGCTTCATGGTCGGCCGCAAATACGAACACGGCGGCATCGCCAAGGACGGCGCCAAGCTGGTGATGGCGGTGGCCAATGCGCGCGTGCCCAAGTACACGGTGGTGATCGGCGGCTCGTTCGGCGCCGGCAACTACGGCATGTGCGGCCGCGCCTATTCGCCGCACTTCCTGTGGATGTGGCCGAACGCGCGCATCGGGGTGATGGGCGGCGAACAGGCCGCCAGCGTGCTGGCCACGGTCAAGCGCGACGGTATCGAGGGCAAGGGCGGGCAGTGGCCGGCCGACGAGGAGGAGGCATTCAAGGCGCCGATCCGCGAGCAGTTCGAACGCCAGGGCCACCCGTACTACGCCAGCGCGCGGTTGTGGGACGACGGGGTGATCGACCCGGCCGACACCCGCCGCATCCTCGGCCTGGCGCTGGCCGCCAGCCTCAACGCGCCGGCGCAGGAAACGCGCTTCGGCGTGTTCCGGATGTAGTTCGCATGCGCGACGTTCCTGCAGCGGAAACAAGCGCAAGAGCTTTCGCTCCCCTTCGGGGAGCGAGTTACTTCTCTTTGCTCGTGCAAAGAGAAGCTAACCAAGAGAAACACGCCCTGCCTTCGCGTCCGACGCGCATTGCGCGCCGGATTCACTCCGCCGCCGGAATTTTCCGACGAGACATCCCTGTCTCGTCGGAAAACGACGTGCATCCATGCACGCCGCCCTTCGGGTTCCTACCGTCGGCTCCGTCGCTGCGGAAGGGGACCCTGAAGATCAACCGCAACCGCCCAGGCCGAAGCAACCGCAGGAACCTGCACACGGGTGCTTTTCCCCTTCTGCTGCCACCGCGCAGCACGTCATGGAATACGCCATGTTCGACAAGATCCTGATCGCCAACCGCGGCGAAATCGCCTGCCGCGTCATCGCCACCTGCCGCCGCCTGGGCATCGCCACCGTGG
>JBDHQQ010000186.1:0-4476 GCA_039807145.1 Pseudoxanthomonas sp. | reverse complement strand
CGCGCGGCACAGTGGCAGAAGCGCGCCGACAGGATCATGCGCAAGGATCCCTTCTATCAGTTCTCCCTTGCGCAGCAGAAGGAAGAAGCCGGTGACTTCTCCGAAGCGGTGCGCTTGTACCGTCGTGCGATAGCGCTCAATCGCGACGAGGACGCCTTTCATTTCGGCCTGGCACGCACATACTTCCGCATGGGACAGCGACACTTGGCTGGCGTGGAACTGGAGCGAGCTTACGAACTGAGTGCGGGACAGGACAGGTCGCGCTACGCCAGCAAGCTGGATGCGTTGAGACGGACCAAGTATTGAGGTCGCGCACCGCGGGTTCGGCAGGGAACTGCCGGGCACAGTCTTCCGCGTGAGAGGTTCTTACAGATCCTGCTCGTAGCGCACGTACGGCACGGTGCCTTCGTCGCTGGCGGCGTTGCCGGGCAAGAAGGGGTTCTTGCCGCGGGTGATGACGTTTTCGGCGCCGACGGTGAGCTGGCCGCTCCATGGGGTGCGCCAGGTGATGCCCAGGCCCAGGCCCTCGAAGGGCGGCTTGCCGGGGGTGTCGACGACGCGGCCGATGACGTTGGCGCTGAATGCGCCGTAGCCGCCGACGACGCTGAGGCTCTTGCTGTTCCAGTGGTCCGCGATGGCGGGCAGTTCGTCGGCGGGGATCAGGCGGGCGCGGGCCACGGCGCCGCCGATGCGGACGAAACCCTGGCCGATGTTCTTTTCGCCGAACACGGTCAGATCGTTCTGTTCAACCCGGTTGCCGACCTTGCCGGGCGCCAGCCAGGCGGGCAGGGTGTCGCGACCGATGCCGGCAGACAGGCCCACGCGACCGCCGGGACGAGTCAGGCTGGCGACCGCAGAAATGCGCTGGCTGCCCTGCGGGTCGTCGTCCAGTACGGCGACGTTGCAGTGGCTGACCAGACTGCTGATGCTGTTGGCGATACCCGTCTGGCGGTTGCAGACCAAGCCGAGCGAATCGCCGGATTCCAGGCCGAACGCGGCATTGAGCGTGTTGTCGCCCATGCGCCAGCGCGCGCCGGCGGTGGCTTCGCCGGTGGGTTCCAGTTCCAGTACCGCCTGCACCTTGCCATCGCTGCCGATGACCGGCAGCTGGGTGGACTGGCGCTTGCCGGTCGTCTGCGCATGCGCGCCCGCGGCCAGCCCAAGGGCCAGCAGCAAAGCGGTCGACAGTCGCAGATGACGCGATTTCATGGCCTGTGTTGGATCCCCTGCCAACGGCTGCGGTTCCCCCGAGAGGGGAAGCCGATGCTAGCCGTTTTATGTTTGTTTAACAAGTTGGAACGGCCGTCACATTGTCTATTGAAGGCGTTCCGGCGCATCTGCTTCGACCGGCTGTGGAACAAAAAGTTCCTCGATCTCGGACGGTTGGAACAGATAGCGCTGCCCACAGAACTCACAACGCACCTCGGCGACGCCGGCGGCCGCGGCCGCCCGGGCCTCTTCCACGCCAAGGGACTGCAGCATGGCCGCGACGCGGCTGCGCGAGCATGAGCAGGCGAAGCCCAGCGGGCGTTGCCCCAGAGTCTGTACGTCCTCTTCGTGGAACAGGCGGTGCAGCAGGGTTTCCGCCGGGGTCGCCAGCAACTCCGCTTCGGCCAGGGTGTCGAACAGGGCGCCGGCCCGGTTCCAGCCGTCGGTGTCGCCCTCGTCGCCGGGGAGTTTTTGCAGCATCAGGCCGCAGACCGCTTCGTCGCCGTCGGTCAGCAGCAGGCGGGTGGGAAGCTGCTCGGACTGGCGGAAATAGTCTTCGAACGCCTCGGCCAGGGTAGGCGATTGCAGCGCCACCAGGCTTTGGTAGCGCTGCGGCTCGCGCGGATCGAGGCCCGGGTTCTCGATGGTGATCGCCAGCAGGGCGTCGTCGCCGAGCCGGGTCAGGTCACGGGGGATTTCCGTGCCTTCCTCGCACTGGGCGATGCCGCGCACGGTCCCGGCCGCGGTGCATTCGGCGAACAGGGTGCGCAGCGGCCCACTGCCGCGCAACTGCACCGACAGCCGGCCGCCGACCTTGGTGTGCCCGGTGAACAGCGCGGCGGCGGCGGTCGCCTGGCCAAGCAGTTCGCGCGCGCCGGCAGGGTAGTTGCCGTGCGAAAGGATCTCGCGCCAGCTTTGTCCCAGCTTCACGTGGACGCCACGCACGCCGGCGCGCGGCAGCAGGAAGCGAGTCTGGAGATCGGTGGTTTCGGTGGGCATCGTCCTGTCCGTGCCGGGCGGACCGGCATAATGTCGTGCGGGAAAGCCCAAAATGCGGGCGCCCAACGGGATACTCAAGATGAAGGGGAGCCGATTGGCCGCCACCACCTCCGTACCGGTCCGCCGCAAGCGCCGCTGGCTGCGCTGGTTGCTGGCCCTGCCGCTGCTGTTCGCCGCGGGCAGCGCGCTGCAGGTGCTGGTGCTGCGCTTCGTCGATCCGCCGTTCACCGCGTTCATGGCGGTGCGCCAGTTCGAAGCCTGGGGCGCGGGCGATTTCGGTTTCCGCATTGCTCATGACTGGTGCGACCTCGAACAGATGTCGGCCAGCCTGCCGGTGGCGCTGGTCGCCGCCGAGGACCAGAACTTCGCCATTCACCACGGCTTCGACTTCGATGCCATACGCAAGGCGCAGGCGCACAACGAGAAGATGGTCGAGCGCGCCGAACGGCGCGGCCAACCGGTCAGGCGCCTGCGCGGCGCCAGCACCATCAGCCAGCAGACCGCGAAGAACCTGTTCCTGTGGCAGGGACGCGGGCCGACGCGCTGGCTGCGCAAGGGGCTGGAGGTCTGGTACACCGCGCTGATCGAGGCGCTGTGGCCGAAGCGGCGCATCCTGGAGGTCTATGCCAACGTGGCCGAGTTCGGCGACGGCATCTATGGCGCGCAGGCCGCGGCACGTACTTACTGGCGCAAGGACGCCAGTCGCTTGTCCGCGGCCGAGAGCGCGCGGCTGGCCGCGGTGCTGCCGTCGCCCCGCCGCTACAGCGCGGCGCGGCCGGGGCCATACGTGTCCGGCCGCGCGAACCGGATCGAACGGCAGATGCGCCAGATCGGCGGCACGGCCTATCTTTCGACGCTGGACTGAGCCGCCCGCCGTGCGCCAACAGTTACCATGACCGCATGACCATCGATCGCCTGACCGTCGTCGTTGCCGCGCGCAACGAAGCCGAAGCCCTGCCGCGCCTGCACCCGCGCATCGCCGCGGTGCTGCAGCGGCTGGACGGCATCGACGGCCGCGTGCTGTACATCGACGACGGCAGCACCGACGACACCTGGGCGGCGATGCAGCGGATCGCGCAGCGGGACGCGCGCGTGGCCCTGCTGAAGCTGTCGCGCAACTTCGGCAAGGAAGCGGCGCTGACCGCGGGACTGGACCAGGTCGATGAAGGCGCGGCGATCATCCTCGACGCCGACGGGCAGGATCCGCCGGAGCTGATTCCGCAGTTCGTCGCGCAATGGCGCGAGGGTTACGACGACGTCTACGGCACGCGCATCCAGCGCGACGGCGAAGGCTGGCTGAAGCGCGCGACCGCCGCGGCGTTCTACCGGCTCATCGGTCGATTGTCGAAGACGCCGGTGCCCGCCGACACCGGCGATTTCCGCCTGCTGTCGCCGCGTGCGTTGGCCGCGCTGAAACAATTGCGCGAACGCCACCGCTTCATGAAGGGGCTGTTCGGCTGGGTCGGCTTCAATCGCATTTCCGTGCCGTACCGGCGCGAGGCGCGGCTGGCGGGGCGCAGCAAATTCGGCTTCTGGAAGCTGTGGAACTTCGCCCTGGAGGGCATCACCAGTTTCAGCACTGCGCCGCTGCGCGTGGCCACCTATCTAGGCGTGGCGACGGCGCTGCTGGCCTTCGTCTATGCGCTGTGGATCGTGGTCAAGGCGCTGCTGTGGGGCGACGCGGTCGCCGGCTGGCCGACGATGATGGTGGTGATCCTGTTCCTGGGCGGCGTGCAGCTGGTCGCGCTGGGCATGATCGGCGAATACCTCGGTCGTTTGTACGACGAAGCCAAGCAGCGCCCGCTGTACCTGGTGGACGTGTGGCAACCGGCCGCGCCGGGAGTATGCTTGGCCCAACCTCTTGTCGAAGGAGCAGGCCATGCGCACAGTGCGGCAACTGTTGGGGGCGAAGACGTCTGAGGTGTTCTCGGTATCGCCGGACGACGCGGTGATCGACGCGATCCGGTTGATGGCCGAAAAGGGCGTCGGCGCGGTGTTGGCGATGCACGGCGACCGGCTGGCCGGCATCGTTTCCGAACGCGACTACGCGCGCAAGATCGTGCTGCACGGGCGTTCGTCCTCGAACACGCCGGTGCGCGACATCATGACTTCGAACGTGGTGACCGTGGGTCCGAACCATACGGTCGAGCGCTGCATGCAGATCGTCACCGAGCATCGCATCCGCCACCTGCCGGTGGTGGAGGGCGACAACGTGGTCGGGGTGATTTCCATCGGCGACCTGGTCAAGGCGGTGATCGAGGACCAGCA
>JBDHQQ010000023.1:0-22295 GCA_039807145.1 Pseudoxanthomonas sp. | reverse complement strand
GCTTGCGCTGTTGACCTTCGGCGAAGGCTGGCACAACAACCATCATTTCTACTCCAGCAGCGCCCGCCAGGGCTTCCGCTGGTGGGAAATCGACCTGACCTGGTACGGCCTGCGCCTGATGCAGGCGCTGGGCCTGGTGCGCGACCTCAAGCCGGTGCCGGCCTGGGTCATGGCCAGGGCGGGGCACTGAGATGCGTATCGCCGTCATTGGATCCGGCATCAGCGGGCTGTCCGCCGCGTGGCTGCTCTCGCGGCAACACGAGGTCGTGCTCTACGAGGCCAACGACACCCTGGGCGGGCATACCGACACGCATCGCGTGGAGGTGGACGGGCGCACGCTGGCGGTGGACACCGGCTTCATCGTGCACAACCCGGTGCATTACCCGTTGCTGACGCGTCTGTTCGACGAACTCGGGGTGGCCTCGCAGGAGACCACCATGGGTTTCTCGGTGCAGGACGCGGGCACCGGGCTGGAATACAACGCCACCCGCCTGGATGCGCTGTTCTGCCAGCGCCGCAACCTGGCCTCGCCGCGCTTCTGGGGCATGTTGCGCGACCTGGCGCGCTTCTATCGCGCAGCACCGGCATTGCTGGACGTGGATGGCGAGGGCCCGTCGCTGGGGGAATACCTTGCGATGCACGGCTACGGCGCCGCGTTCCGCGACCAGCACCTGGTGCCGATGGCCAGTGCGCTGTGGTCATCGCACGCGCACGCGATCCTGCAATTCCCGGCCAAGTACCTGGTGCGCTTCATGGCCAACCACCACATGCTCCAGCTCGCCGGCCGGCCGCCGTGGCGGGTGGTGTGCGGCGGATCGCGCGGCTATATCGATGCGATGGCAGCACGCTGGGACGTGCAGGTGCGCACCGCCACCCCGGTGCTCGGCATCGCGCGCGATGCGCTGGGCGTGCGCGTGCGCAGTGCCGCCGGCAGCGAGCACTTCCACCACGTGGTGCTGGCCTGCCACAGCGATCAGGCGCTGGCGCTGCTGGACGATGCGAGCGTGGCCGAGCGCGACATCCTCGGTGCGATCCGCTACCAGCCCAACGACACCGTGCTGCACACCGATGCCCGCCTGTTGCCGCGTCGGCGCAAGGCGTGGGCGGCGTGGAATGCCTACATTCCCGCCGATCCGGCCCAGGCCTGCACGGTGAGCTATTGCATGAACCTGCTGCAGGGCCACGACGTGCCGACACCGCTGGTGGTCAGCCTCAATCGCACGCAGGACATCGATCCCGCCAAGGTGCTGGTGCGCCGGCACTACCGGCATCCGGTGTACACCCATGCCTCGCTCGCCGCGCAGGCGCGCCGCGGCGAGATCCAGGGCCAGCGCAACACCTGGTTCGCCGGCGCCTACTGGGGTTGGGGCTTCCATGAAGACGGCATCCGCAGCGGCGTGGAAGTAGCGCGCGCGTTGGGCGCGCCGTGGGCATCGTCGACCGATGCCGCCGTCGCCGCGCGTGTCGAGCCGATGGAGGTGGCGGCATGACGTCGCAGTTCGCCAGCGCGATCTACGAGGGCCGCGTCCGCCATCGCCGGCATGCGCCGCGCGCGCATGCGTTCGCCTACCGCATGGCGCAGCTGTACCTCGACCTCGACGAAATCGACGCGGTATTCCGCGAACGCTGGTTGTGGTCGGTGGACCGGCCGAACCTCGTCCAGTTCCGCCGCGCCGACTTCCTTGGCGATCCGGCGCAGCCGCTGGCCGATGCGGTACGCGATCGTGTCCTCCACGCATGTGGAGAGCGCCCGGAGGGCCCGGTTCGCCTGCTCGCCCATCTGCGTTACGCCGGCCACAACTTCAATCCGGTGAGCTTCTACTACTGCCATGCGGTGGATGGCGCGTTGCACAGCATCGTCGCCGAGATCACCAACACGCCGTGGAAGGAGCGCCACGCATACGTACTGCCGGTGGCCGCTGCGACCCGCCGCGGCCGCGCGCTGCATTGGGCGTTCGACAAACGCTTCCACGTCTCGCCCTTCCTGCCGATGGCGCGCCGCTACGACTGGTCGTTCACGCCGCCGGGCGGGGACCTGCACGTGCACATGGACGTTTGCGAGGGCGAGCGTCGCGAATTCGATGCCTCGCTTGATCTCGTGCGCCGGCCACTGGATGGCCCGAACCTCGCGCGGGTGCTGTGGCGCTATCCGCTGATGACCGCGCAGGTGGTCGCCGGCATCCATTGGCAGGCCCTGCGCTTGTGGCTGAAGCGCACGCCGGTCCACGACCATCCGTCCAAGCTGGAGTCCCACGCATGAGCAGCATCGTCCGTTCCGATGCCGCACCTTTCGGCGCCCTCGACCGCTTCCTGCGCAGCCGGCTCCTGCAGCAACTGGATGCCCTGCGCGGCGGCGAGATCGTCCTGCAGGATGCGCTGGGCAGTACGCGGCTCGGCGAAGGCGGCGAGGACGCGCCGATCCGCCTGCAGGTACACGATCCGGTCTTCTATCGCGCGCTCGCCGGCAGCGGCAGCGTTGGTGCCGCCGAGGCCTACATGGACGGCGCGTGGACCTGCAGCGACCTGGTCGGGCTGGTGCGCCTGCTGGTGCGCAATCGCGACCTGCTCGACGGCATGGAAGGCGGCCTTGCCAGGCTGGGCGGCTGGGCGCTGAAGGCCTGGCATGCCTTGCGCCGCAATACGCGCGATGGCTCGCGCCGCAACATCGCCGCGCACTACGATCTCGGTAATCCGTTCTTCCGCCTGTTCCTGTCCGACGACCTGATGTATTCGTCGGCCCTCTACGCCGGCGATGACGACGATCTCGAGACCGCCTCCACCCGCAAGCTGGATCGCATCTGCGAAAAACTGCGGTTGCTGCCCAGCGACCATGTGGTCGAGATCGGCACTGGCTGGGGCGGGTTCGCGGTGCATGCCGCGCGCACGCGTGGCTGCCGCGTCACCACCACCACGATCTCGAAGGAACAGCACGCGCTCGCGGTGCAGCGCGTCGCGGAGGCCGGGCTGCAGGATCGGGTGACGGTGCTGTTGTCGGACTACCGCGACCTCGAGGGCCAGTACGACAAGCTGGTGTCGATCGAGATGATCGAGGCGATCGGTCCGCAGTACCTCGACACCTACTTCGCCACCCTGGGACGGTTGCTCAAGCCGGACGGCCTCGGCCTGGTGCAGGCGATCACCATCGAGGACCACCGCTACCAGCAGGCGGTGCGCTCGGTGGATTTCATCAAGCGCTACATCTTCCCCGGCTCGTTCATTCCCTCGATCGCGGCGATGCTGGCCGCGAAGACGCGCAGCACCGATCTTGCCCTGGTCCACCTGGAGGATTTCGGGCCCTCGTACGCGCGCACCCTGCATGCATGGCGCCAGCGCTTCCTCGCCCAGCGCGAAGCGGTTCGCGCGCAGGGCTTCGACGAACGCTTCCTGCGCATGTGGGAGTTCTACCTCGCCTATTGCGAGGGCGGTTTCCTCGAGCGCTCGATCGGCGTGGCCCATCTGTTGCTGGCCAAGCCCGGCTATCGCGGCGCGTCCTACCTGCCCGGCCTGCTGGAGGCCTGAGATGGCGTCCTGGGCCAACCTGCTGGGATACCAAGCAACCTGGTTCGCGGTGGTCTGGAGTGCGGGCCGCGGCACGGCCTGGATCGGAATGCTGGCCTGCGTGGGATTCATCGCGCTGCAAGCCTCCGCCTCGCGCACGCGCGTCGCGGACCTGCGTGCATTGTTCGCCGCACTGGCCTGCGGCATGGTCGTCGATGGGGTGGCCGCGGCCACCGGTTTGCTGGCGTATGCGTCGCCGCGGCCTGGCCTGCCCGCGCCACTGTGGATCGTCCTGCTGTGGGGTGCCTTCGCGATGACCCTCAACCATTCCCTGGCCTGGTTCGCGACGCGTCCGTGGACGGCGGCCGCCTTCGCCGCGCTCGGCGGCCCGCTGGCCTACCTCGGTGCCGCGCGCGGCTTCGGCGCGGTGGCCTTTGCGCAACCGGCATGGCCGGCAGTGGCATGGCTGGCCTGCGCATGGGCGATCGCCTTGACGCTGCTGTTCCGCATCGCACGCGACCGCGCCACGTCGCATGCCCGTCCGCAGGAGACCCGTGCATGAGCGCCTGGCAGCAGGGTTTGCTCGTTTATGCCTTCGCCATCGTCCTGCAGGGGCTGGCGTGGGCACGCCAGCAACGGACACGCAACGCCGGCATCGTCGACGTTGCATGGTCGTTCGGCGTCGGCGCATCCGCGGTGCTGGTCGCCGTTACAGGGAACGGTGCATGGCTGCCACGCGTGCTGCTGGGCGCGCTTGGCGGCGCCTGGGGCCTGCGGCTCGGCCTGCACCTGTGGCAGCGCGTGCGCGGCGAAGCCGAGGACGGGCGCTATGCACAGTTGCGCAAGCGCTGGGGCAATGCGCCGTTGAAGTGGTTCGCGATGTTCCAGTTCCAGGCCTTGCTGATCCTGCTGTTCGCGCTGCCGTTCCTCGCCGTCGCGGCCAATCCGGTTGACGCGTGGAACGTCTGGTTCGTTGCCGGCATTGCCGTCTGGCTGCTGTGCGTCGGCGGCGAGGCGCTGGCCGATGGCCAGCTAGCCCGCTTCCGCGCGGATCCGGCGAACACGGGCAAGACCTGCCGCGCGGGAATGTGGCGCTACTCGCGCCACCCGAACTACTTCTTCGAATGGCTGCACTGGTTCGCCTACGTGCTGGTGGCGGTGGGTTCGCCATTGCACTGGCTGGCTTGGTCCGGGCCAGTGGTGATGTACCTGTTCCTACGCTGGATCAGCGGCATCCCGTGGACGGAGCAGCAGGCCCTGCGCACGCGCGGTGAGGATTACGCCCGCTACCAGCGCAGCACGCCCATGTTGATTCCCTGGTTCCCCAAGGAGGACCGATGAACGCCACCGCCGATGCCATGGAGCTGGCGAACGACCGCGCGGCCGATGGCCTGCTGGGCTTGGCCGAACGCGGCTTGCTGCCGGATGCGCTGCTGCGCCTCGGCATCCGTCGCCTGTGCACGCAGCGCCTGCGCGACGAACACGCCGGCGATCCCGATGCCGCGGCGCGCCGCAACGCGGCGCTGGTGGAGGAACTGCGCCGCAGCCCGGTCGCGATCCACACCGATGCCGCCAACCGCCAGCACTACGAGCTACCGCCGGGGTTCTTCGAGCAATGCCTGGGCCCGCGCCTGAAGTACTCGGGCTGCTACTACCCCACTGGCGATGAAACCCTGGCGCAGGCGGAGGAGGCGATGCTCGCGCTCTATGTGCGGCGAGCGGAGCTGGCCGACGGGCAGGACATCCTGGAATTGGGCTGCGGCTGGGGTTCGCTGACCCTGTGGATGGCCGAGCACCTGCCGAACGCACGCATCACCGCGGTCTCGAACTCCGCGCCACAACGCCAGTTCATCGAGGCCCAGTGCCGCGAGCGTGGGTTCGATAACGTCCGCGTGCTGACCTGCGACGTCAACCGGCTGGAATTGCCTGCAGCGGCCTTTAATCGCTGCGTGTCGGTCGAGATGTTCGAGCACATGCGCAACTACCAGACACTCTTGCAGCGCATCGGCGGCTGGCTGCGCGCCGATGGCAAGTTGTTCGTGCACATCTTCTGCCATCGGACGCTGCTATACCCGTTCGAAACCGCGGGCGAGGACAACTGGATGGGCCGGCATTTCTTCACCGGCGGTCTCATGCCCGCGGCCGACACCCTGCTGTGGTTCCAGGACGCGTTGCGCATCGAGGACCGCTGGCTGGTGGACGGCACCCACTACCAGCGCACCGCGAACCACTGGCTGGACAACCAGGACGCGCATCGCGACGCGGTGATGGCGATCCTGCGCAAGGCCTACGGCGATGCCGCCCCGTTGTGGTTCCAGCGCTGGCGGATGTTCTGGATGGCCTGCGCCGAATTGTTCGGCTACGACCACGGCCGCGAGTGGATGGTGGCCCACTACCGTTTCGCCAAGGGAGCATGACGGTGAAGATGCATTCGATCCTTGCCGCTGCGCTGGCCGCCTTGCTCGGCGCCTGCGCCACGCAGAAACCGACCATCCCGCCGGTGGCCGCGGTCGACCTGCCACGCTTCATGGGCGACTGGTACGTCATCGCGCACATCCCGTCCCGGCAGGAGCGCGACGCCTACGATGCCGTCGAGTCCTACCGGCTCGACAAGGACGGCAAGATCCGCACGACCTACACCCAGCGCAAGGGCGGCTTCGACGCCTCGCTGGAGAAAATGGAGCCGGTGGGCACGGTGGTGGAAGGCAGCCACAATGCGGTCTGGGGCATGCAGTTCGTGTGGCCGATCAAGGCGGAGTACGTGATCGTGGACCTGGCGCCGGACTATTCGCGCACGATCATCGGGCGCAGCAAGCGCGACTACGTGTGGCTGATGGCGCGCACGCCAAGCTTGCCGAAGGAGCAGCTGGAGGCCGCGATCGCGCGCATCCAGGCGCTGGGCTACGACACGACTAAGTTGCGCATGGTTCCGCAATCGGAACGCGCGAAGTGAACTTGGCTGTCGCCGCGCCACGCGCATGAGTCGGGGCATCTTCTGGTTCCGCCGCGACCTGCGCCTGGCCGACAACCCGGCGCTCGAGCGCGCCTGCGCGTCGCACGATGGCCTGCTGCTGATCTACATCGACGATGCCGGCGCGCAGCCCTGCGACGCCAGCCGTGCATGGTTGCGCAAGTCGTTGCAGGCGCTTTCGGAGGACATCGGCAAACGCGGCGGCACGCTGCATGTGCTCGCCGGTAACCCGGAGCACCTGCTGCCGATGCTGGCCAACGCCAGTGGTGCCAGTGCGGTGCATGTGTCGGCGTTGCACGACCCCGTTGCCGATGCGCGCGATGCGCGGCTCGCTGCAGCGCTCGCCCGCGACGGCGTGGCCATGCGCCGTGCGGGCGGCAGCCTGCTCACCGATGCGGACGCGGTGCGCACCAAGGGCGACGCACCGTATCGGGTGTTCACGCCGTTCCTGCGCGCGGCATTGCCCAGCTGGCGCTACCGGCCGCGGGCGGCGCCGGAGTGCTTCTCCACGTTCGCGCTGCCGAGCACCTGCGCGGGCTTGCTTGCATCGATCGATCCGCCGCGACCGCGATGGGATCGCGGCTTCTGGCAGGCGTGGTCGCCCGGGGAAGCGCATGCGCACGCGCGCCTGCACGCGTTCCTGCAGCGGCTGGAGGCCTATCCCACGGATCGCGACATTCCCGCCATCGACGGCACGTCTCGGCTGTCGCCGCACCTGCATTTCGGCGAGATCAGCGCGGGCGCGGCGTTCGAGGCGGCGCGAGCGCGGGGCGGGGCGGGCGCGGACAAGTTCGTGGCGGAGCTGGGCTGGCGCGAATTCGCGCATTACGTCCTGCATCACTGGCCGGACTGCGCCGAGCGGAACTTCAATCCGCGTTTCGATGCGTTGCCGTGGCGGGAGGATCCCCGAGGGCTGGAGGCGTGGCAGCAGGGCCGCACCGGCGTGCCGCTGGTGGACGCCGGCATGCGCCAACTCTGGCTCGAGGGCTGGATGCACAACCGTGTGCGCATGGTCGTGGCCTCGTGGCTGACCAAGCACCTGGGCATCGATTGGCGCGAGGGCGCGGCCTGGTTCATGCAGACGTTGGTCGATGCCGACCTTGCTAACAATGCGCTGGGCTGGCAATGGGTCGCAGGCACCGGGGTCGATGCCGCGCCCTACTACCGCATCTTCAATCCCGTCACCCAATCGCGGAAATTCGATCCCGGCGGAACCTACCTCAGGCGCTGGCTGCCGGAACTCACCGCGCTCGACGATGTCGCGATCCACGCCCCATGGGAAGCAGGCATCACGCCGCGCGGATACCCGGCGCGGCCATCGGTCGACCTCGCCGTGGGACGCGCGTCGGCGCTGGCGCGCCTGGCAGCCGCATCGCGTTAGCCAGGCTTCGCCGGTGTCCGGCTGGTTGCTGTCGCGCAATTCCTCTTGAGGCTAGACCTTGGCCTGCAGTCGCAGTACCCGCATCGCGTATTGATCACACTGCGCGTTTGGGCGGCCGCGGACTACCTTCTGCAAGCGTTCGCTACGGACGAGGGGGTTCTACCCCGCTAACACGGACACTTCAAAGAAGCCTCATCATGAGGCAGGAGGAGTGGATCGGCGCTTGCGCTCGAAATGCAACTCCTAATCTGGCTGTGACAGTCGATCTGTCACAAGAAAGCCCGCGTCGGTGGCGGGCTTTTGACGGTGTAACTATCTGATTTGTAGTAAGAAATCTGGTGGCTATGGGTGGGATCGAACCACCGACCTCGGGATTATGAGTCTCGCGCTCTAACCGTCTGAGCTACATAGCCAGGTTTTCAGATTTTTCGTTTTTGACCCCGGCATTATGAGTCTCGCGCTCTAACCGGCTGAGCTACATAGCCGCGAACTGCGCATTTTCCTTTGCCGTCGCCAGTCCGTCAATCGGGGGCGGCATCGGCTTGTGACGCCGCCGGGGACGTGGCATTGTCGGGGGCAGTAGATATTCAGGAGTCCGCATCGTGATCGATCCGGACGGCTACCGGCCCAATGTCGGTATCGTGTTGATGCGCCCGGACGGGCGGGTGTTCTGGGCGCGGCGCGTGCGCCGGGACGGTTGGCAGTTCCCGCAGGGCGGGATGAACACCGACGAAACCCCGCTCGAGGCCATGTACCGCGAGCTGCGCGAGGAAACCGGCCTGCTGCCCGAGCACGTGCTGGTGCTGGGCGCGACCCCCGGCTGGCTGCGCTATCGGTTGCCGCCGCGGGCGATCCGCCGCAACGAGCGCCATGTCTGTATCGGCCAGAAGCAGGTCTGGTTCCTGCTGCAGCTGGTCGGCGACGAGGCCCACCTGCGGCTGGACCTGACCGAAACGCCCGAGTTCGACCACTGGCGCTGGGTCGATTTCTGGTACCCGCTGGAACACGTGGTCACGTTCAAGCGCGGCGTCTATGCCAGCGCGCTGCGCCACCTGGCCCCGCTGGCGCAGATGGTGGCCGGCATCCAGGCGATCCCGCAGATGATGCTGGAGGCCAGCCTGGGCGCGGGCCGGCCGCAGCCGCGGGGTCGGTCGCGGCGGCGGCCGGGGGGCAACGTCGGGAACCGGGGCGGGGCCGGTCGGGACGGGTCCGGGCAGAATTGACAATCATTCTCATTCGCGGTTGAATGGACTCCGGCCAGTCCGGCCGATGCGTCCATCCGATCCGCCATGTACGTCTGCATTTGCAACGGCATCACCGACCACCAGATCCGCGAAGCCGCCGGCAACGGCTGCCGCAGCATGGCCGAGCTGACCATGCGTACCGGTTGCGGCGCCAACTGCGGCAGCTGCCTGGGCGTGGCGTCGGAGCTGCTGGACGAACACCGCGCGGTGCAGCCCGCCGCGCCGTTCCCGGTACCGGTGCTGTCGCACGCCGCATGACCCCGCGCGCCGCGCGGCGCGCCTTCCTCCGGAATGATCACGATTCGCGTTTCGTCATCGCGCGCGAAGCGTGGCTAAGCTGTGCGCCTTCTCTCCCGGGAGCACGGCCATGAAAGGCGATGCCAAGGTCATCGAATTCCTCAACAAGGTGCTCTACAACGAGCTGACCGCGATCAACCAGTACTTCCTGCACGCCAAGATGCTGAAGAACTGGGGCCTGAAGGAACTGGCCGAGCACGAGTACAAGGAATCGATCGACGAGATGAAGCACGCGGACAAACTGTCCGAGCGCATCCTGTTCCTCGATGGCCTGCCGAATTTCCAGGCGCTGGGCAAGCTGCGCATCGGCGAGAACCCGCTGGAGCTGCTCAAGTGCGACCTGGCGCTGGAATTGGAGGCGGTGCCGCTGCTGCGCGAGGCGATCGCCTACAGCGAAGGCGTCGGCGACTACGTCAGCCGCCAGCTGTTCGCCGACATCCTCGATTCGGAAGAGGAACACATCGACTGGATCGAGACCCAGCTGTCGCTGATCGAGCGCATCGGCGAACCGAACTACCTGCTGACCAAGCTGGAAGACTGATCCGCCTCAGTTGCCGGCGCTGCGCAACTCGTAGCTGAGGAAAGGCCGCAACGGGCACTGCGCGGCGGTGAACAGGGCATCCGCCTGCGCGGCGTCCAGTGGATGCGGTTTCAGCAGCAGGCGGCGTCCGGCCACGATGAGGGCGGGATGATCGTGCAGCGCCTGGTGCACCTGGTCCAGGCCGTCCAGCCCGCGCGCTGACAGCGCCAGGAAATACAGCTTCAACGCGGCGGGCGGCGTCTGCGAATCGGCGCGGGGCGAAGGCAGCCGGTTGCGTGCAGCCGCATCTTCCTCGATGCGCCACGGCCACAGGTCGATTCCGGTGCGCGTGATCGCCGACGGTTTCGCGGAGATGCGGATCGTCAGGCCGGTTGCGGCCTGCAGCCAGGCGCGCACGCTTTCCAGGTCGGTCGCCAGCGGCATGCGCTAGTCCGTTGCCGGCGATGGCGACGAGGTTTCCTCCGAGAACAGCTTGCGCAGGCCGCGGCTGAGCTTGCGCCAGACCCACCAGACCGCCAGCGCCACCAGCACGCTGATGCCGACCACCAGCACCAGCGCGATCCATGGATGGGCGAAGGCCAACGCCAGCGCGCCGGTGACGGCCACGTCCTCGGCCACCGAGGCGGTGACGTTGCTGACCGGTTCCGGCGAGGTGTTGAGCAGCGCGCGCGTGCCCGACTTCAGCACATGGCTGGTCAGCGCCACGCCCGCGCCGGCGGCCAGCGCGCCGCCGCTGAGCTGGCCGTCGGGCGACAGCGCCGCCGCCGCCAGGAAGGCGCCGGCCGGCACCCGCGCCAGGGTCTGCAGCAGGTCCCAGACCGAATCCACGCCCGGAATCTTGTCGGCGAAGAACTCGGCCAGCGCCAGCGCGCCGGACGTGCCCAGCACCCACCACGATTCGGTGACCTGCAGGGCCACGGGCAAGTCCAGCCAGCCCAGCCGGCCAGCCAGGCCGATGCCGAACACGGTCAGGTAGGCCCGGATGCCGGCCATCCAGGCCAGCAGGATGCCGATGACGAACAGATGGGCTTCGGACATGGCGGTTCCCCCGCAGTGAAGACAGGCCGGGCAGGCCCGGTTCGGCGCGAGTATAGGGCCGGCGCGACACACAAGCTTTCTGCCGGTTAAGCGGTAGGGCACGCGTGCGGCGCTATGCTGGACGGGTGAACGAACCGTCCGATAAGCCGATGCCGCCCGCGTCCGGGCCGCACCTGCAACCCCTGTCTCCGCGCGGCCGGGTGCTGGCCTGGTGCCTGGGCGCGCTGGCCGTGGCGTGGCTGCTGTTCGGGGCGTGGGGCGTCTGGAAGACCCTGCGGGCCGCGCCGGCTTCGGGCGCGCCGGACGCGGCGCAGCTCGCGACGCAGCGCCAGCGCCTCGGCGAACTGGAGCAGCAGGTGGCCACGCTGACCCGTTCCGACCAGATCAGCCGTGCGGCCAATGCCGACCTGCAGGGCACGCTGTCCGAACGCGACGAGGAAATCGCCGGCCTGCGCGCCGACGTGGCCTTCTACGAACGCTTCGTCGGCGCCACCGCGCAGCGCCGCGGCCTGAACGTGCACGAGCTGAAGCTGCAGGCGCAGGGCGAGCAGGCGTGGCATTTCACCGCCACGCTGGTCCAGAACCTCAACCGCGGCGCGGTCAACGCCGGCCGCGTGCGCCTGGCGGTGGAAGGCACCCAGGGCGGCAAGCTGAAGCGGCTGGCCTGGGCCGACCTGCGCCAGCAGGCCGATGCGCCGGGGGTGGCGTATTCATTCAAGTATTTCCAGCGGGTGGAAGGCGACTTCGTGCTGCCGGCGGGTTTCGTGCCGCTGCGGGTGACGGCGCGGCTGGAGCCGCAGGGCGCCGCCACGGTGGAACAATCCTTTGCCTGGGCCGATGCGATCGCCGAAGCCGGCGCCGGCGGCGCTTGAATCGCCGCCGCCGCAGCCCCATCCTCGACCCATGAGCAGTCTCGTTTCCCTGCCCGGCGCCGCGCCCGACTACCAGTCGCTGCAGCGCCCGCTGAACTTCACCGCCGCCGCCGCCGCCAAGGTGCGCGAACTGGTGCACGAGGAAGGCAACGAGGCGTTGGCCCTGCGCGTGTACATCCAGGGCGGCGGGTGCTCGGGCTTCCAGTACGGGTTCGAGTTCGACGAGAACCGGGCCGACGACGACCTGGCCGTGGATACCGACGGCGTGACCCTGCTGGTCGATCCGCTGAGCCTGCAGTACCTGATGGGCGCCGAGGTCGACTACAGCGAAAGCCTGCACGGCGCGCAGTTCGTGATCCGCAATCCCAACGCGAAGACCACCTGCGGCTGCGGCAGCAGCTTCACCGTCTGACGGCTGTTTCGCGGCGCTATCCCGTTCTTGTAGGGCCGGATTCATCCGGCTGCTCTTTGTCGGGACGACAAGAAGCAAAGGCAGCCGGATGAATCCGGCTCTACAAGGCGACCGCGCTTTGCATGGACTTGCGATTCCGTTTTCGTAGTCGGGCATGTTCGGCGCGATAATCCCGTCCAATGAATCCATCGCAGCTTCCCCGACTCTCCGGCTACGCCTTCGCCGAGACCCCGCTGGATCGCGCCGACCGCCTGCGCGACGACGCGGCGGCGCTGTCCGCGCTGTGGCCGCAGGCGCGCATCCTGGTGGTGGACGACGAGGGCCGCGCGTACGCCGACGAGGCCGGCCAGCCGTTCGTCGTCACCGGCGCGCAGCTCGGTGGCGGCCCCGGCACGGCGATCTTCCTCGGCCTGCGCGACGGACAGGCGTGGTTCGCGGTGCGCGCCGACGTGGTTTCCCTCGAAGCGCCGCAGCGCATCGACCTGCGGCACGCGGCGGCGACGTGGCCGGCGTTCGAGGCCGGCGTATTCGCGCTGGCCCGCGCGCTGCAGCATTGGCAGAACGGTTCGCGCCATTGCGGCAGCTGCGGCGGTGCGATCGCGTTCCGCCGTGCCGGCTACCAGGGCGTGTGCAGCCAGTGCGGGCGCGAGCATTACCCGCGCGTCGATCCGGCGGTGATCGTCGCGGTCAGCGACGGCGAACGCCTGCTGCTGGGTCGGCAATCGAACTGGCCGCCGCGACGCTGGTCGGTAGTGGCGGGTTTCGTCGAACCCGGCGAATCGCTGGAGCAGACCGTGGCCCGCGAGGTCCATGAGGAAACCTGCGTGCGGGTGCGCGATTGCCGCTACCTCGGCGCGCAGCCGTGGCCGTTCCCGGGCGCGCTGATGCTGGGCTTCGAAGCCGATGCCGATCCCGACGAACCGCAGGTGGACGACGAGCTGGAAGCCGCGCGCTGGTTCAGCGTGGAGGAAATCGGCGCTGCGCTGCGGCGCGAGGCCGAAGGCGACGACGGGGAAGGCATCCTGTTGTCGCCGCCGATCTCGATCGCGCGTTCGCTGATCGAGCGCTGGTATCGGCAGCGCCTGGCCCGCGCGGCGGCGGCGTGACGTCGCCGCAACGGGCGCTCGGCTAGAATCGGGCGGAGGGAGGTAGCGCATGTTCGTCACCCTGGTAGCCGTCGTCCTCGCCCTGGTCCTGGGCCACGTGGCGCCCGCGCTGGTCGCTTCGCTGCGCCGCCATGGCTGGTTCGGCCAGTGGCTGGCGTGGCTGGACGCGCGTTCGGCCGAAGGCGGTTTCTGGCGCGGCCGCTACGGCATCGCGCTGGCGCTGGCGCCGTTGCTGCTGGTGGCGCTGGCCCAGTGGGGACTGCATGCGCCGTGGATGGGATTGCTGGGCTTTCTGTTCTCGGTGGCCGCGCTGTTGTATGCGTGGGGGCCGCGCGATCTGGACGTGGACGTGGAAGCGGTGATGGACGCGCAGGACGCGGCCGCCCGCCGCGATGCCGTCGCCCGGCTGTGGCCGTCGGACGATGCGCCGAACGAAGACGGTCCGGCGCTGGTCGAGGCGGTGTTCGTGGGCGCGCTGCGGCGCTGGTTCGGCGTGCTGTTCTGGTTCGTGCTGCTGGGACCGTTCGGCGCGTTGCTGTTCCGTTTCGCCGACCTGGCCTGCACGGCGGAATTCGTTTCGCGCCTGCCGCCCGCCACCGCCGCCGGCGCACGCGACCTGCGTGCGCTGCTGGCATGGCCGGTGGCGCAGCTGATGACGTGGTCGATGGCGCTGGTCGGCAACTTCGACGTGGTCTGGCAGGCGTGGCGCGGTGCGCACGGCGCCGAGCTGCAGCTGGATGCGGGCTTCCTGGGCGCGGCGGCGCGCGCCAGCGTGAAGTCGGAGCTGGCGGAGGAAACCGCCGATTACGTCGCCGAAGGCCTGGTGCCGCAGCTGCGCGAGATGCCCGAGCTGCGCGACGCGATGAGCCTGGTCTGGCGCATCCTGCTGCTGTGGCTGGCGGTGATGGCGGTGTTCGTCATCGCGGGATGGGTGAGCTGACGGCTTTTCTTCCCTCTCCCCTTGTGGGAGAGGGAAAGGCGCGTAGCGCCGAGGGAGAGGGGTCGGCTTTTGATCCTGCCTTTATCAGGAAACAGTAAATCCAGTCCGCATGTCCAACGTGCTGCTCCCATTGGCCAAACGCATGCGACACGCACCCACCGATGCGGAAACGCGCCTGTGGGCGCATTTGCGCGCGGGCCGATTGAAGGGGTTCAAGTTCAAGCGCCAACAGCCGCTCGGCGCCTACATCGTGGATTTCGTTTGCTTCGATTGCCGCGTGATCGTTGAAGCCGACGGCGGGCAGCATCTTGAACTAGCGGATCGGGATGCGGTCCGAACCACCTGGCTAGAATCCCAAGGCTTCACGGTTCTGCGATTCTGGAACGATGCGGTGTTGCTGGATACGGATGCCGTTCTCGAATCCATCCTGCGGGCGCTGGAATCGGGGCGGCGGTGGGGCAAGGTCTAAAAGCCAACCCCTCTCCCTCGCGCGCTGCGCGCGCGTTTCCCTCTCCCACAAGGGGAGAGGGAGTTTTTCAGCCCGGCGCCAGCAGCGTGAACGGCCACCACGGCAGGTTGCGGGCGATCCAGTACAGCGGCAGCAGTACCAGCCAGAACTTCGGTTCGGCCAGCGTGGCGACCAGCGGGCGCAGTGCCTTGGGTTGCCAGCCGAGCTTCCAAGCGCCCAACAGCGGCGACAGCGACAGCGTCGTCATCGCCAGCGGGTTCATGGCGAAGGCGCGCGGCAGGTCGAAATGCGCCAGCGCGTGCAGCATGCGGGTCATGCCGCAGCCGATGCAGTAATAGCCGGTCAGCGAGCGGAACATGCAAGCGGGGAAACGGCTGCCGGGCGCGCTGGGGTCGAAATGCCACAGCAGCCAGAAACCGGCGACGGCCGCGAATGCGGCCGCCGTCAGTCCTGCGATGTGCAACGGGCGCAGCGCCAGATTCAACCCTGTGCGGCCTGCACCTGCTCCAGGATCTGCTGGTACTGGGCCATGCCGCCCGACGAGTACCAGTAGATGCTCCAGACCAGGCCGATGATGGCCAGCGCGGTCGCGACCCAGCACCAGGTCTTGGCGGTGGACGATGCGCGCTGCGCGCCGGCGATGTCGCCCTGCCGCAACAGCGTGTTGACCTTGTTCGAGAACACGATGGCCACGATGCCGATCAGGCCCAGCGGGCAGCACAGGCAGGTGGCCAGGACGGTCGAAACGATCGCCCAGGCCAGATGGTTGGGAACGGCTGCAGCTTTTGGGGCGGGAGGAGGAATCGTGCTCATCGGGTGGCTCCGTCAATGATGGCGGGGGGAGATGTTCCGGCGCAGTCTATATCGACTCAGTGCAATCCGCCCAGCACGCCGATGCCGCCGAGGACGACGACGAACAGCACGTACAGGACCAGCGGTACCAATGCCAGGCCTGCGGACAGCATCGCCCAGAACTTCGCCTTGTCCGACGCGATGCGCGCGCCGGCGATGTCTCCCGCCGCGCGCTTGCCGTCGACCTGCGCGGCATGGACGATCGAGACGATGCCCAGCGGCAGGCAGCAGAACAGCGTGGACAGGATCGCCCAGACCAGATGGTTGGGCACGAATTCCTGCGGACCGCCGTGGATGGCGGGTGGTTGGCTCATGGATTTCTCCCGTACAAGCCGGCAGTTTGCCGCGAACCGGCGCGATTGTCGCGTTCAGGCAGCATCGCCGCGCAGTCGCCGCACCTCGGCTTCCAGCACTTCGGCGCTGACCGCCGGATCGTGGATCGGTTTGCCCGCAGCGACATCGACATGGGCGCGCAAACGCCGCGGCACGCGCATGCGCCCCAGTCGCGAATCGCGCTTGCTCCACATGCTGCCCCACATGTTGCGCAACGCCATCGGCACGACCGGCACTTCCTGGCCGCGTGCAGCGGCGCGTTCGAGGATTTTCTCCACGCCGGACTTGAACGGCGCGATCCCGCCGTCCCTGGTCAACGCGCCCTCGGGGAAGATGCAGACCATTTCGCCTTCGGCCAGCGCGGCGTCGATTTCGTCGAATGCCCGCCGCATCAGTTCGGGGTCTTCGCGCGCGCCGGCGATCGGGATCGCCTTGGCGGTGCGGAAGATCCAGCTCATCACCGGGATGTTGAATATCCGGTAGTACATCACGAAGCGCGCCGGCCGCGGGAGGCTGGCCGACAGGATCAGCGCGTCCATGTAGCTGACGTGGTTGCACACCAGCAGCGCCGCGCCGTCGTCGGGCACGTTGTCCTCGATGCCGTGCAGGCGCAGCCGGTACAGCGTGCGCACCAGCAGCCAGCTGAGGAAGCGCATCAGGAATTCGGGGACGATGGTGAAGATGTAGATGGCCACCAGCGTGTTGGCGATGGCCAGCGCCAGGAACACCTGCGGAATCGTCCAGCCCAGCAGGCGCTGCACGGCGATGCCGATCAGCGCCGCGGCGACGATGAACATCGCGTTCTGGATGTTCATGCCGGAAATCACCCGCGCCAGCTCCGACTTCGGCGTGCGGCTCTGGATCAGCGCGAACAGCGGCACCACGAAGAAGCCGGTGAACAGGCCGATGCCGGTCAGGTCCAGCATGATCCGCGCGCTGCCCGGCGCGCGGACGAATTCCGCCACACCCAGGCCCGCCGCCAGCGCCTGGCCGGGACGGGCGAAATACAGGTCCAGCAGGAACGCGCTGACACCGAACGCGCCCAGCGGCACCAGGCCGATTTCGACGGTGCGACCGGACAGTTTCTCGCACGAGACCGAGCCGATGCCCACGCCGACCGAAAACAGCGCCAGCGCGAAGATGTACAGGCTCTGCGTGCCGCCGAGGTTGGCGATGGCGTACATCGGCAACTGCGCGGTCAGCACCGTGCCGACGAACCAGAACCAGCTGACGCCCAGCACCGCGTTGCGCACCGCGGGCTGCCGGCGGGTCAGCTGCCAGATGCGCCACGATTCGCGCGCGATGTTCCAGTCCACCTTCAGCGTCGGATCGCCGGCGTCCACTTTCGGGATCCGTCGCGCCACCGTGTTGCCGGCGACGGCCAGCAGGATGATCGAGACCGCCGCGACGTAGGGCCCCTTGCCGGCGTCGATCGCGAAGATCAGTCCGCCGAAGATCATGCCGACCAGGATGGCGATGGAGGTGCCCATTTCCACCAGGCCGTTGCCGCCGGTCAGTTCCTCGGGCTTCAGCACCGAAGGCAGGATCGAGTACTTCACCGGCCCGAACAGGGTGGACTGCAGGCCGGTGCCGAACAGCGCCAGCAGCAGCACGGTCATGTTCTGCAACACGAAACCGACCGCCGCCACCGACATGATGACGATTTCCATCGTCGTGGTGATCACGATCAGCTTCTGCTTCTCCAGCCGTTCCGCGACCTGCCCGGCGGTGGCCGAGAACAGGAAATAGGGCGCGATGAAGATCGCGGGCGCCAGTTGCGTGTACAGCGCCTGTGCCTCCGCGCCGATGGCGCCCGACAGCACCATCGCGCCGAGCAGGCCGATGATCGCCTGCCGGTACACGTTGTCGTTGAAGGCCCCCAGCGCCTGCACCACGAAATACGGCAGGAAGCGGCGCTGCGTCAGCAGCGAGAACTGACTGTGGCTGGACATGCGGCCTCCGCGAAGGTCGGCGCAGCCTAGCAGATGTGGAATCGGGCGTGCTGGCCCGGCGTCTGTTGCAGCGGCGTGCTGAAAGGACGGTGTTCCGATCAGAAGAAACGGGCGCTGTGCCTGCCGCGGTACGGCTTTTCGTAGAGCGGGGCTTGCCCCCGCTGTTCTTGCTTTATGCGCTGCGAACCGAAAGCAGCGGGGCAAGCCCCGCTCTACGAAAGGCGGCGGAGCAGGTTCCGCTCGACCCATCGGCCGCATCTGTCCGTTCCATGCAGCCGGTCAATGGCGGCAGGAGAAGTTGCTAGAGTGCGGTTCTGGTTCGAACAGGAGTGCCGTCGCCATGTCCAACCTCCTGATGCCTGCCGTTTTCCTGGGCCACGGCAGTCCGATGAACGCGCTGGAGCGCAACCGTTTCACGGAAGCCTGGCGCGCGTTCGGCGCATCGGCGCCGAAGCCGCGGGCGATCCTGGCGGTGTCGGCGCACTGGTATGTCGGCGGCCTTGCGGTCACCGCGATGCCGAAGCCGCGCACCATCCACGATTTCTACGGTTTCCCGCAGGCGCTGTTCGACGTGCAGTACCCGGCACCAGGCTTGCCCGAACTGGCCGAGGAAGTGGCCGACCTGGTCAAGCCGGACTACGCGGTCGGCCTCGATCGCGACGCCTGGGGCCTGGACCACGGGACATGGAGCGTGCTGGTGCATGCCTTCCCCGATGCCGACATCCCGGTGGTGCAACTGTCGATCGATGCGCGCCGTCCGCCGGAATGGCATCTGGCGCTGGGCGCGAAGCTGGCGGCGCTGCGCGAGCGCGGCGTGCTGGTCGTCGGCAGCGGCAACGTGGTGCACAACCTGCGCGCGATCGACTGGAAGCAGCCGGACGAAGGGTTCGACTGGGCGCGTCGCTTCGACACCGAGGCGCGAACGCTGATGACCGAGCGTCCGCACGACATTCCATCGCTGGCTTCGCATCGCGATTATCCGATGGCGGTGCCGACGCCCGACCATTTCCTGCCGTTGCTGTACATCGCCGGATTGGCAACGGCCACGGACAGGCCGGCCAAGGTGCTGGTGGATGGCTATGCCTACGGTTCGCTGTCGATGACCGCCTACACGCTGGACGCGCATTGCCCCGAAGTGGCGGGCGACGCCGGCGGCGCTGCGCCGCTGCAGACGACGCTGCCTCCCGAGGACGCCAACGTCTGAGCGCATTGCGGCATGGCCCGATTCTGCATGTCGTCGTGTTTTCCCGATCTGGCCGATGACCGGCTCAAATCAGCCACAGTTGCCCGCTGGCCGGTTGGGCAGGCGTGTTCCAGAAGTCGAGTGACAGTTGGTGCGGATCGCGGGAAGGTGCTTGCGGAAGCTTGAATTTGCGCCATGGCTGGATGGCGCGTTCATCGTCACCTGACGCCTTCAGGCCGTGCGGCAGCGGGTGTTGTGCGATCGCCATGTGCCTGGCATTGCGCAAGCAGGCGTAGCACCACGATGGCGATATCAGCAGGAATTCCGCCACGTCGGCGACATGTTGCTTGAAGTGACGCAGGAGCCATGCCCAGCCGGCAGCTGGCGATGAATAGGGATCTGGATCTTCGGGCTCGGGAACGGCGGACTCCAGCGCTTCGAGCAGCGACAGCGGATGTTCGCCTTTCTCGGCCACCAGTTTGTCCAGTAACCAATGATGGTCGCCATCGTCGTCCTGCGCAGTTGCCTGGTCGAGACGAGTGGCGTAACGGACGGTGGTTTCACCGTAGCGAACGCAATGGTTGTACAGGTGTCCGAACAGGAGCGAAAGATCATCGGAATCTTTCAGGTCCAGCGGTTTGCCGCGTTTCTCGCCAAGATCGAAGGCAAGCAGCCAAGCCTCGTTGCGCACGTCGTCGGCGCTGTACTCCTCGCGGGAAGCACGGGCGATACGGGCGAAATTTTTGGCATGCTCGGCAAGGAAGGCGATGAAATTCTGATCGGAATCGGTCATCGCCAATCAGGATATCGGGAGACGATCAATCGATGCGCGGCTGTGCGGCGAACCATGGGCGCAGCCGCTGCAGCGCCTCCTCGATGTGGGCGGTGGCCGGGGCGAAGCTGAAGCGGATGAAGCGGTGGCCATCGACCGGATCGAAGTCGACGCCCGGTGCGAGCGCGACGCCGGTTTCCTGCAGCAGCCGCGTGCAGAAGGCGAGGCTGTCGTCGGTGAGGTGGCCCACGTCGGCCCAGATGTAGAACGCGCCGTCGGGCGGTGCGATCCGCTGCAGGCCCAGCGAGGGCAGCGCGTCCAGCAGCAGGGCGCGATTGCGCGCGTACGTCCGGCGATGGCCTTCCAGTTCGTCGTGGCAGTCCATCGCCGCCAGTGCGGCCTGCTGGCTGGGCGAGGGCGGGGTCAGGAACAGGTTGCCGGCGTAGGCGCGCACGTCATCGACATGCGCCTCGGGCGCCAGCAGCCAGCCCAGCCGCCAGTCCACCATGCTGTGGTACTTCGAGAAGCTGTTGACCACGAACGCGTCGGGCGCGTATTCGAGGATCGAATGCGCGGCCTCGGCGTAGTGCAGGCCGTGGTAGATCTCGTCCGAAACGATGGCGATGCCGCGCGCGGCGCAGACGCTGGCGATGGATCGCAATTCACCGGGGGCGATGATCGTGCCGGTCGGATTGGCCGGACTGGCGATGATCACGCCGGCCGGTGCGGGTTCCAGCGCGGCCAGCGCTGCGGCGGTGAGCTGGTAGCGCGATTCCGGGCCGCAGCCGATCTCCACCGGCTGCATGTGCGCGGCGCGCGTGGTGTTGCGATAGGCCACGTAGCCGGGACGGGCGAAGGCGATGCGGTCGCCGGCGCGGAACCGCGACAACAGGGCCAGCAACAGCGCCGGCGAAGCGCCGCAAGTCAGGACGATCCGCGCGGGATCGACGTCCACGCCATGACGTTCGCGATAGTGGCGCGCGATGCGCTGGCGCAGCGGCAGGCTTTCCCAGTAGCCGGGCGGATCGCGGTCCAGCGCGTCGCGCACGGCGGCGAGCGCCGCCGCAGGGGCCGGCGTCGAAGGCTGGCCGAACTCCATGTGGATGACGGAACGGCCCTGCGCTTCCAGGGCACGCGCCAACTGGCTGATCGCGATCGCGCGAAACGGCTCGACACGGCCGTCCATCGGTCTACTCCCCGCGTTCGCGGGCGATCGCGCGCCAGCCGATGTCGTGGCGGTGGAACTCGCCGCGCCAGGAAATGCCGGCGACTTCGGCATAGGCCTTGCGCTGCGCATCCGCCACGCTGTCGCCGAGTGCGCACACGCACAGCACGCGCCCGCCGGCAGTGACCGCTTGTTCGTGTTCGAGACGGGTGCCGGCGTGGAAGACCTTGGTGTCGTCAATATCGGGCGCGTCGAAGGAATTGATCGAGTCGCCGGTGCGCGGCGCGTCGGGGTAGCCTTCGGCCGCCATCACCACGCCCAGCGACGGGCGCGGATCCCATTGCGCTTCGACCTCATGAAGGCGACCGTCGATGGCCGCTTCGACCAGGTCGAGAAGATCCGACTGCAGGCGCAGCATCACCGGCTGGGTTTCCGGGTCGCCGAAGCGCACGTTGAATTCGATCACCTTCGGCGCACCGCTCCTGTCGATCATCAGTCCCGCATAGAGGAAACCGGTGAACGGCATGCCGTCGGCGATCATGCCGGCGACGGTCGGGTTCACCACCTCGCGCATCACTCGCTCGTGCACTTCCGGCGTCACCACCGGCGCGGGCGAATAGGCGCCCATGCCGCCGGTGTTGGGGCCGGTGTCGCCGTCGCCGACGCGCTTGTGGTCCTGCGAGGTCGCCATGGGCAGCGCGGTGCGGCCATCGACCATCGAGATGAAGCTGGCTTCCTCGCCGTCGAGGAATTCCTCGATCACCACGCGCGCGCCGGCCTCGCCGAAGGCATTGCCGGAGAGCATGTCGCGCACCGCGGTTTCGGCTTCTTCCAGCGTGGTCGCCACGATCACGCCCTTGCCGGCGGCCAGGCCGTCGGCCTTGATGACGATGGGCGCGCCCCCGCTTTTATAGGATTGTTGGTGCACGTAGGCGAGCGCGGCGTCCACGTCGGTGTGCACTTCGTAGAACGCGGTCGGGATACCGTGGCGCTTGAGGAAATCCTTGGCGAAGGCCTTGCTGCCTTCCAGCTGAGCGGCGGCAGCGGTGGGGCCGAAGATGCGCAGGCCGGCTTCGCGGAACCTGTCCACGACGCCAGCGACCAGCGGCACTTCCGGACCGACCACGGTCAGGTCCACCTTCGCGTTCTGCGCCAGCCGCACCAGGCCGTCCAGGTTCTTCGCCTCGACGTTGGCGTTGCGGCACTTGTCCTCGCGCGCGGTGCCGGCGTTGCCGGGCGCGACGATCACTTCGGTCACGCGCGGGGATT
>JBDHQQ010000185.1:0-4486 GCA_039807145.1 Pseudoxanthomonas sp. | reverse complement strand
GGTGTCCAGCACTTCGGCGACGAAGCGCTGCGCGTCGGACTCACCCAGCCCGCCGTCGCGTTCGGCCTGTGCGAGCAGCGCGCGCGCGTCGGCGGTGAAGATGTCGCGCTTGGCCAGGATCGCCTCGGCCTTGGCACGCAGCGTGGCATCGGAGATCAGTTCAAGTCGCAGCAGCGAGGTGAAGATGCGGAACGGATTGGCGGCCAGCGCCTCTTCGGTCAGCGGCCGGAACGCAGTCGCATGCACCGGCACGCCGGCCACGGTGAGGTCGTAGTAGCCGACCGGATGCATGCCCATCACCGCGAACACGCGGCCCAGCATCGCCAGTTCCGCCGGCGTGCCCACGCGGATCGCGCCATGGCGCTCCAGGTCCAGGCGCTCGGTCTCGCCGTTACGCTGCAGGCGCTCGGCCAGGGCGGCGTCGCGCTGCAGCGTGGCGTTGTTGATGTCGCCGACCAGCGTGATCAGGTCGCCGTACAGCGGCACCTCGGCGCGGTACATGTCGGACATGGCCTGGGCGAACAGGCCGCGGATGCGGTCGGGCGAAACGAAGGCGGTCATGGGGCTCGGCGGGCGGGCGGCGTGGGGGCCGCGGGGGGCGCGCATTGTCGCCGGCCGAGCCCGCCCGGGCCACTCTCAGTGCCCCGGGCTAACCTTTTTCGCGCTTCCCGGGATGTATCCAGGCGGCCCGAACAACGTCATGGCGACCTGCCTGACGCCGCGCGCGCGGCGCAGGTCGCGGGCCAGTTTCACCCAGGCGTGGAAGGCGATGGTCACCGGGTTGTAGCTGTCGACCGGATCCACCAGGCCGTAGCGGATCGGCACGTCCGGGCGTTCGTCGCGACAGGTGCCGAACAGGCGGTCGAACACGATCAGCACGCCGCCGTAGTTGCAGTCCAGATACTCGGGATTGCTGGCGTGGTGCACGCGGTGGTGCGACGGCGTGTTGAACACGAACTCGACGGGGCGCGGCAGACGCGGCACCAGTTCCGTGTGCAGCCAGTACTGGTACAGCAGGTTCAGCGCCAGCGCGCCGACCACGTACGGCACCGGGAAGCCCAGCCACACCAGCGGACCGAAGAACACCGCCGCACCCGTGAGCTTGCCGGTCCAGCCCAGCCGGTACGCGGTGGACAGGTTGTACTGCGTGGCCGAGTGGTGGACCGAATGGTTCAGCCAGAACCAGCGCACGCGGTGATCGGCACGGTGCATCCAGTAGTAGCAGAACTCCTGGCCGACGAAGAGCGCCAGCCAATGCCAGGGGCGGTCCATCGCGATCGTGGTCAGGCGGAACTCCCAGATCGCGAACAGCAGCACGGCGACCACGCCACCCTGGATCAGCACGCCCAGCAGCGCACGGCCGGCGGCATCGCCGAAGGACGCCCAATAGCCCTTCCAGTCGTAGCGGACGCCGCGTCGCATCAGCCACGCGGCTTCCACGGCGGCGACGGCGACCAGCACCAGCAGGGGCAGGCCGGCGAACAGGCGGGAGTCGTCCATCCTGCCGCCTCAGCGCGTGCGACGCGCGGCCATCTTCTGGCCGGCCGCACGCATTTCATCGGGCGAGAGCTTGCCGTCGCCGTCGGCATCCAGGGTGTCGAAACGCTTGGCGATGCGCGGCAGTTTCGCGTCGGCCTCGGCCTTGTCGATCAGGCCATCGCCATTGGTGTCGGCGGCTTTCAGGCGCTCGTGCAGGGTGGCCTTCTGTTCGTCGGTTAGGGTGCGCTGCTGGGCATGGGCGGGCGCCACCAGCGCGCATACGGACAGGGCGGTGGCGAGGGGAAGCAGGATGGATCGGGACATCGGGAATCTCCGGGTGAGGGAAGGAACAGGTGCAGGCGCGGCGGGTCGGGAATGCGTCCTTGCGGCAGGGGAGGTGCCAGGCCGCCGCGCCTGCGGGAAAGGGTGCAGCCGGTCGGTCAGTGGCCGCGCGGACAGGCGATGGCGTCACCGGCGGCATTGGTGCAGGTGCGCGTATGCACCAGCGTGCCGTCCGAGACGGTTGTACTGCCGGTGTAGCTATTGCCGTTCGCGCCGGTGGCGGTGGTGCTGCGTGCGCCGGTCACGTTGCCGTCCGCGTCGCGGCTGATGCCACCGCTGGTGCTGGCTGTCCCGCCGTTCGGTCCGTTGGCGTACGCGCTGCCCCGGCGGCCGGCACTGCCGTCGGCGTTGCGGTAGGCGCTGCGGTCGTAACCGGCATTGCCGCCGTTGGCGCCACTGATGCTGCCGCTGCGCGCGGCGCTCGCATTGCCCTGGCCATCGGCCTGCCAGCCCCGTTGGCGCTGGCTGTCGAAGCGGGCATTGCTGCGCTCGACGGCGACGCTGCCGCCCTGGGCGGTGCGCTGCACGGCGCGGCTGCGTTCGCGGGCTTCGGCCTGGTCGGCGATCAGGGTGGTGGCGCACAAGGCGAAAGCGGTGGCGATCAGCAACGGGGTCTTGCTCATGGCGGAATCCTCATCGGGGTGGGGGGTGGCCGCACGGGGAAGCGGCGGCAGGGCCAAGGTAGGGCGGGCAACGGCGGCAGGTGTGTCGCGGTTGACAGCAGATGTGTCTGCCGCCCGCGCCGGAAACATCTGCTTACAAACCGGCCGGAAACGGGGTTTGCCGGGTGTCGCGGCGGCGGGCGATAGTGGCCGCATGGACGAGACCCTGCCCCGCGTGCTGCTGGTGGACGACGACGTGCGGTTGCGCGAGCTGCTGCAGCGATACCTGCAATCGCAGGGCTTCGAGGTGCGCGGCGTGGGCGATGCCGCGCAGATGCGGCAGTCGCTGGATCGCGGCCACTTCGACCTGATCGTGCTGGACCTGATGCTGCCCGGCGAGAACGGCTTGGAGATATGCCGCCGCCTGCGCGGCCAGGGCGACGCCACGCCCATCGTGATGCTGACGGCGAAGGGCGACGAGATCGACCGCATCGTCGGGCTGGAAATCGGCGCCGACGACTACGTGCCCAAGCCGGTGAATCCGCGCGAGCTGCTGGCGCGCATCCGTTCGGTGCTGCGGCGCACGCGCCCCGCGCCCGGTGCGCCGCAACCCGACGGCGGTGAGGTGGTGTTCGGGCCTTTCACGCTGGACCTGGGTCGGCGCGAGCTCACCCGCGACGGCGCGCTGCTGCGGCTGACCAGCGGCGAATTCGCGGTGCTGTCGGTGCTGCTGCGGCATCCACGCCAGCCGCTCAGCCGCGACCGTCTGATGAGCCTGGCGCGCGGCCGCGAGCACGAGGCTTTCGAACGCAGCATGGACGTCACCATCGCGCGCCTGCGCCGCCTGCTGGAAGACGATCCGCGCCAGCCGCGCCTGATCCAGACGGTCTGGGGCGTGGGCTACGTGTTCGTCCCGCCGGAGGCCGCGCCATGAGGGCGCCGTTGCCGCGCAGCGTGTTCGGCCAGCTGGCGCTGGTCATCGCCCTGGTGTTGGTGGGCGCGGGCGTGCTGGCGGTCCTGCTCGGGCGCGAACTCGCCACGCGGCCGGCGGCCGAACAGCTGCTGCGCGCGATGCAGGGCTTCGCCGAAGTGGTCGAAGCGCTCGATCAGCACCAGCCGCACGCACGCACGGTCGCGCAGCTGCGGGATGCCGGGCTGGAAGTGCGCAGCACGCCGCCCGCCGACGCCCGTCCGCGTTTCGCGCCCTTGCTGCGCGAACTGCGCGAACGGGCCGCCGGCACGCTGGGCGCCGGGCGCGAACTGCGGATGGAGGCAGGCCGCGGGCTGCGGGTGATCTGGCTGAAACCGGCCACGCGCGAACCGCTGTGGGTGTCGTTCGCCTACGACCGCCCGGGGACCGGCATGCGCCGCTTCTCGGTGTTCATGCTGATCGGGTGCGTGGCGCTGGTGTGGTTGGCCGCCGCGTACTTCGCGCGCCGGCTGGTGCAGCCGTTGCGCCAGCTCGCGGCGGCGGCACCGGCCATCGTGCGCGGCGACGCCCCGCCGGTCGTCCCGGCGCGCGCGCCGCGCGAAGTCGCCGGCCTGGCACAGGCGCTGGGCGAAGCCAGCCGCGACGTGCGCGCGGCGACGGAAGAGCGTGCGCTGCTGCTCGCCGGCATCTCGCACGACCTGCGCACGCCGCTCACCCGCCTGCAGTTCGCGCTGGAGATGGTGCCCGACACCGATCCCGACCTGACCCGCAGCATGCAGCGCGACATCATGGAAATGGACGCGATCCTGGGCCAGTTCATCGCCTTCGCCCGCGATGGCCGCGACGAAGGCAGCGAAACGGTCGACCTGGCCGCGATCTGCCGCCATGCGGTCGCCGCTGCCTCGAAAGGCTGGCGTGTGGAACTGCCGGAGCACGCGCTGCTGCCGGGCAAGCCGATGGCGCTGCTGCGCGCGGTCGAGAACCTGCTGGTCAACGCCGAGCGGCATGGCACGTTGCCGCTGTCGTTGCGGCTGTGGGCCGAAGGTCCGGCGTGGGTGGTCGAGGTGGCCGATGGCGGTCCGGGCCTGTCCGCCGAAGCCGCCGAGCGCGCACGCCAGCCGTTCGTCCACGA
>JBDHQQ010000184.1:0-4506 GCA_039807145.1 Pseudoxanthomonas sp. | reverse complement strand
CCAGCAGGTGCGTGACGAAGCGCACCGTTTCGCGATCACCGGGCACCGTGGGCGCCGGCAGAAGGCGCGCATGACCAGCCGGCTGGAGGATATTCCCGGCATCGGCCCGCGGCGCCGCGCCAGCCTGCTCAAGCATTTCGGTGGACTGGCCGGGCTGAAAGCGGCCGGCGAAGCCGAGATCGCGCGCGTGGAAGGCATCAATGCCGCCCTTGCAACGCGCATCTACGCTAACCTTCACGGACTGTCGATCCCGGATCCGGCAGCGGAGTAAAGCTGTAATGACCCTGACCGTACCCACCTGGCTGACGTTGCTGCGGATCGTGATGATCCCGGTGCTGGTGCTGGTGTTCTACCTGCCGTACACGTGGACGAACTTCGCGTCGGCCGCGGTGTTCGGCCTGGCGGCGATCACCGACTGGCTCGATGGCTGGGTCGCGCGCCGCTACCAGATGCATTCGGCGTTCGGCGCCTTCCTCGACCCGGTGGCCGACAAGCTGATGGTGGCCGTGGCGCTGTTCCTGATCGTGCAGGGCCACCCGACCGCATGGATGGCGTTCTGGGCCGCGGTGATCGTCGGTCGCGAGATCGCGGTATCCGCGCTGCGCGAGTGGATGGCCGAGATCGGCCAGCGCGCCAAGGTGCGGGTGGCGATGATCGGCAAGATCAAGACCACCGCGCAGATGATCGCGCTGCTGTGCCTGCTGTACTCGGTATCGCCCAACACGCCGGTGACCGACATCTGGCTGGGCGGGCCGATATTCCACATCGGCGACTGGATGCTGGCGATCGCCGCGCTGCTCACGCTGGTGTCCGCCGTGCAGTACCTGCGCGCGGCCTGGCCGAGCCTGCGCGAGGACGAAATCGCCGCACGCTCGCAGTCGAAAAAAAGATGAAACAGGGCTGTTGACAGGTAGGCGATTGCATGTAGAATTTCGCCTCCCAAGCGGGAATAGCTCAGTTGGTAGAGCGCAACCTTGCCAAGGTTGAGGTCGCGAGTTCGAGTCTCGTTTCCCGCTCCAGATCGATGAAGCTTCCGGGTTTTCAACGGAGCTGAATCAGGGAATTCACCTCATGTATATCGACGCGATCAGCTGATTGCAGGCGGTATGCGGGGAAGCCGGAAAGCTTCCCGGAAGCGTGAAGAAAGTTGTTAAAAAGGCTGGCGCAATTCCTACGAAGTCTGTAGAATGCACGGCTCCCAAGCGGGAATAGCTCAGTTGGTAGAGCGCAACCTTGCCAAGGTTGAGGTCGCGAGTTCGAGTCTCGTTTCCCGCTCCAGATTACGAAAAGGCCCCGCGAGCGGGGTTTTTTCATATCGGGAAGAGGTTTTTCTTCCTGTACGATCGACAAGATTGTGGCCTGGTAGCAGAGTGGTTATGCAGCGGATTGCAAATCCGCGTACGCCGGTTCGATTCCGACCCAGGCCTCCATTTGAAGCCCTGATGATTCAGGGCTTTTTCTTTTTCTGGATTCGCAGCGCGCCGGGTGCCGGAAGTGTGCGCCGGTGGCGCGCGCGGTCGGCAGCTCGCGATCAGTGCCATTTGCCGTGCCGTCGCCGGGCGCGTGTGCCGCCGTCATCCACGGCGCACAGGATCGCGCGCGGGCGGCGCCACCAGTCGGCCCTTGTGGCACCGCGCGGCGCCTGCTGTCCGTGCATGCGCTGAAGCGCCCGGATGCGGCCCGACGACCGTGAGCGCGGCCTTTGCCGCGGTGGTTTCAGTACGGCGCACGCGCTCCGCGACTGCGCCCGTGGCGACAGTCAGCGTCGTGATCCTGGTGTTGACGGCCGCGCACAACGTGCCAACGGTGCCGGCGGGATGCTCGTCCCACCACGGCAACCGGCCGCGGCAATCAGGAGACCGTCATGACCCAGCAGCGCGACCAGAACCCGAAGCAGAACGTCGGGCAGCAGAACCCGGACAACCCCAACCAGAAACAGCAACCCGGGCAGCAGGACCAGGGCCAGCAGCGCAAGGCGCCGGGCCAGGGCAACGACGAAGAAGAGTAAGCCGCAGCGTTGCGCCAGCGCGCATGCAGCCCAGGCCCGGCCATCCCCCTGATGGCCGGGCCTTTTCGCGGGTGTGCTTGGCGCCAGGCCGGTACTCGCGCCGGCAGGAGGCAGTCGGGAAACGCGGGAAGCGGCGGTGCCCGCGCACCCGTGGAGGGCCGCGACGGAACGCCGGGGGGCCGCCGCCTGCGCATGCACCGGGTCGTCCCGCTGCCGGCAGGGCAACGGGTGCACGCATCCAGAGCCCGTCAGTCAGCCGGCTACGCTCAGCGGCGCGGTGGTGCCGCGCACGTCCGGCCAGCGCCGCAGGATCGCGTCGCGGATGCCGGCCGCATCGATGCCGGCTTCGGCCAGCAGGTCTTCGCGGCTGGCATGGTGCTGGAAGCTGTCCGGCAGGCCCAGGTGCAGCACCGGCAGCACCACGGCCTCGGCGTTGAGCAGTTCGGACACGCCCGAGCCGGCACCGCCGGCGACCACGTTGTCCTCGACGGTGACGAAGCCCTGGTGGGTGCGGGCGAGGTCGAGCAGCAGGGCGCGGTCCAGCGGCTTGACGAAGCGCATGTTGACCACGCTCAGGCCCAGTTCGCGTCCCACCTGCTCGGCGGCCGCGACGGTCGAGCCGAAGGCCAGGATGGCCAGGCGCTGGCCCTGTGCGCGCAGCTGCGCCTTGCCGATCGGCAGGGTGGACAGATCCACGCCGGGCGCGACCCCCGGGCCGGTGCCACGCGGGTAGCGCACCGCCGCCGGTCCACGGTACTGCAGGCCGGTGCTGAGCATCTGCCGGCACTCGGCCTCGTCGGCCGGCGCCATCACCAGCATGTTCGGCACGCAGCGCAGGAAGCTCAGGTCCAGGTTGCCGGCATGGGTGGCGCCGTCCGGGCCGACCACGCCGGCGCGGTCGATGGCGAACAGCACGTCCAGGTCCTGGATGGCGACGTCGTGCACCAGCTGGTCGTAGGCGCGCTGCAGGAAGGTGGAATAGATCGCCACCACCGGCTTTGCGCCCTGGGTGGCCATGCCCGCGGCCAGGGTCACCGCGTGCTGCTCGGCGATGGCCACGTCGAAGTAGCGCTGCGGGTACTCCCTGCTGAAACGCACCAGGCCCGAGCCCTCGCGCATGGCCGGGGTGATGCCCATCAGCTGCGGCTCGGCGGCGGCGGCATCGCACAGCCAGTCGCCGAACACGTCGGTGTAGGTCGGCTTCTTCGGCGCGCTCTTGGCCGGCAGGCCCTTGCTCGGGTCGAACGGGCCGACGGCGTGGTAACCGATCTGGTCGCCCTCGGCCGGCTCGTAGCCCTTGCCCTTGGTGGTCATGATGTGCAGCAGGTGCGGCCCCTTCTTGCCCTTGAGGGTCCTGAGGGTGGACAGCAGCAGCGGCAGGTCGTGGCCGTCGATCGGGCCGGTGTAGTGGAAGCCCATCTGCTCGAACGCGGTGGACGGCACGAACATGCCCTTCCACTGTTCCTCCCAGCGCTTGACGAAGCGCGCCGGCGGGCTGTGGCGCTTGTCGCCGAGGATCTTCTTGCCGCCCTCGCGCAGCGCGTTGAGGGTGCGGCTGGCGGTGGCGCGGCCGAGCATCTTGGTCAGCCCGCCCACCGCCTCGGAGATGGACATGTTGTTGTCGTTGAGGATGACCAGGATGTTGGGCTCCTCGTCCATGCCGCCGGCATGCGCCAGCGCCTCGAACGCCATGCCCGCGGTCATCGCGCCGTCGCCGATCACCGCCACCATGCGGCGCTCGTCGCCCTGGCGCTGGCGCGCGATGGCCATGCCCAGCGCCGCCGAGATCGAGGTCGAGGAATGGCCGACGCCGAACGTGTCGTACTCGCTTTCCTCGCGCTTGGGGAACGGCGCCACGCCGTCCTTCTGCTTGACCGTGTGGATGGTGTCGCGGCGGCCGGTCAGGATCTTGTGCGGGTAGGTCTGGTGGCCGACGTCCCACACCAGCTGGTCGACCGGGGTGTCGTAGAGGTAGTGCAGGGCGACGGTGAGTTCGATCACGCCCAGCCCGGCGGCGAAGTGGCCGCCGCTCCGGCCCACGGATTCGATCAGGTAATCGCGCAGCTCGCCGGCGACCGCGGTCAGTTCGGTTTCCTCGAACGTGCGCAGATCGTGCGGGGTCTGGATGCGCGACAGGCGCGGATAGCGGACGGAGTCGATCATGTTCTTCGCGTTTCAGCTGGACCGGTATTTTCGCCCCCATTCCGGGGTGGGGCAAGCAAACCACCGGTGGCGTGGGCCGCCGATGACGGCTTCCGCGGCAGGAGTGCGGGTGGGGTTCAGCTTGCGCCGTGGCGGCGCTCGCCCGATGCGCGTCCGCTGGGTGCTTGGGCCTGGTGAAGGCACGCCGGGGTGCGCAGGTGGTGGCCGGTTCAGGCGCCGGGACCGCGATGGGGGCATGCGTTCGGTGCCTGCCCGGGCCTGCGGCAACGGCGTCGGGTCGGCCGGGAACTGGGTGCAGTCGTGACATGCGCGGGTGGGATCGCGCGTCCATGTAT